>NZ_KB890024.1:4718303-5018303 GCF_000372965.1 Hoeflea sp. 108 | reverse complement strand
GCCCGCGTTGATGCCGATGACGACGCGCTGCGCCGCTTCGACGCTAAATCGGGCGTGCTGTTTCTCAACCCCTACTCGCCGCTTGCCACCCGCAGCTTCCAGATTGCCTTTCAGATCGCCGAGATGGAGATAGAGGCCGAGGTGGCGCAGGTCGCTCGCTCTGCCGATTTCCGCACCAGCGAGGCGCTGGAGATCTGCAAGATGGGGCTGCGCAACTATTTCGCTGGGGCGCTTGCCCTGCCTTACCAGGCGTTCATGCGCGCGGCCGGCGAGCTGCGCCACGATCTCGAATTGTTGGCGGCGCATTTCGGCGCCTCGATCGAGCAGGTGGCGCATCGCCTCAGCACCTTGCAGCGCCCAGGCCACAAGGGCGTGCCGATCTTCTTTGCCCGCATCGACCGCGCCGGCAACATCACCAAGCGCCATAGTGCGGCCAAGCTGCAGTTCGCCCGCTTTGGCGCTGCCTGCCCGCTGTGGAACGTGCACCAAGCCTTCGAGACGCCAGGGCGCATCATCCGCCAACTGGCTGAAACGCCCGATGGCGCGCGCTATCTCTGCATCGCAACCGAGATTTCAAAGGGCGGCGGCGGCTTCAACGCGCCGCATCGCCGCTATGCCATCGCACTTGGCTGCGAGGTCACCTACGCCCAGGATTTTGTCTACGCCGACGGGCTGGAGCTGGGCAGCAAGACCGCCTTCGATCCGATCGGCATCTCCTGCCGCATCTGCGAGCGCACCAATTGCCTGCAGCGTGCCGTGCCGCCGCTCAAGCGACGGCTGGTGATCGACAGGGATGTCCGGCATCCGCTGCCGTATCGGATCGGCTGAACGTCAACCGTCCCTGCGTGCCAACAGCCCGCCGACGGCCAGCGTCAACCAGCCCACAATCATGCCGGTGCCGCCCACCGGCGCGGCAAACGGAAACAGGCGCTGCCCGAGATAGTCGCGCGCCAGCAGGTCGCCGGAGAACAGCAGCACCGCCAGAAGCAGGATGGCGGCTCCGATGTGCAGCACACGGCTGCCCGCAACCACCAGCGACAGCGCCAACAGCACAGGCGCGTGAAACAGCAGGAAGTTTGCGGCCGTGGCGAAATTGGCGCTGCCGCCATGGCTGGCTGCGGCAGATAGCGCCACGCCGGCTGCACCGAACAATGCAGCGGCGACAAACAGAACCCGGTCGAACTTCATTCATGTGCTCCTGAGGGCGCGCGCCTTCCGGGGAAGATACGCGGAAGTGCGAAGGAAACCTGCCAAAACTTCCGCCCCTGCCCGCGCCGATTGCCGCAGCCCTGCCGCTTTTCTGTGGAGCTTGAGATGGCGTGGGACAATGGCCGTTTGGCGTTCCGGCCGGCAGTCACTATGTTCGCGCACCCGTTCAACAGGCACCAGGATTCCATGGCTGGCGACAACAGGAAAATCGCTGCGATCATCGCGGCCGAGATCAACGCGAAGCCCGAGCAGGTCGTGGCCGCGGTCGGACTGCTCGACGAGGGCGCGACCGTGCCGTTCGTCGCCCGCTACCGCAAGGAGGTCACCGGCGGCCTCGACGACACGCAGCTGCGCGATCTCTCCGAGCGCCTTGCCTATCTGCGCGAGCTCGAGGCGCGCCGCGCGGCAATCGTCGAATCGATCACCAGCCAGGGCAAGATGACCGACGATCTGGCGGTTCGAATCGCTACCGTAACGACCAAGGCAGAGCTTGAGGACATCTACCTGCCCTACAAGCCGAAGCGCCGCACCAAGGCTGAAATCGCCAGGGAGCGCGGGCTAGGCCCTCTGGCCGAAGCCATCCTCGCCGACCGCTCCAAGGTGCCGGCTGAACTCGCCGTGGCTTATGTCGCCGGAGAGGTCGCCGACGTGAAGGCAGCGCTCGAAGGCGCGCGCGACATCGTCGCCGAGAGCATCTCGGAGAACGCCGACCTGCTCGGCCGTCTGCGCACCCACATGAAGGAGCGTGCGGTGATGCGCGCCCGCGTCGTCGACGGCAAGCAGGAGGCCGGCGCCAAGTTCTCCGATTATTTCGACCATTCCGAGCGCTGGGCTTCCGTGCCTAGCCACCGCGCGCTGGCCATGCTGCGCGGCCGCAACGAGGACGTGCTGTCGCTCGACCTCGAGATCGATGCCGACGACATCTCGCCGGTCAAGCCGGTCGAGCGCATGATCGCCGCCGCCTATGCGATTGGCGCAACGCTTCCGGGCGACCAGTGGCTGATGCAGGTTGCCGGCTGGACCTGGCGGGTGAAGCTGTCGCTGTCCTTGTCGCTCGACCTGATGCGCGACCTGCGCGAGGCGGCCGAAGAAGAGGCGATTCGCGTCTTCTCGCGCAACCTGAAGGATCTGCTGCTCGCTGCCCCGGCCGGCTCGCGCGCCACCATGGGCCTCGATCCAGGCATCCGTACCGGTGTCAAGGTCGCGGTCATCGATGCCACCGGCAAGGTGCTCGACACCACCACCGTCTACCCCTTCCCGCCCAAGAACGACGTGCGCGGTACACAGGCCGAGCTGACCCGGCTTATCATCCGCCACAAGGTCGAGCTGATCGCCATCGGCAACGGCACCGGTAGCCGCGAGACCGAGCGTCTGGTCGCCGATATGCTGACTGACATGCCGGCGCCGAAGCCGACCAAGGTCATCGTCAGCGAGGCCGGCGCGTCGGTCTATTCGGCGTCGGCCACTGCTGCCGCCGAGTTCCCCAATCTCGACGTGTCGCTGCGTGGTGCCGTGTCCATTGCGCGGCGCCTGCAGGATCCGCTCGCCGAGCTGGTCAAGATCGAGCCCAAGTCGATCGGCGTCGGCCAATATCAGCATGACGTCGACCAGTACCGTCTCGGCCGCTCGCTCGAAGCGGTGGTCGAGGATGCGGTGAACGCCGTCGGCGTCGACCTCAACACGGCCTCCGCCCCCCTTCTCGCCCGTGTCTCAGGCCTCGGGCCGTCGCTTGCCGAGTCGATCGTGGCCTATCGCGACGCTTCGGGCGCCTTCGCCACGCGCCGCGATCTGCTGTCGGTACCGCGTCTCGGCCAGCGCGCCTTCGAGCAATGCGCCGGCTTCCTGCGCATCCGCGACGGCAAGGAGCCGCTCGATGCATCCTCGGTCCATCCTGAAGCCTATGGCGTCGCCAAGAAGATCGTTGCGTCCTGCGGCCGCGACCTGCGCCAGCTGATGGGCGACAGTGCCGCGCTGAAGGCCATCGATCCCCGCGCGTTCGTCGATGAGCGTTTCGGCCTGCCGACCGTGCGCGACATCATCGCCGAGCTGGAAAAGCCGGGTCGTGATCCGCGTCCGGGCTTCAAGACCGCGACCTTCGCCGACGGGGTCGACGACATCAAGGACCTGAAGCCGGGCATGCTGCTCGAGGGTACGGTGACCAACGTTGCCGCCTTTGGCGCCTTCGTCGACATCGGCGTGCACCAGGACGGCCTTGTCCATGTCTCGCAGCTGGCCGACAAGTTCGTGAAGGACCCGCATGAGGTCGTGAAGGCCGGTGACGTGGTGAAGGTCCGCGTCGTCGAGGTGGACATCCCGCGCAAGCGCATCGGGCTCACCATGCGCAAGGACGGCGGCGAGGCGGCGCCGCGCTCGGCCGCTCCCGCCAAGGCCCGCGACATGAAGTTCGCCTCGTCCAAGCCACAGCAGAACAAGCCGGAGCAGCAAGGCGCATTCGGTGCGGCGCTGCTCGAGGCGATGAAGCGGAAGTAGGCGACGGGGCGAGGAACCCAAGCTGGGAGGACCTCCTCTTCCCCGTCGATCGGGGGAAAGATGGCCCGAAGAGCCGGAGTGGGGGTCGACCTGATCCCCCTACTCACCCAGCGGCATCATCGCCCTTGCCCGGCTCGCCGTTCGTGCTTAGAAAGCCCGGGAAACGCGGCCCCAGCCGGCCGCTTGCAAAAGGTGCCGTGCTCAAATGTCCAAGTGGAAAGACGTCAAGAAGGTCGTGCTCGCCTATTCCGGCGGTCTCGACACCTCCATCATCCTGAAGTGGCTGCAGACCGAGCTCAATGCAGAGGTCGTCACATTCACCGCCGATCTCGGCCAGGGCGAGGAACTCGAGCCGGCGCGCAAGAAGGCCGAGATGCTCGGCATCAAGGAAATCTTCATCGAGGACGTGCGCGAGGAATTCGTCCGCGACTTCGTTTTCCCGATGTTCCGCGCCAATGCCGTCTATGAAGGCGTCTATCTGCTCGGCACCTCGATCGCCCGTCCGCTGATCTCCAAGCACCTCGTCGACATCGCCCGCAAGACCGGTGCCGACGCCATCGCGCACGGCGCCACCGGCAAGGGCAACGACCAGGTCCGCTTCGAGCTGTCGGCCTACGCGCTCAACCCCGATATCAAGATCATCGCGCCGTGGCGCGACTGGTCGTTCAAGAGCCGCACCGATCTGCTCGACTTCGCCGAGAAGCACCAGATCCCGGTCGCCAAGGACAAGAAGGGCGAGGCCCCCTTCTCAGTCGACGCCAACCTGCTGCACTCCTCGTCGGAGGGCAAGGTACTGGAAGATCCGGCCGTCGAGGCGCCCGAATATGTCCACATGCGCACGATTTCGCCTGAAGCCGCGCCCGATAAGGCGACCATCATCAAGATCGGCTTCGAAAAGGGCGATGCCGTTTCGATCAACGGCGAGCGCCTGTCGCCGGCGACCCTGCTCGCCAAGCTCAACGATTATGGCCGCGACAACGGCATCGGCCGCCTCGACCTTGTCGAGAACCGTTTCGTCGGCATGAAGTCGCGCGGCGTCTACGAGACCCCCGGCGGCACCATCTTGCTCTCTGCGCACCGCGCCATCGAATCGATCACGCTCGACCGCGGTGCGGCGCACCTCAAGGATGAGCTGATGCCGCGCTACGCCGAGCTGATCTACTACGGCTTCTGGTTCTCGCCCGAGCGCCAGATGCTGCAGGCGGCGATCGACCTCAGCCAGAAGGACGTCGAGGGCGAAGTTACGCTCAAGCTCTACAAGGGCAACGTCATGGTCATCGGCCGCGAGAGCGCGAAGTCGCTCTATTCCGACAAGCTGGTCACGTTCGAGGACGACCAGGGCGCCTACGACCAGAAGGACGCTGCCGGCTTCATCAAGCTCAACGCTCTGCGCCTGCGCACGCTGGCCGCGCGCAACCGGTAATGATGAGCTTTTCTTCTCCCCGTTCTAAGGGAGAAGATGCTGGCAGGCTGATGAGGGGCCATGCAAGCCCCTCATACTTACGCGCTGCCCCTCATCCGGCCCTTCGGGCCGCTTTTCCCCGTGAACTCGGAGAAGGAACCCGCCTCCTTGGCCGACGGGTAGCGTGCCCAGAAGATGTGATGTTGATAATGTAATTCCCGTACAGGAAAGCGCATCACCAAAAAGCGCTGTTGATCCAAAAGACGCGAAGTTGACATCGAATTCACGGAAAGCCTCAATGGAAACATTGAGGGGGATGAATTCCAGATGATCAGCAAGAATAGTATATGCGCGTTTTCATGTCTAATTTTGGCGTCTTGCGCATCTAGCAACACCATCAAGACATCATCTAGCACCGCTATCGTGCAGACATCAGCTGAGGCGATGTGCGGTGGTGCTGGTGCGGCAAACGTTGCGCAAAAGCAGGCAGCGATCGAAACTCTCAAAGCTGGCTTTGACCGTTACATCATCTTCGACTCGGCTGCATCGAGCGACGTTCAGGTGACGCAGATGCCCGGAAGCTACCAAACCAGTGGCACTGCCATGATCTATGGCAACAGGGCAACCTATCACGGAAATACACAATATATCCCTGGACCAACAATCGTCTCAGGCGGATATCAGCAGTCGTTTGCCATAAAGATGTTCCGCGAGGGTGAAAGCGGTGCTTCGGATGCGGTTTCTGCGCGGGAGACGCTGGGTCCGAAATGGCAGCAGCTTGTGAAGGTCGGCACAATCCGCACCTGCACCTAGGTCATAGCGCGATTGGTTGACGTGGGCGCGCTGGTGAGGGCGGGGCTCATTGCCTCGTCTCATTCACGCTCCGCCTTCATACATATCCCGGAGATATGTCCGCTTGGCCACCTCATCGCGCGCCGAGAATAGATAACTGCTGAATGCCAGCCGTTCGTGGTTGACCGCGGCCAGTTCCCAGACGCAGAACGTGGCTCGATGCGGCCCGGGCAGCGGAAACAGCGAAAAATCGGGTGCGTTGGCCGTCTTGGCATAGACGGTTTCCCACATCTCGTTGGCATTGCGCCACGAGCTCACCAGCAGGAAATGGAAGTCGCCGCCGCAGCGGTGCAGGATGACGAAGCCGAGCTCACCCTTGAGGTCGAGGCGGCCGGTCGCCGTTTCGGCTGCGAGGAAGCGGCGGGCGAGCGCGTCGGTATCGCGCGTCACCGGCGTGTCGCGCTCTGCGATGTCGTACCATTTCAGCAGGCCGCCGCCAGATGTCGCCGGCAGGCCCGGGGTCACTGATTTGGGGTAGTGGGCATAACCTTCGACATTGCCGAAGGGCGAGAGATCGGCGGGCAGGCCGCTCAGGCTGTTCATGAAAAAATCCTCGTCCGCATCGAAAAAGCCCGGTGCAGGCACCGGGCTTTTGTCATTCTGCGTCCGAGGTCCTGGCTTTGCCAGTGCTCCGGAAATGTCTCCTGACAGGGTCGTGTCAGGTCTGCGGGCTTTAGTTTCCGTCAATCTCGGCGCCGATGATGGCGATGGCCTGCTGGTAGACGCTGGCCGCGTTCCAGCCCTGGAGTGCGGCGAAATTGGCCTGGCCGGGCTGGTAGCCAGCGCCTGGCTGCCAGCCATGGCCGCGCAGGAAGTTGGCGGTTGAAGCCAGCGCGTCGGCCTTGGAGCGGACCATGTCGATCTTGCCGTTGCCGTCGCCGTCGGCGCCGTACTTCAGCACGTTGACAGGCAGGAACTGAGTCTGGCCGATTTCGCCATGGGCCGCGCCGACGGCGTTGGTCGCCAGCGTGCCCGACTGGACCAGCTTGAGGGCTGCGTAGAGCTGGTCGGTGAAATAGTCCGAGCGGCGGCAGTCATAGGCGAGCGTCGCCACGGCCGACAGCGTGTGCTGATTGCCCATATAGGCGCCGAAACCGGTTTCCATGCCCCAGATCGCGATCAGCGGGCCCGCCGGAACGCCGTAGCGCTGCTCGATGCTCTGGAAGAGTGCGGCGTTCTGCTTCTTCAGCACCTTGCCCTTCGAAGCGATGGTCTTGCCGCCGCGCTTGGCCATGAACTGGTCGAGCGAGAGCTTGAAGCTTTTCTGGTTGCGGTCGGCGTAGATCGTCTTGGTGGCATAGGTCGTATCGGACAAAGCGTCGAGCGCCCTGCCGCTGATGCCGTTGGCTGCGGCTTCCTTCGCAAACGAAGCCTTCCAGGCCTCGAAGCCGCCTGAGTTGTTGCCGCACTGGGCAGCGTATGCGCCGCCAGCCGTCACCGCCAGCATGGCGGAGGCCGCAGCAAAAGTCTTCACCTTGGCAAGTATTGCCATGCCGTACTCCTGATGCCTGAATCAATGCCCTTGGGAGGGAAGTTGCCAGCCGCACGCTCTCTTGTCATCGTTAAGAAGGCGTTTACGTCCCCACTGTCTTGCAATGGCTGGTGGCAAAAAACTCGCACACGATCAAGCGGTGAATGTGGCGAGAGCGGGGAAAAACCATGGAAGATGCCGATGTTGTGATCGTCGGTGCGGGTTCCCGGGTCTTTCGACTGCAAAGAGCTATGCCCGAGTTTGTTCAACCTCAGGGTGCCGGAGGCGGGGGACGTGGGGTTGGGGCAGGCCATCCTGCACAGGCCGGCCCGACTGGCTGCAGTGAAAGGCCGGAACAATTTGTGAGCGGAACGTCGGCATTTTGGCCGGAACGGATGCTAACGGGTCTCGTTCCCTGCTCCTGGGGGACCAAGAAAAGGAGCGAAAAGATGAAACCCACCTTGCTGCTACCCGCTGTCGCGGGGGCACTTCTCGCCTTCTCCGTCCCCTCTTTTGCGGAGACCGCCGTTTCCGCCGCCACCGATTTGAACGTGCGCGCCGGCCCCGGGCCGCAATATCCCGTCATCGGCGTGATCGATGCCGGCCAGTCAACGGTGCTGCGTGGCTGCCTCGAAAACAGCAAGTGGTGCTCGATATCAGATTCCGGCGGTGAGGGCTGGGTCTATGCCGACTATCTTGTTGGCGATTTCGGTGGTCAGGACATCGTTTTGTCTCAGCGCCCTGCAGGTTCCGACGTGGTCGTGGTCGATCCGACGGCCGCTGGCGGTGCCGGTGACGTGGTCATCGATGACACGACCGGCGCCATCATTGCCGGCGTTGCCGGACCGGCGATAGAGCCGCCTGGCGAGGTGCGCAGCTACGTAACCAGCCACCGGATCGAGCCTGTCTATCTGGACGGCGAGGTTGTCGTTGGGGGGAGCCTGCCCGATACGGTGGATCTGACCGAAATCCCCGACTACGAGTATCGCTACGTCTATGTGAACGGCCAGCCGGTGCTGGTCGAGCCGTCCAGCCGCCGCATCGTCTATGTGGTGCGTTAATCCTTGGCGAGATCGCCGGGCTTGACGCCCGGCGGTGCTCACACATGGACCTTGCTGAGATTGCCTTCGGTCGCATCGTCGGCCGGGCGCAGCGAAGCGCGAAGCAGCCAGAGATAGAAGGCTGTCACGACAAGGACGACCAGCCAACCCGGCAACGGTCCGAGGCTGGCGTTGGCGGCCAGGTCCCAGAGCGACGACACGAGGTCGGCACTGCCATGGCTTTGCAGCGTCGGGGTCGTGATCTTGAGCACCCATGCGAGCAGCAGGATCAGGAACATCCAGATGTAGTTGCGTCTCAGCCGGCGCGAGAAGGCGTCAGCGTAGGAGATGCGGAACTGCGGATCGCGGAGGCTTTCGGCCAGCATCTGCCGCCAGTTGACGGTATCTCCGGCAAGCGGCGAGAAGATCGGCGCGAAATAATAGCGTTCGAAGGTGCGCACCCGTGAACGGTAGACGTCGAAGAAGCGATAGCGGCGCGCTTCGATCCATAGCAGGAGGAAGACGAGCAGCATGGCAAACAGCAGCACGCCGTGATGAGCGCTCGGCGTCGACAGGGACACCGACAGCATCGCGGCGACTACCGTGATCGCCCAGTTGCTGGTGCGGTCGATGCGGTCGCGCCAGCCGGCCATCCTCGCCATTTCGGCGCGATGATAGTGCGCCATCGTGTTGACGATCTCGGTCGAGGTCATGGGCGTCAGCGCCCCGGGCTGGAGCAGCTCGGTCTTCACCATTTCCGGCATCGCAACCTCCCTGGTGTGGGCAGGCCGCGGCTTCCAGGTGTGCCGTAGTGCCGCGCCGGTGGCCGATGCAGCCCGCTGCCTTGGGATTTTATACCCGCCAGCCCCGAATTGTACGGAAAACCGCGGTCAGCTGTCTCTCGGCACGCTATTTTCGCGGCGCTTGACCAGGGCAGCGAAATCATCGGCCGGAATGGCCTTCGAATAGAGATAGCCTTGGCCGATGCGGCAGCCCATGCCAAGGAGCACGGCCTCGTGGGCCAACGTCTCGATGCCTTCAGCGACGACGGTCATCGCCATGTCGTTGGCCATGCCGAGCACGGCGCGCACGATCGCGGCGTCCCGGGGTTCGTTGAGCAGGTCACGCACGAAGCTGCGGTCGATCTTGAGCACGGTCAGCGGAAACCGCTTGATGGTGCTGAGCGCCGCGTGTCCGGTGCCGAAATCGTCAAAGGCGAGGCCGACGCCGGCCGTCGCGAGTTCGCGGAAAGGTGCGAGCGTGCGCTCTTCATTGTCGAGGGCGATGGTCTCGGTGATCTCGAGTTCGAGGGCGCGGGACGGCAGGCGATGCCGCTCGAGCGCTGCCATCACCGTTTCGGCCAGGTTGCCGGCGTTGACCTGCACGGCGAACAGATTGACTGCCATGCGCAGTGCCGGCAGGCCCTCGGCGCGCCAGACAGCCGATTGCCGGCAGGCCTCGTCGAGGATCCAGTTGCCGACCGTCAGCGCGCCGGAATGGGTTTCGAGTACAGCCAGGAAGTCGGCGGGCTCGAGCAGGCCGCGTGTCGGATGGTTCCAGCGCAGCAGCGCTTCGGCGCCGACCACCCTGCCCGAGTTGAGGCACACCTGAGGCTGGTAATGAAGCGTGAACTCGCCGGCGCCTATGGCCCGCAGCAGCTCGTCCTGAAGCGCCCGCCGCACCGCCACCGCGTTGAGCATGGACGGCTCGAACATGCAGTAGCTGGAGCCGCGCTGGCGCGCCCGGTAGAGGGCGAGATCGGCGCTGGCCAGCAGCTCCTCGAGGTCGCCGCCGTCGCGCGGGCCGACCGCGCCGCCGATGCTGACGCCGAGCTTCAAAAGGTGATCGCCGATGCCGAAGGGCTTGTCGAAGGACTGCAGCAAGGCACGGGCCGCAGCCGCGGCCGTCGCCGGGTCGTCGATGCGACGCAGGAGCACGGCAAATTCGTCGCTGCCAAGCCGGGCCACCATGGCATCGGCCTCGACGGCAGCGGGCAGCCGCACGGCAAGCGCCTGAAGCAGCGTGTCGCCGGTGGCATGGCCCAGCGTGTCGTTGATCCTTCTGAAGCCGTCGAGATCGATCAAGAGCACGGCAGTCTGCTCGCCGATCTCGAGCGCTTCCTCAAGGCGCATGTCGAACTGGAAGCGATTGGGCAGGCCCGTCAGCGCATCCTGGTGGGCGAGCCTGTGCAACCTGATGTCGCGCTGGCGGCGATCGGAGATATCGCGGATCAGCCCGCCCATGGCCACGCCATGGGGGCCGTTCCAGACCGACAGCGACAGCTCAATCGGGAATTCGTTGCCGTCGCGCCGCTGCGCCGTCACTTCGACTGTCTTGCCGCTCAGCTTCGAGCGCTTGCCGGAACCGACCTTGGCCACCCCGGCTTCGTGGGCGCCGCGCAGCCGTGGCGGAATGATCAGGTCGAGCGTCTGGCCGATCATCTCGTCGTAGTCGTAACCGAACATCCTTTCGGCCGTTTTGTTGACGAAGGTGATCTTGCCGTCGGCGTCGATGACCACCAGGGCGAACTCGATGTTCTCAACAAAGCCGGCCAATGACGGCGTGGCCTCGCCAGCCGCATCAGGTTGAGGAACGCCTCGCGTATGTCGTTTGCGCATCTGAACAAGCTGCTTGAAAGTAATTCAAAATTGCTTGGTGGGTCGTTTCGTAAAACACTATCATATGAACACTATTCTGGAGTGATTAACGGGTTTCGCGCAAGGTGTCGCAAACGATAATTGAGTGAAGTCTTATATAACTGGTGATATGCGCCGAGATCGTATGGGGATAAGTCTTGCGAATTGCACTGATCGTATCGGGTGCGGTCCCTTGCAGGGGCTATGGCGGCACCCAACGGCAGGTCGAGTGGCTGGCCAGGGAGCTGATGCGGCGCGACCATCAGGTCGTGGTCGTTGCCGGCCATGTCACCGGCCCTGCCTCCTTCGAGTTGCGGCAGGCCTCGACCGAGCAGCAAATCCGCGAGGCCATTCCGGCGGATACGCAACTCGTCCATTGTCATGGGCCGCATCTCGAGCTTCCGCTGCCCACCCTCAACACCATGCATGCGGTGGGGGGGAGCCTTGCCGACAGCGACGGCAACTGGAGCTTCGTCAGCGCCAGCCATGCCCGGAATCATGGCCGGCAGAGCTTCGTCTTCAACGGCTTTCCCGTCGATGAGTACCGCCTGTCCGCAGGCAAGAACGACCGGCTGCTTTTCCTTGCCGGCATAGCGCGGGCAAGCAAGAACCTGAACCGCGCGGTGGGGCTCGCGCGGAAATACGATTTTGGCCTGGACATAGCCGGAGGCGCGCGCTGGATGCTGCTGACGCGCAGCCAGGTGCGCCGCGACCTCGTCTTCTTCAAGAGCCTTTCGCCGCGCTATCATTTCCACGGCATCGTCGATGGCGACGAGAAGCTCGCTTTGCTCGGCCAAGCGCGTGCCTTCCTAAACCCGATCGCCTGGGAGGAGCCCTTTGGCATGGCACCGGTCGAGGCGATGCTGTGCGGTACGCCGGTGCTGGCGACACCCCGCGGGGCGATGCCTGAGATCGTCGATCCGGAGACGGGGCGGCTGTTCGAGACGGACAAAGAGTTTGCCGCAGCCCTCGATGATGTGTCGGCGCTGGCACCGGCGCGTTGCCGCGAGGTGGCGGCCGAACGTTTCTCCATTGCCAGGACCGCGCATGGCTATCTCGATCTCTATGCCCGTATCCTCGACGGCGAGCGTCTGCCGTGACGCCGGCGCGGCGCAAAAGTGGTGGCAAAGCTTGACTCCCCGGCCATTTTCCTGTCTACAGCCCTCGAAATTCCGCGAAGAGTTCCACTCCTAGCGGCCGACCGGGACACCCCAGAGGTTGTCAAACGATCCCGGAGGCCAACACCCGGCAGCGCGATGCGCCCCCGGGTGCTTTTTGGTTTTGGCCGCATGAATGGTTTGGCGCTTGGGCGCGGAGGCATTACTTCTCGGCCAACGCATGTGTGTCCGGGAAAGGGAAAGTCGAATGTTTGAATCGCTGCAAGAGCGGCTTGGATCGATCCTGAACGGCCTCACTGGCCGTGGCGCGCTGTCGGAGGCCGATGTTACGGCCGCTCTGCGCGAGGTCCGTCGCGCCCTGCTCGAAGCCGACGTCGCGCTCGAGGTCGTCCGTTCGTTCACCGACCGGGTGCGCGAGAAGGCCGTGGGTGCCGCGGTTCTGAAGTCGATCAAGCCCGGGCAGATGGTCGTCAAGATCGTCCATGACGAGCTGGTCGAGATGCTCGGCGCCGAAGGCGTTGCCATCGACCTCAACGCGCCGGCCCCCGTCGTCATCATGATGGTCGGCCTTCAGGGCTCGGGCAAGACGACGACCACCGCCAAGATCGCCAAGCGGATGACCGAGCGCCAGGGCAAGAAGGTCCTGATGGCCTCGCTCGACACGCGTCGCCCGGCCGCCCAGGAGCAGCTGCGCCAGCTCGGCGAGCAGACCAAGGTGGCGACGCTGCCTGTTATTGCCGGCCAGTCGCCGGTCGACATCGCCAAGCGCGCCGTCCAGGCGGCCAAGCTCGGCGGCCATGACATCGTCATCCTCGACACCGCCGGCCGCACCCATATCGATGAGCCGCTGATGGTCGAGATGGCCGACATCCGCAAGGTGTCGGACCCGCACGAAATCCTGCTCGTGGCCGACTCGCTGACCGGTCAGGACGCCGTCAACCTCGCCAAGAGTTTCGACGACCGCGTCGGCATCACCGGCCTGGTGCTGACCCGCATGGACGGCGACGGCCGTGGCGGTGCCGCCCTTTCGATGCGCGCCGTCACCGGCAAGCCGATCAAGCTGATCGGTGTCGGCGAAAAGATGGATGCGCTGGAGGAGTTCTATCCCAAGCGCATCGCCGACCGCATCCTCGGCATGGGCGACATCGTTTCGCTGGTCGAGAAGGCTGCCGAAACCATCGACGCGGAAAAGGCCGCGGCGATGGCCAAGAAGATGCAGTCGGGCAAGTTCGACCTGAACGACCTCGCCGACCAGCTTGGCCAGATGCAGAAGATGGGCGGCATGGGCGGCATCATGGGCATGATTCCCGGCATGGGCAAGATGAAGGACCAGATGGCCGCGGCCGGCCTCGACGACAAGATGTTCGGCCGCCAGCTCGCCATCATCTCGTCGATGACCAAGGCCGAGCGCGCCAATCCCGACGTGCTCAAGCATTCGCGCAAGAAGCGCATCGCCGCCGGTTCCGGCACCGATGCGGCCGAGATCAACAAGCTGCTCAAGATGCATCGCCAGATGGCCGACATGATGAAGGCGATGGGCGGCAAGGGCAAAGGCGGCGGCCTCATGCGCGGCATGATGGGCGGCCTGGCCTCCAAGATGGGCCTCGGCGGCATGATGCCCGGCGGCGGCATGCCTGACCTTTCCAAGATGGACCCCAAGCAGCTCGAGGCGCTGAAGAAGCAGGCTGAGGCAGCCGGTCTCGGCCAGGGTCTCAAAGGCCTTCCCGGTGGCATGCCGGGTCTCGGCGGCGGTCTTCCCGGCCTGCCTGGCGGCATGAAGCTTCCGGGCCTCGGCGGCGGCCTGCCCGGCCTCGGCAAGAAGAAGTGAGGGCCCATGACCGACATCGACCCTAAGGCCCGGCTGCAGGAACTGCGCGCTTCGATCGACAACATCGATGCAGCACTCATCCATATGCTGGCCGAGCGTTTCCGCTGCACCCAGGCGGTCGGCGTGCTCAAGGCCACCCATGGCCTGCCACCGGCCGACCCGGCGCGCGAGCAGACCCAGATCGCGCGTCTGCGCCGGCTTGCCGACGATGCGCATCTCGATCCCGATTTCGCGGAGAAGTTCCTTAACTTCATCATCCGCGAGGTGATCCGTCACCACGAAATGCTGGCCGCCGAACACAATGGCGCGCCAGACAAGACTACCTCCGCCTGACGGCGGAACAGACTTAAGACCAAGAACCCAAGACAGAACCACTCCAGGAGTAAGAAAATGTCCCTCAAGATCCGTCTGGCCCGCGCCGGCTCGAAGAAGCGCCCCTACTACCACATCGTCATCGCTGACGCCCGCAGCCCGCGCGACGGCCGCTTCATCGAGGCGATCGGCGCCTGGAACCCGCTGCTGCCCAAGGACGGCGACCGCATGAAGCTGGACGCCGACCGCGCCAAGTACTGGCTGTCGAACGGCGCCCTGCCGACCGACCGCGTTGCCCGCTTCCTCGATGAGGCTGGCGTCGTCAAGCGTGAAGCCCGCTCGAACCCGACCAAGGGCGAGCCGGGCAAGAAGGCCCAGGAGCGTCTGGCTGCCCTCAAGAAGGCGCAGGAAGACGCTGCTGCTGCCATCGCAGCTGCAGCTGCTGCCCCGGCCGAGGCTTCGGCCGAGTAATTTCCGGGTACCCGGAACACGTAAACGGGCAGGGAAACCTGCCCGTTTTTTTGTGCCCGCCAGTCTACTGGTCGAGGATGGAAGGGGCGGCGCTTCCGACTTTGCTGTGCCCGTGCAGGTTGATGTGTGCCGGTCCTCGCGATAGGGATTTCCACCGGCGATATCACGGTAACGGGCCACGACGTGGACGCGACGAGGGCATGGGCCGGTCCCCGCACTATGACACTTATATGACGTTGCGCTTAAGCAGGCGGTAAGCCTGCACCCGATAGGTTGCGCCGCGACGGCGCCCGGCCTTCCTGCCGTGCCGGCATGAGGCCGTGCCGTCGGGCCGAAACGTTCGGCATGCTGACAACAGATGCGATGCCTTCAGGCGTCCGGCGAGTGCCGGACCGCGGAAATCGGCAGTCGCACCAGCGACAGGTGACCGGATGCTTTTGGCAATGCGAGCTTGGGATAAGGCGAAGGCGTTTCCGCCGGAAACGCGTGACGGCGCCGCCGAGCGGCCGGCGGTCATGCGCGCTGCCGACCTGCCGCCTGATATCGATACCGAGTTCGACGATGTCAGGCTGGTGTTGCGCCGCTGGCAGGCTGCACGCGTCGATGGCGGCTTGCCGCCCTATGAAGAGTTGGCGCTCGGCAGCATCGGCCGCTTCGCCGACGAGATGGCGGTGCTGCGCCTGCAAACGGACAAGGACGGGTTCATTCTGCGCGCCGGTCCGCGCTTCACCACCATTGCCGGACTTTCCGAGCCTGCAGCGACGCTTTCCGTGCTGCCCTTCGCCTTCCGCCGCGCAATTGCCAGCGCCATGGACCAGGCCCGCGCCGCCGCTGCGCCGAAGCTGACGTTCTGCCGGTCGCTGGTCGACGGCATGGTCTCCACCGTCGAGGTGCTGGCGCTGCCGCTGGCCTGCCGCTGGCCGGGCGAATATTTCATGGTCTTCGCGCGCCCGCGCAAGAGCCAGATCGACCTTGCCCGCCTGTTGATCAACTCGACCGACGAGGGCATCCTGGCGCTCAGCCCGCTGGAAACCGCCGGTGGCGAGATGCGCGACTACCAAATTCTCTCGGTCAACAACGCCGCCGCAAGGCTGCTGGGCCTTTCGACCGAAAACACCCGTTTCCGGCTGCTGTCCGAAGCACGGGCGGCGCAGGCTTTGTCGGAGGCGCTTGCCCAGCTTGGCCTGGCCCGCGCCCATGGCGTGGCGGCACCCTCGCTCGAGCTGGCCTACGACCTCGATGGCGAGGCGGTGTCGCTGCAGGTCGGCGTGGTCGAGACGGGCGGCCTGCTTGCCGTAACGCTGACCGACGTGCGCGAGATCAAGAACCGCGAAGCGCTGTTCCGCTCGCTGTTCGACGACAATCCGGTGCCGATGTATGTGCGCAAGGCCGAGGGCGGCGCGTTCCTGAGCGTGAACGCCGCGGCGCTCAACCTCTATGGTCGCAGCCGCGACGAGTTCCTGGCGCTTGGACTTCAAGACCTCGATCACGGCGACGGACAGGCGAGTGCAGCAATCGAGGGCGAGCGCCATGCCCGCCACCGCACTTCCACCGGCACCGAGCTTGATGTCATCGAATACGCCCGCCACATCCGCTTCGGGGCGGCGCCCGCGACGCTGTCGACCATCGTCGACATCACCGAGCGCAAGCGCGCCGAGGATCGCATTTCCTTCCTTGCCCATCACGATCCGCTGACCGGCGTCGGCAACCGCACCACCTTCTCGCAGGAGATCGAGGAGGCTGTGGCCACTGCGGTCGCCGGCCACCAGCCCTTTGCTCTGCTGCTTGTCGATCTCGACGATTTCAAGGTCGTCAACGACACGCTTGGCCATGCGGCGGGCGATTCCCTGCTGATCGAGACCGCGGCCCGTATTCGTCGGCTGCTGCGCCGCAGCGACCTCGTCGCCCGTCTCGGTGGCGACGAGTTCGCAATCCTGCTGCGTGGAGCGCTGAGCCGTCCCGATGTCGAGGCGCTGGCGCGTCGCATCATCCAGGCCATCGGCGAACCGCATCTTTATGACGGCCACAAGCTGACGATCGGCGCGAGCCTCGGAGCGGCTATCGCGCCAGCCGATGCGCGCGAGACCGGCGCGCTGCTCAAATGCGCCGACCTCGCGCTCTACCGCTCCAAACGCGAGGGCAAGGGTGCGTTCCACTTCTTCGAACCGGAGATGGACGCCGAGATGCGCGACCGGCGCGAGCTCGAATTCGAGCTGCGCTGTGCCGATCTCGACCAGGAGCTCGAGCTTCACTACCAGCCGATCATCTCGGTCAAGACCGGCGGCCTGCGCGGCTTCGAGGCGCTGGTGCGCTGGCGCAATCCCCGGCGCGGCATGGTCTCGCCGGCGCAGTTCATCCCGCTGGCCGAGGAGACCGGTATGATCGAGCCGATCGGCCGCTGGGTGCTCAACGAGGCCTGCCGTCGCGCCGCTGACTGGCCGTCCGATCTCGTTATCGCGGTCAACGCATCTGCTGTGCAGTTCCGTGGCGGCCATCTCGCCGAGGATATCGGCCAGGCTCTGGCCGCATCCGGGCTTGTGCCGGCGCGACTGGAAATCGAGATCACCGAATCCGTGCTGCTTGCCGATACGGGCGCAAATCTGGCCGTGCTGCAGCGGCTCAAGGACATCGGCGTGCGGGTTGCACTCGATGATTTCGGCACCGGCTATTCGAGCATGAGCTATCTTCGCCGCTTCCAATTCAGCCGGCTAAAGATCGACCGATCCTTCGTTCGCGATATCGGCAACAGCCGCGAATCCATGGCCATCGTGCGCGCGATCATCGGCCTCGGGGCCAATCTCGGCATCGACACGACGGCTGAAGGCGTGGAGACCGGCGCACAGCTCGAACTGCTGAGGCAGGAGCGCTGCGGCGAAATCCAGGGCTTCCTGTTCAGCCCGCCAGTGGACTGCACAGGGGCCGCCCGCATCATCGAGAGTTATTGCGGCGGTGCAGTCCACGTCGCATGAGGTGATGCCTCGGCGAGCTTGCCGCCTTGACCGTGGCCGTCAGCCATCCCACCCTCCGGCCAAACGGAGGAAAATCATGTCGAAGAGAGAATCGTCCATCAATCCAGAGGGCGTCTACGAGCCGTTTTCGGCGCTCGAAGCGCCGCTGGAGGTCTTCAGCCATGGCGAGCGTTTCGGCTCCAGCTTCCGGCACCTGTCGAGCTTCGGCGGCGGCAGCCATGTCGGCGTGGCGCTGGAGGAGCTGCCGCCGGGCAAGGAAACCAACCCGTCACACTACCACATGCTCGAGGAGGAGCATCTCTACGTCCTCGACGGTGTGGCGACGCTGAAGCTCGGCGACCGTACGTATGTCATGAAGGCTGGCGATTATGTCTGCTTCCCGGCCGGCCAGAAGGTCGGCCATTCGCTGTACAACCACACCGACGCGCCCTGCCGCTACATCATCATCGGCGAGCGCAACCCCAACGACGTCATTGTCTATCCGGAATCGGGCCGCGTCAGCGTCCGGCTGACGGGCGAAGGCTACAGCGGGGCGTCGGTCATGGAGTACTGGGAGGGTATCGACGCGAGCAGGCAGCAGGCGAAGCGATGACTTTGGGCGAGACTGACCTCGGCGTCCTGCTGGCCTCCATGGAGCCGGAGCTTTGGCCCGAGACCTATGTCTTTGCGACCGTGCCGGAGGGAGCGCCGGTGCCGCCGGATACGGTGATGAGCTTTCGCGAGCGAGAGGGCACAACCCTTATCCTGCGGGAGGCAGACGCGAGGAGCGCTGGACTTGCCGCGGCCTTTTCATGCCGGATGATCACGCTGAATATCCATTCGTCGCTCGAAGCGGTCGGCTTTCTTGCCGCGATCACTGCGCATCTCGCTTCCGCGGGCATGGGCGTCAATCCGGTCTCGGCCTACTACCATGACCATCTGTTCGTGCCGGCAGGGCGAGCGGAGGAGGCGATGATGCTGCTGAGGCAGCTTGCGGCGGAGGCGGCTGCTCACGAATAGTAGTAGTGCTCGGCCGGAAGCATCTGCGGTGGGGTTTCGCCCAGCGCTTCGAACACCGAGATCTCGCAGACGCGGCAAAGGCCATCGAGGGCGAGGTCATTGGCCTCCATGCCGAAGGGGTCCTCCAGCTCTTCCGACAGCGCGTCGAGGCCGAAGAAGGTGTAGGCGATCAGCGCCGTGAACAGCGGCGTTCCCCAGCCGGCGGAGCCCGCGAGCCCGAAGGGCAGCAGCAGGCAGAAGATGTAGGCCGTGCGCTGCAAAAGTAGCGTGTAGGCGAAGGGCAGGGGCGTGCCCATGATGCGCTCGCAGCCGGCCTGAAGTGCTGCCATCGCCGACAGGCGCTCGTCGAGGATGCGGTAATCCATTGCTTCCAGCGTGCCGCTGCGCTTGAGGGCGCCGAGCTTGCCACCCATGCGCCGCATGACGGCGTCCGGTCTGTTGGTGGCGGCGTGGATTTCGTCGACGGCATCGCCGATGAAGGGGCGCGCCGCGTCACGCGTATCGATCCGGCGCAGTTCGCCGCGCAGGAAATGACAGAAGGAGAGCGAATCCATCAGCAGCGGCCGCAGCGCCTCGCGTTCTGAAATCATCGCGGTGGAGGCGCGGCACAGGTTGCGGATCTCGAACACCAACTGCCCCCACAGCTTGCGCGCCTCCCACCAGCGGTCATAGGCGGCGTTGTTGCGGAAGCCGAGATAGATGGACAGCGCCACGCCGAGCAGCGCGAAGGGCGCCACCCCGGCGTTGCCGAAATCGAGCCCCAGCGCCTGCACCAGCGCCACCACGACGGCGCCATAGGCGGCAAAGCCGATGATCTGCGGCAGGATGCGCGGCACGACGGACCCGCGCATGACGAAGAACAATTTGAGCAGGTTCGTGCGGGGGCGGACGATCATGTGGGGCGGTACCTCTTTGCAGCGGATACTGTGCCGCGGAACCGGCCAAAGTCATCCCCTCAATCGCGACAGGCGTGACGATTTCTTGGAGCTGAAGCGGAGCGCGGCTTGGGATCACTTTTCGTAGGTTCGGCCCGTCAGCTTGTCCATGACCCGGCGCAGCAGCCCACCACGCCTGAGCCGGCGAACCTCCTCCGACAGCTCGGCCGCCCTGCTGGACAGCTCGCCGATCAGGAGTTGCAGCTCTTCGCTGGGGCCAAGCCCTTCCCGCAACTTGAGGAAGCGGCGGTCATAGATTCGCCGCTGCTGGAGAAACCGTTCGATGATGGCGGCCAGCGCGCGCTCGTCCTCATCCGCTTCGCGGCGCGGCCACTCCCTTTCAGACAGGACTTCGCGATAGATCGTCTCCAGAGCCTGGGCGCCCCTGTCGCTGCTGAAATCGCGCCGGACGAGCGCGGTTACGGCTCGGGCATCGTCCGCACCGTAAGCTGTCAGCTCGCGATCGAGCAACTCCGGCGAGGCTGCATCCGACAGCGCACCATAGGCAAAGTTGATGGCTGCAAAGTCGTCGAACCTGCCTGTGGTCACAAGACCGCCGATACCGAAGCGGTCGGCATTGATCACCGCGCATCCCTTGGCCATGGCTTCGAGTGCCATCCGCCCGCTGGCGAATGCCAGTTCGATCCCGTCAAGACGTTGCACCACGTCGGTGGCCACCTTACCAACCAACTCGCCGCGGAAGGCGATGCCGTGCCGCCGGCAAGCCTCTGCGATCATTGGTGTGAAGGGGATCGCTCCTGGATGAGCGAAGACCGCTGCCGTTGTCAGCAGCGGTGGCGGCGCCAAGACGCGTCCTACACGCTGGAGGTCGACGGTGTTCGACCAGAAGGCAATCTTCGAAGCGTCCACCCCGCATTCGTCGACAAGCCGGCCGCGCAGGCCGGACCGAACATGAAGATAGCGCCTGATCCGGGGATGTATGGGAGGATCGTCAAGTTCGCTGGTGAAATCGTGACAAACGAAGATGGCCGGTGTGCCCGGAAAGCGTGCCAGGGCTGCGATTGTCGGACCGGCATGATGGCCATGGATGATGTCAGGCGCTTCGCCGAACGTTTCCAGCGACGTCAGCACCGGCGAGCCCGTCGCCCGGATTTCCGCTGCAGCCGGACCGATGACCGGCGCAAAGGTTGCCACCGAATGGCCGCGCCGACGCAGCGCCAGGACCATGTCGCGCACCAGCGTTTCGGTGCCGCTGCGTGCCCTCAAGACGGCGTTCGTCATCAGAATTCGCAGGGGCCGACCCGTGCCCTGGGCAAGGCTGCCGGTAGCGTCAAGGCTGTCGCGTGCCATGCTCCCGTCTCCGATGCATCAACCCACCCACCCATGACTTGGCGCTAATGTATCGAAGCAATGCCCGGGATCAACCATTCAGCCAACTACCGGCCGGGTCCTCGCGGACATAGAGAACATCAGGCAGGCCTTCTTCGTTGCCCGAGCCATCGCCGAAGGCTTCCGCGCGGAAGTCGTGGCGTTCGTAGAAGCGGCGTGCGCCTGAATTGGCCTGGAAGCAATGGAGCTGGACGCGGGGCATGGTCGATGTGGCGTGCCGCAGGAGGCGGCTGCCGATGCCGCGGCCGGTCCAGTCCGGATCGAAATAGAGCTGTTCGACCCAGTCGTCCTTGATCGATATGAAGCCGACGATGCGGTCTGCGGCGGTTACGACGGTGACAGCCTGGTGGGCGAGGAGCACATGCCGGACGAAATACAAGTCCTCGTCCGGCGTGTGGAGTTGTGGCATCCACTCGAAGGCAGCAAGCGCCGCCCTCAGGACGCGGGCGATGTCGTGTGCGTCGCCGGCTTCGGCCGGACGCAGCACGACATCGAACATGGCGTCAGGCGGCCTTCTGCTTCGGCTTGATCAGGCCGCGCTCGACCAGAAGTTCGGCGATCTGCACGGCGTTGAGGGCCGCGCCCTTGCGCAGGTTGTCGGAGACGATCCACATCGCCAGGCCGTTGTCGACCGTGCCGTCCTCGCGGATGCGAGAGATGTAAGTGGCGTCTTCGCCGGCCGAGTCGAGCGGCGTGGCGTAGCCGCCGTCCTCATGCTTGTCGATGACCAGGCAGCCCGGCGCTTCGCGCAGGATGTCGCGCGCCTCGTCGGCGGTGATCGGCTCTTCGAACTCGACATTGACGGCTTCGGAGTGGCCGATGAAGACAGGCACGCGCACGGCGGTGGCCGTCAGCTTGATCTTGGGGTCGAGCATCTTCTTGGTCTCGGCGACCATCTTCCACTCTTCCTTGGTGTAGCCGTCCTCCATGAAGACGTCGATGTGTGGAATGACGTTGAAGGCGATGCGCTTGCTGAACTTCTTGGCTTCGACCGGATCGGCGACGAAGACGGCGCGCGTCTGGGTGAACAGCTCGTCCATGCCTTCCTTGCCGGCGCCCGACACCGACTGGTAGGTCGCAACGACGACGCGCTTGATCTTGGCCTTGTCGTGCAGCGGCTTCAGCGCCACAACCATCTGGGCGGTCGAGCAGTTCGGGTTGGCGATGATGTTCTTCTTGGTGAAGCCGGCAATGGCGTCCGGGTTCACTTCCGGCACGATCAGCGGCACGTCCTGGTCGTAGCGGAAGGCCGACGAATTATCGATGACGACGCAACCCTGCTTGCCGATCTTGGGCGACCATTCCTTGGAGATATTGCCGCCGGCCGACATCAGGCAGAGGTCGGTGTCGGAGAAGTCGTAGGTGTCGAGCGCCTTCACCTTCAGCGTCTTGTCGCCATAGGACACTTCGGTGCCCTGGCTGCGGCGCGATGCCAGCGGCACCACTTCGCTGGCGGGGAAGCCGCGTTCCTCGAGGATATTGAGCATTTCGCGGCCCACATTGCCCGTGGCGCCGACGATCGCAACCTTGAAACCCATCAGATCACTCCTGTCCCTCTCCGCTCGTTCCTGGAGAAAACCCGCTGGCCAGCGCGGGCTTCATCCCCCGGGCCAGACCCGGGAGAGGGTGAGCAGGCCAAGGGAAATCACACCGTTTTGGTGGTGGTGGTTTTGGCCATGGTTTTGGTCGAAAGCAGGGAAACGGCTCCGCGCCCGGCACGACTTCTGTCGTGGCCGGGGAAATCGAATGCGAAAAGCGCCATCAAGAGGCCGCGCATCGGAGGGTTCCCTGTTCGCCGCCGCTTTTATCGGGTTTCGGCGAAGAGTCAATCGCGCGCGCAGGTTGCCGAGGGTAGTGTCTTTGGCAAACTTGAATTGCCTTGTACTATTCTCGTCGAGGCGCAGATGCGGGATCAGGCCAATGGGCGAGCCAATCGATGCGAAACTGCCGGTTGCGACCGTCATTGGCGGTCGTCATGGCAGTCTCCGGCCACTTGAAGCCTCCGATGCCGTCACGCTCTACCGGCTTTCGCATGACGAGAACGTCGCTGCCGCCTGGGCCGAGATGAAGGTCGGGCCGTTTGCCGACGAGACCGCATTCGCCGCCCATGTCGATGTGCTTGTCTCCGACCCGAAGCGGGCGTTTTTCGCCGTCATCGATCTTCGGGGCGCCGTGCTGGGCTGGTTGTGCCTGATGGAAGCGAGGGCCGCACATCAGGTCGTCGAGCTCGGCTACGTGCTGTTCACGTCAAGCATGCAACGCACGACGCTTGCGAGCGAGGCACTCTATCTGGTCATGCGCCACGTCTTCGAGGGGCTTGGCTATCGCCGCCTGGAATGGACCTGCACCGCCGAGAACAACCGGTCGCGAATTGCCGCCGACCGGCTCGGCTTCACTTATGAAGGGACCTTGCGCGAAGGTTTGCTGCTCAAGGGGCTGGCAAGAGATATCTGCATGTATTCGATGCTGTCGTCCGAGTGGCCGGCCTGTCGCGCCGTCATGGAAGAGTGGCTGGAGCCGGCCAATTTCCTGGATGGCAGGCAGCTGCGGTCGATGACCGAGATCAGGGCACGGCGATAGCAGGCTTGCGTCGCTGATGCTCCGCAATTGTTGATCCCTTGTGCCTGAACATTCGTTATATATGCTTGGCTACAGCGGGCGCCGTCCTTGTGACGGCCTTGTTCTTATGGCGAATTGACGGGGCGGCCGAACTCTGGAGGATCGGCAGCTTGGCGGCATGGTCCGCCGCGCATGGCAGCAGGAATGGTCCGGGCTTTGGGAGGAGCTTATGAGCGGACAGTTTTTTGGACGGCATGAGGATGCCGTGCAGGCTGCGGTCGCTTCCGACGAGGCGGCACGCTCGGCGCTGGTGGCGTCCTGGCGGCGGTCGTCGCGGCTGCATCGTCTCGACCCCGGCGAGCACAAGCCGCCGCAGCGCCTCACCGAGCAGGAGTTGCGCGACGCGCGCCAACGCATCGAACCGCTGATCCATGCCGCGCAAGCGAGCCTCGACCGGCTCTATCTCGCCGTCGGCGGCGTCGGCTGCTGCGTTCTGCTGGCCGATCGCGACGGCGTGCCGATAGAACGGCGGGGCGCGATCTCCGACAACCAGACCTTCCACAAATGGGGCCTGTGGACCGGCACCATCTGGAGCGAGGAAAGCGAAGGCACCAACGGCATCGGTACCTGCCTTGTCGAACAGCGGGCGCTCACCATCCACCGCGACCAGCATTTCTTCGCCCGCAACACGGCGCTGTCCTGCACCACGACGCCGATCTACGATCATGAGGGCAATGTCGCCGCCGCACTTGATGTTTCGTCCTGTCGGGCCGACCTGACCGAAGGTTTCGTCAATCTCATCGCCCTCGCGGTGAACGACGCCGCCCGCCGCATCGAGGCCGACAATTTCCGTCTCGCTTTCCCCGAGGCGCGCATCCTGCTGACGCCGGCTGCCGAGCGCAATCCGGGCGCCATGGTGGCCGTCGACGCCGACGATCTGGTCATCGGCGCCACCAGGCAGGCGCGCCTCGCCCACGGCATCACCCGCGAGCAGCTAGAGCGCCGGCTGCCGGTCGCCGACCTTCTGGGCATGCCCCAGCGGGTGTCGGGAGACCTCGACGAGGCCGAACGCGCGGCACTGCATCGCGCGCTGGCCCGCGCCGACGGCAACGTCTCGGCGGCGGCCCAGAAGCTCGGCATTTCCAGGGCGACGCTGCACCGCAAGCTCAACCGGCTGGGCATCCGCCGCGACCATTGAGTTTTGCAGCGCCCGACTGTCGCAGAACTGCGACAGTCGCCGCCTGCCATCGCTTCCCCTGGGGCTGACAGCTTTCGCAACATCTCCGACGCTCTTTGTCGACGCGCCGCATCCTGCGGTGCCGCTTCTCGGGAGGAAGAGATGAACAAGGTGGAATTCTCGCGCACGGCCAAGATCCCCTTCGCCAAGCGCTACGACAATTACATCGGTGGTGCGTGGGTGGCGCCGAAATCGGGCCGCTACTTCGAAAACGTCTCGCCGGTCACCGGCCGGCCGCTGGGCGAGGTCGCCCGCTCCGACGCAGCCGACATCGAGGCAGCACTCGATGCCGCCCACAAGGCCAAGGACGCCTGGGGCAAGACTGCGCCCGCGACCCGCGCGCTGATCCTCAACCGCATCGCCGACCGCATGGAGGAAAACCTCGACTGTCTGGCGCTGGCCGAGACCTGGGACAACGGCAAGCCGATCCGCGAGACGACCGCCGCCGACGTGCCGCTCGCCATCGACCATTTCCGCTATTTCGCCGGGGCGCTGCGTGGCCAGGAGGGCAGCCTGTCGCAGATCGACGACGACACCGTCGCCTATCATTTCCACGAGCCGCTGGGCGTCGTCGGCCAGATCATCCCGTGGAATTTCCCGCTGCTGATGGCCTGCTGGAAGCTGGCGCCGGCGCTCGCCGCCGGCAATTGCGTGGTGCTGAAGCCGGCCGAGCAGACGCCCGCCACCATCATGCTGTGGGCCGACCTGATCGGCGACCTGTTGCCCGAGGGCGTGCTCAACATCGTCAACGGCTTCGGCCTCGAGGCGGGCAAGCCGCTGGCGTCGAGCCCGCGCATCGCCAAGATCGCCTTCACCGGCGAGACGACGACCGGCCGGCTGATCATGCAATACGCCTCGCAGAACCTGATCCCGGTGACGCTCGAACTCGGCGGCAAGTCGCCCAACATCTTCTTCCAGGACGTGACGGCGGAAGACGACGACTTCTTCGACAAGGCGATCGAAGGCTTCGTCATGTTCGCGCTCAACCAGGGCGAGGTCTGCACCTGCCCGAGCCGGGCGCTGGTGCATGAGAAGATTTACGACAAGTTCATGGAACGCGCGCTGAAGCGCGTCGAGGCAATTGTCCAGGGCGACCCGCTCGATCCGGCCACCATGATCGGCGCGCAGGCCTCGTCGGAGCAGCTGGAGAAGATCCTGTCCTATATGGACATCGGCCGCCAGGAGGGCGCTGAGGTGCTGACCGGCGGCGAGCGCGCGCATCTGCCCGGTGACCTCGCCGGCGGCTATTACGTCAAGCCGACCGTGTTCAAGGGCCACAACAAGATGCGCATCTTCCAGGAGGAGATCTTTGGGCCTGTTGTCTCGGTCACCACCTTCAAGGATGATGACGATGCGCTGTCGATCGCCAACGACACGCTGTACGGCCTCGGTGCCGGCATCTGGAGCCGCGATGCCAACCGGCTTTACCGCTTCGGCCGCGCCATCCAGGCCGGGCGCGTGTGGACCAACTGCTACCACGCCTATCCGGCGCACGCCGCCTTCGGCGGCTACAAGCAGTCGGGCATCGGCCGCGAGACGCACAAGATGATGCTCGACCACTACCAGCAGACCAAGAACATGCTGGTCAGCTACAGCCCGAAGAAGCTCGGGTTTTTCTGAGATGACGAGCGTTCCTCTCCCCGTTCACGGGGAGAGGATGCCGGCAGGCAGGTGAGGGGCAGCGCTGACCCGACCGCGTTCGCGCCGCCCCTCATCCGTCACTTCGTGGCCCTTCTCCCTGCAGGCGGGGACAAGGAAGAACCGGAACCCACTCATGTCCTCGCATCATCCTCTCGACAAGGTCTCGGCAACACCCGGCGCCGTCGCCCTGCTCGACGAGATCATCGCCGACCACGGGCCGGTGCTGTTCCACCAGTCCGGCGGCTGCTGCGACGGCTCGTCGCCGATGTGTTATCCGCGCTCCGACTTCATCGTCGGCGACCTCGACGTGCTGATGGGCACCATCGGTGACACGCCCGTCTACATCAGCGCCTCGCAATACGAAGCCTGGAAGCACACCGACCTGATCATTGATGTGGTGCCGGGGCGCGGCGGCATGTTCTCGCTCGACAATGGCCGCGAGAAGCGGTTTCTCACCCGCTCCATCATCTGCGCCGTGCCGCTGCCAGGCAGCGTCTAGAGTAATTTCAGGAAAAGTGCGCAGCGGTTTTCCGTCCGGAATAGCGCAAAAACAAAGAGATGGAGGGTTTCCGCGATTCGAAGAAAAGCGGAAGGCCTCTAGGGCTACCTGTCGGTGAGCTTGACGCGCTGGCCGCGCTTCGGCCAGGGCCGGACCGGCAGGGGCTGGTCGAGCAGGGTGGTCAACTCGGCTGGCAGGCTCGATATGGCCTGTTTGGTGGCTGTGCCGTCGGCGATGCTGACGATGCTGTCATAGAATTCGCTGCCGTCGGCGGCGCGCGGCGGCACGGGGTCGTGCATGACGCTGATGACGGTCACGCCGGGGCAATTGTCCTTGATGGCGCGGTGGAAGGCGATCTTGGCCTCGTGGTCGAGCGCGCCGGTGGCCTCGTCGAGGAACAGCAGGCCCGGCTGGTGCAGCAGGATGCGGGCGGCGACGAGCTTCTGCTTCTGCCCGCCGGAGAAGACCTGTTCCCATATCCTGCCGTCATGCAATTCGCTGTCGAGATGCTCGATGAAGTCGCCGAGGCCGGCCTTGTGCAGCGCCACCGCCACCTTCGCCTCCGAATGGCCCTCGGCGCTGCCCGGCAAGCAGACGAGCTGCTTGAGCGTGACTTGCGGCAGCTTCACGTCCTGAGTGGCGTAAAAGGCCGAAACGTTCTCGGGAAAGACGATGTCGCCGCGGCCATACGGCCAGAGCCCGTTGATCGCCTTGACCAGCGAGGTCTTGCCGCAGCCGGATTCACCGCGCACGAAGCTCCATTCGCCGCGCCGGAAGCGCAGGCTGGTCACCGTCAGGAAGGGTTGCACGTCGCTGCCGCGATGCATCAGTTCCAGGTTGCGCAAGGCAAGTCCGAAGACGGCGTGCTGGCTGGCGAAGCGGAATTCGGCCTGGCCCGTTCGGCCATAGTGCTGCTGCGGCTGCTGAACGTTTTCGATTGCCTCGGCCAGGTCGATCACCCGCACGCTGTTGGCGCGCAGCGTGGCGATCGCCGGCATCACCTGGATGAACCAGGAGCATTGCCCGATCAGTGAGTTCACCAGCTCGGCGCCGGTGACGTAGCCCTTGAGATTGATCTGGCCCTGCATGTAGGGGATCAGCCCCGGACCGTAGGCAATGAAGCGGGCGGCGACGAAATTGTAAATCAGCTCGAACGACATGTAGCCGGCATTGACCGTGTTCAGGCGGGCCCAGGTCTTGTCGATGTCGCGGTAGTGGCGCTCGTGCATGGCCTGCTGCACGCCTTCTCCACGCGATGCGGCGACGTGGAAACTGCGGCGCAGAAGCGTGTTCATCTCGCCGCGATAGCTGCCTTCGGCCTGCTGCATCCTGACGTTCAACCGCTCCATCAGCCCGCCGAGCTTCATGGCGATGAAGGTGTTGAGCGGCACGTAGGCGGCGACCGCGCCTAGCGCCAGAACGAAGCTGCCATAGTCGCCGAGGAATTCGAGCCCACGCACCGGCGCCGATGTCTCCCACAATTTCTGGCCGACGAAGAACAGCGAGGTGGCGACGCTCATCACCCCCATCGCCAGGCCGATGGCACCGCCGGTCATGCCCTTGATGGCGTCCTGGACCCGCTGGTCGATGTTGTCGGGCGCAGCCCGGCCCTCGCCGGCGTCGTGCTGGACGTGGAAATGGGTGTGGTTGGCATCGAGCAGAGCGGCGTTGAAGCGGCCATCGAGCCAGCCCCGCCATTTGCGATGCAATGTCGTGGAGAAGAGGTGGCGGATGCCCGTGAAGCCGGCATCCTTGAGCAGCACGAGAATGAAGAGCGTGCCGGCGGCGGTGAGCAATGACGCAAGCGGCGTCACGTTGGCGGGATCGTGGAAGAAGGCGATCGAATTGACCAGTTCGCCCGAGGCTTCGGCCATCCATACGCTGGCCTTGCTGGAAAGTGCGGTCAGGAGGGCTATCACCAGCGTCAGCCCCCAGGCTTCCTTCCAGCGATCCGAGAACCAGTAGGCCCGCATCAGGCCCCAGAAGCTTCGCATCGCCGAGACCGGCGTCCGGGGAGGCGGCCTTGAGGCGCCGCGTCGCCATGTCATCGATAGGTAGCGAGGTCTGCCGACCCGAATCACTACGTTCCCTACCCCATTGCCCTTTTAGCGAAGGGTAACATGAGTGGCCGTTTCTCAAACCGGATTATATCGGGAGATGCATTGGCGGCGTTGTTTTCGCGGCATCTGTGCCGGTGGGAACACAGGCCGGGCGTGGCTGCGCGCCGGACTTGCCGGGTGTGAAAAACTCTGCTCACAGTTGTTAGAGATCAGCCGCCGGAGGGATCATGCGCGGGGAAATGCTACATTACGACGAGGCGCAAGGCTTCGGCTTTATCGAAGGCGCCGACGGCAACCGCTACGGCTTCACGCGCGAGGACCTGCGCCAGGCGATGGCAGTCGGCAAGGGAACGGAGGTCGAGTTCACCCCGTCAGGCGGACAGGCCCGCGACGTCTTTCCCATTCATGCGCCTGTTGCGCGCAGTGCCGGACCGATGCCTCAACCCGGACGATCGGTGCCGCAGTTCGGCCGCCGCGGCGTGGCGGACAGCCAGCCGGCTCCGGCGCAGGCCGTGCCTCGCGCGCCGAGATACGAACCCGCCTACAGCGATGCAGCCTATGGCGAACCGTCAACTGGACTGTGGTCTTACTTTTGGCGAGCGATCACGACGAACTATGTCAATTTCAGCGGCCGTGCACGTCGCAAGGAATATTGGGCTTTCACGCTGTTCATGATCCTGGGCGGAGTGGTGCTCGGCGCCTTGATCGGCATCTTCGCTGCAGTCTCCGGCCAGGATGAGCAGAGTCTGCCGATCATGGTGCTCTTCCTGCTCAGCGCCTTCGGCCTGGCCATGGTCTTGCCCAGCATTGCCGTCACCGTTCGGAGGATCCACGATCTCGGCTTGTCCGGCTGGTTCTATCTGCTGATCTTCGTACCCTTTGGCGGATTTGTGCTTCTGGTCTTCACCTTGCTGCCGTCGCAGAAGCACGACAACAAGTGGGGGCCGGTGCCGGAGGGCGTAAGCGTGCCCGCGCTCTACATCCCGGATGCGTAGCGACATCAACAAGGACAAAGAAAAACGGCGCCCAAGGGCGCCGTTTTCAGTTCTTCAGTCGGCAATCAGGCGAAGAACTTCGCCACGATGGCGTCACCCATCTGAGTGGTGCCGACTTCGGTCTTGCCTTCCGACATGATGTCTTTGGTGCGCAGGCCGTCGTCGAGGACAGCGGCAATCGCGGCCTCGAGGCGGTCGGCCTCGGCCACCATGTTGAACGAGTAGCGCAGGCACATGGCAAATGACGCGAGCATGGCGATCGGGTTGGCGATGCCCTGGCCGGCGATGTCGGGCGCCGAGCCGTGCACTGGCTCGTAGAGCGCCTTGCGTTTGCCGGTAAGCGCGTCGGGCGCGCCCAGCGAGGCCGAAGGCAACATGCCGAGCGAGCCGGTCAGCATCGCCGCGACATCAGACAGCATGTCGCCGAACAGGTTGTCGGTGACGATGACGTCGAATTGCTTGGGCCAGCGTACCAGCTGCATGCCGCCGGCGTCGGCCAGCATGTGGTCGAGCTTGACATCGGCATACCTGGCCTTGTGGGTGGCGGTCACCACCTCGTTCCACAATACGCCCGACTTCATGACGTTGCGCTTTTCCATCGACGTCACGCGGTTCTTGCGGGTGCGAGCCAGTTCGAAGGCGACGCCCGAGATGCGCTCGATCTCGAAGGTGTCGTAGACCTGCGTGTCGATGCCGCGCTTCTGGCCGTTGCCGAGATCGATGATCTGTTTCGGCTCGCCGAAATATACGCCGCCGGTCAGCTCGCGCACGATCAGGATGTCGAGGCCTTCGACCACGTCCTGCTTGAGCGACGACGAGCCGGCCAGCGCCGGGTAGCAGATCGCCGGACGCAGGTTGGCAAACAGCTCCATGTCCTTGCGCAGGCGCAAAAGGCCGGCCTCGGGGCGCACCTCATAGGGAACTGCGTCCCACTTCGGGCCGCCGACTGCACCGAACAGCACGGCGTCAGCCGCCATCGCCTTGGCCATGTCGGCATCCGAGATCGCCTGGCCGTGCGCGTCATAGGCCGAGCCCCCGACGAGACCTTCCTCGGTGGTGAAGCCGCTGCCGAGTTTCTCGTTCATCGCCGAGATCAGCTTGCGGACCTCGGCCATGGCCTCGGGGCCGATGCCGTCGCCGGGCAGGAGAAGAAGATTGCGCGTCGCCATGGAAAGCCTTTCCGAAAGATGCGTGAACCGCGGACTTGCTAGCCTTGGCAGGGCGTCGGTGCAAGCAGGAAAGGGCGTGCCAGAGCGGCCAAATGACTCCACCAGCTCCTGTTTTTCGCGATTTGTGTCTTCATCGGCTCCGAGGTGACCTACCCAATCTCCAGCAGCAGCGCGCGGTGATCGGATATCTCGGGTTCCTCGACCACCTCAAAGCCGCGCACATCGGCGTTGCCGCTGACCAGCATATAGTCGGCATATCGCGGCGATTTCAGGTAATGCGAGGTCCGGGTGTCGGTGAAGCCACGCGACGTCACCAGTTCGGTCAGCCCGATGTCGCGCAAAGCCGAAAGCATCCGGCTCTCGGGCAGCACGTTGAAGTCGCCGCAGACGACGAGCCCGTCGCCGTGGTGACGTATCCTGTCGATCAGCTCGATCAGCCTTGCCGTCTGGGCGTCGCGGGCAGGGGAGTCGCCCTTGCCGTCGAGCTCGCGCAGGCCGTGGAGATGAACGACGACTGTTGTCCGCCCGGTCGCGTAGTCGTGCAGTCGGACGGCATGGGCGTTGCGCGAGCGCGGGTGCTCACCGAAGCCGTCGGCCGAGAAGGCGCCGTGGATAAAGTCCTGCATCTGTCCGACGATTGGAAGCGAGCACCTGACGAAGGTCGCCAGTCCCCATTCCGACTGCAGCATCCGGTCGCCGTCATGGAGAGGGCCGCGCGCGGCGGGGCAGAAGAACGCCTGGTGGTCGGGCAGTGCGCTGGCCACCTCGGCAAACAGGTTGGCGCGCTGCAAGAGCTCGCCGCCGCCATCACGATAGGTAAGCCACGGGGAGGTTGCCGCTGGCGTGCTGGTCGCCTCCTGCAGGCAGAGCACATCAGGCTCGGCGTCCCCGACATAGGTGACAAGTTCCTCGCCGAGCCTGCCGCCCCAGCCGTTCAACGATAGGATGCGCAAGCAGTCCCCCTTGCGGTCACAAACGCTTCAGCGCCGTCACCTCGATCTCGATCTTCATCTCCGGCTTGTTGAGCTGGCAGACGATCATCGTCGCTGCCGGCCGGATGTCGCCGAAGGTCTCGCCGAGGATCGGGAACACCAGGTCCACATAGGCCTGGTCGGTGATGTAGTAATGCGCGCGCACCACGTCGGCCATATCGAAGCCGCCGTCCTTGAGCGCCTTGGCGATGGTCGCCAGGCAATTGCGCGTCTGCGCCTCCACGTTGTCGGGCATGGTCATGGTGGCGTAGTCGTAGCCCGTCGTGCCGGAAACGAAGCACCAATCTCCCTGGACCACGGCGCGTGAATAGCCGGCAGTCTTTTCGAAGGGCGATCCGGTCGAAATCAGTTTGCGCATCTCTTTCTCATTCTCCCTGTATCAACGACTTGGTCATCGCGCCCTTCAATTCGGCCGGCCATTCGGCCAATGCTGGCCAGGTGTCCGGCTCCGACGCATCGCCCTGCCTGGCGAAATAGAGCTTCCTGCCGCCGGCATCGATGCCGATGAAGGAATCGTTGATGCCGCAGGCATGGGGCACGCAGCCGGTTGCGAAGACCAGGCCCGAGGTCGTCTTTTCCGGACCGCTCGACACCGAGAGGCCCAGCGCGACGCCTTCGAGCTTGTCGCCCAACATGGCGCTCGCTGCTTTGTAGATGTCGGCGTTGTCGAAGAAGTCGACGGGGTAGAGGACGTCTTCGACCTTTAAGTTGGCCCAGGTCGTGTCAGGCTGCGGCGTGAAGGCCAGCTCGCCGGCCATGGACAGGCCGTCTCCCGGCGACCATTTGCGAACGGGCGACTTGGTGCCTGGCAGCAGGTAGGGCACGAAATAGAGCGTGTCGCTGGTCGCGGCAGCTGGCGGGGTGCCGCATTCGCCATCGCCGACCACAGTGGACTGGATGCCCGCCTCGGTCTTCCAGGCGAGCACGGTTTCCGGCCCGCAGGCGTTGCCGCCGTCGCCTATCGCAAAGATCGCCACCTTGGTGCCGTTGAGATCGACCGTGCGGTCGTGGAAGGCGACGTAGTTCTTGGCCAGTTCCTTGCCTTCATAGGCAAGCACCTTCTCGCCCTCGGCGTTCTCCTTGATGGTGAAGTTGCCGCCTTCGAAGGCAATGGTCTGCGGCTCGCTGTCCTGGGCAATGGCGAGCGTCGGCAAAAGCGCGATCGATACGGTTACAAGAAGAATGGATGGTTTCATGCGGCGCTCCATTGGCTGGGCGTGAGCGATGTGCCGAGGCGCAGTCGTGCGCATGCCCCGAATCCCGAGGCACGACAATGGCATGGCATGGGCACAGTGTCAGCCGCCGGCGGCTGCGACAGCTATACGCCAGGGCGCGGTGGCGGCGCGGCTCGCCTTCGGCCGGCTCGCACAAACCTTCAAGACGAGACATGCCTCCTGGCTCCAGGCTGGCCCGCACAGCAGCAATGCCAGGAGGTTGATCGTGCAGCAGCAGCTTTTCGCAGTACCGGCCATCGAGCCCGTTCTCGCACTCATTGCCACCGCGCTGGTCGTTATGGGCAGCCCCGGTCCCTCGACCATCAGCGTCACGGCGCTTGGCAGCGCGTTCGGATTGCGACGCTCGTTGCCCTATCTCGCGGGGGTCATCATCGGCACCAGCGTCGTGCTTGTCGCGGTCGCCGCGGGGCTTGCGTCGGTAGTCCTGTCGCAACCGAGGCTGGCGCCGCTGCTGCTCGGCCTGTCGGCGCTCTACATCCTCTATCTGGCCTTTGCGATCGCGACGGCGCCGCCGCTTGCCGAGACGCCGGCCCAGGCGTTGGCCCCTGGCTTCACCGGCGGCCTGCTGCTCGCGCTTGCCAATCCGAAGGCCTATGTCGTCATCGGCGCGGTCTTTGCCGGAACCCAGCTCGGATTGCGGCCGGAGCTGATTGAGACGTCGGTGAAGACGGCGATTCTGCTGGCGCTGATCGTAGTCATCCACTTTGCCTGGTTCGGCGCCGGCACAGCCTTTGCAGGCCTGCTGCGGCGGCCATTGCTATCACGTATCGTCAATCTCGCCTTCGCAGCTGCACTTGTGGTCACCACCTTGTCCTCCCTGCGTACGCTCTGGTGAACCGCATCCAAGGAAAAAGCCCCGTTCGATGGAACGGGGCTTTGGTCTTCTCAGCTATGAAGTGGGGGGGGCGATCAGGCCCAGGGACGGCTATCGCCGACTTTCTTTTCATAGGTGTCGATCGAGCCGGCCTTTTCCATAGTCAGGCCGATATCGTCGAGGCCGTTGAGCAGGCAGTGACGACGGAAATCGTCGAGGTCGAACTTGACCACGCCGCCGTCGGGGCCGCGGATTTCCTTGGCTTCGAGATCGACCGAGATGGTGGCGTTGGCGCCGCGCTCGGCATCGTCCATCAGCTTGTCCAGATCTTCCTGGCTGACGGTGATCGGCAGGATGCCGTTCTTGAAGCAGTTGTTGTAGAAGATGTCGGCGAACGACGTCGAGATCACGCAACGGATGCCGAAGTCGAGCAGCGCCCATGGCGCATGCTCGCGGCTCGAGCCGCAGCCGAAATTGTCGCCGGCGACGAGAATCTCGGCCTTGCGGTAGGCCGGCTTGTTAAGCACGAATTCGGCGTTCTCCGAACCGTCCTCATTGTAGCGCATCTCGGCGAAAAGCCCGGTACCAAGGCCCGTGCGCTTGATCGTCTTGAGATAATCCTTGGGGATGATCATGTCGGTGTCGACATTGACGATCGGCAGGGGGGCGGCGACGCCCGTGAGCTTGGTGAATTTTTCCATGGCTTTTGCCCGTCTGGCTGTTGCGGGGGATTTTTGCTTGCCTCGCTTTACACAAGCTTGGCCGGGAATCAAAGCGTTTCGACGCTGGGGAAGCCCGGCTGCGGCATCGAGCGATGGCTCGCTGGGCACGGACGCCCCCTCAAGGCCCCGTTCCGAAGCGACGTAAGCACCGGCCGAAATCAGGTTCGCGCCAGGCAACAATCGGGGTCTCGCGATGAATCCCCGTTCGGCTTGTGGGCGTCGCCGATGCAGCCATGGCTTGTCATCGGGGACTTGCTTGCGCTTTAACAGGGCGCGGGGTGCCTGCAACGCAAACCCGGTGCGAGGACGGCCGAATGAGAGTGATCAAGGCAGTCCTTGCCCTGCTTCTGGCTGCAGCCGTCGCCATTGTCGTCGCCCGCCTGCTCTTTCCGTTGCCCTCCATCGAAGGCCGCCCTGCTGAAGCCGCGCTGCCTGCCGTCACCGACGGGGTGCTGGGCCGGATGGCCGGCGAGGGCAGCAGCGCCAATCCGGGCAAGAGCGGCGTGGTGCCGATTGCCGGCGGTCACGATGCCATCGCCAGCCGGCTGGTTATGTCTGCGGTCGCGACGCACTCGATCGACGCGCAATATTACATCTGGCACGACGACACTTCCGGCCGCCTCCTGCTGCGGGCGCTCTACGAGGCGTCGAAACGTGGTGTGCGAGTGCGCCTGCTGCTCGACGACAATGGCGTTCCCGGTCTCGACCGGACGATGGCGACCTTGGCCGCGCAGCCAAATTTTGAGGTCCGGCTGTTCAATCCGTCGACGGTACGCCGGCCCAAAATGCTCGGCTACACCTTCGACTTCTTCCGTATGAACCGGCGCATGCACAACAAGTCGTTCATCGTCGATGGCGTGGCGGCCATCGTCGGCGGGCGCAATGTCGGCAACGAATATTTCAAGGTGGGCGACGAGTCCTATTATTTCGACCTCGACGTGCTCGGCACGGGCCCGGTCGTGCAGGACACGTCCGCCGCCTTTGACCGCTACTGGAACAGCGCCTCGGTGTTTGCCGCCGAAAGCATCCTCGACATGTCCGCGGCCAATCTGGAGACCTTCCTGGCCGAGACCGACGAAGCTGCGGCACGGCCCGAGGCGGCCGAATTCATCACCCCCGACGCACCCATCTACAAGCGGCTGCGCAGCGGCGCGCTCGGGCTCGAATGGGTCGACGTCAAGCTGGTCGTCGACGATCCGTCGAAGGGCGAGGGCAAGGCGACCAAAGACCAGCTGATGATTGCCCAGCTGGCCAAGGTGATAGGCCCGGTCAGCAAAGGCCTCGACCTGGTGTCGGCCTACTTCGTCCCGGGCAAGGCTGGCACGGACTACTTCGATGGCCTCGCCAGAGCCGGCGCCCAGGTGCGCATCCTCACCAACGCGCTGGAGACGACAGACGTCGCGATGGTGCATGCCGGCTACGCCAAGTACCGGCGCGGTCTGCTCGAGGGCGGCGTGAAGCTCTATGAGCTGAGGCCCGTCGAGGGCGCGCCCGACGGCGATGCCGAACTCAACGTCATTGGCTCGTCCGGTGCCAGCCTGCACGCCAAGACCTTCTCGGTCGACGACGACAGGATCTTCATCGGCTCGTTCAACTTCGATCCCCGCTCGGCGCTGCTCAACTGCGAGATGGGCTTCCTCATCGATAGCCCTGCCATGGCGCAGACGATATCGGGCGCGTTCGACAACCGGATCCCCGAGGACGCCTACACAGTGTCGCTGACGCCGGAGGGAAAGCTGTCGTGGACGGCGAGCCGCCCCGGCGAGGCGCCGCAAAGCTTCTCGTCCGATCCGCACAGCGGGGTGGTCAAGCGCGCACTCGTCGTCGTGCTCGGCTGGCTGCCCATCGAATGGATGCTCTAGGAGGCAGGATGACGTCGCTGTCGAAGACGCAGATCGTCAGGCTCGGGCTTCTTGCCGGCGGGGTCGGCTTGCTGGCCGGTGTCGCCGCAGGCGTCATGCTGTGGCTGATGCAACGTGCCAGCGCACTGGTGTGGTCGGTCGGCGAGTCCAGCTGGTACATTCTTGCGGTGGCGATAGCAGGCGGCGTGCTCATCGGCGTCACCAGGCATCTCGGCGCGACAGACAGTGTCGACGAACAGATCGCTGCGCTGCGCGATCCCATCCACATCCACCGCCGCAAGGCGCTTCTCGTCGGGTTCGCCGCGGTGATCGCGGTGGCTTTCGGTGGCGCCGTCGGCCCGGAGGCCGGACTCTTGGCCGTGGTGGCCGAACTCACGGCCGCGATCGCCGTCTTTCTCGGCCGCAGTCATGCCGAAGCGCGCATCATCGGCGAGGCCGGTGCCGCTGGCGCGCTCTCGGGCTTCTACGGCTCGCCGCTTGGCGGCGCCGCCTATGCCGACGAGACATCAGAGGCGCCGCGCGCATTGTTGCTGTTTGCCGGCCTGTGCGGATTGCTGGGCTTTCTGGTCGCCGCGCGGCTGCTGCTTTCAGGCGGCCTCCACCGCATCACGCTGCCGGCCTATGCCGCGCCGGGAGACGGCAGCGACCTGTTGCTATCGGTCGTGCCGGCCCTGCTCGGGGCGGCGGTTGGCGTGGCCTTTCTGTTTGCACTGCCGGCCGCCAAAAGGCTGGTCCAGCGCCTGGTCCCGCAGGCCTTCTGGCAACCGGTCCTGGGCGGTGTTGCCTTCGGTCTTGTCGCCGCCGTTCTGCCGATCCTGCGTTTTTCCGGTCATCACGAGATCGGCGCCATGCTCGAATGGGCGGCAGCCGCCGGCATGGCCACCCTTTTACTGCTCGGCCTGCTCAAGGTGCTGGCGGCCGTGCTCTGCCTGTCGACGGGATGGCTTGGCGGGGCGATCTTTCCGTTGATCTTTTCGGGTGCAGCGGCGGGAGCTTCGGTGCTTGCGGTTGCGCCCGGTATCCACCCGGCAGTCGCTATCGCGGCCGGCATGAGCGGGGCCGCCACGGCCGGGCTGGGCCGGCCGATCGCTGCAATATTGATCATGCTGTTTGTGGTCGACGGTTCGCTGTTCGGGCCGATCTGCGTCGGCGCCCTGTGCGGTTATGCCGGCAGCATGATTGCGCCGAAGCCGGCGCATTAAGGCCGCCGTAGGCGGCCCTTGTGTGTCCGGTCAGGCGCGTGCGAGCGTCATCACGCCGGTCTCGGTGCCGGTCAGGCGGCGCGAGCGGCCATCGGCGCCCACCACCATCTGGATGCGCCGGCGCTCCGACGAAAACAGTGTCGAAGTCGACACATTCACCGGCGGGTTGAAGGCCACGGTGACGCGCCAGAGGTCCGGCTTGATGGTTTCCTCAAGCCCGATGACGCGGCCCTTGGCCGGATTGCCATTGAAGGTGCCGGCGACGTTCTCGCCGACGGCAAAGGGTGCGCCGGCCTTGAGCTCGTCGGTCCCGGTCGCCTCGGAGATCGCTGTCGAGCGGGCCGAAAGCGTGTTCCAGTCGCGAGCGCCGTTCTGCTTGGCTACCAGTTCGAGAGCTTTGGCGTGGCTGATGTCAAAACCCTCGGCGGCGAGCGCGTCGCGCAGCCGGCGGGCATTGGTCTTGTAGTCGGTCGGGGTCTGACCGTTGGTCATGTTTCGCTCCTTCGCGATTGGCGAACGGCGTGTTAAAAGTCGGGAGCCCGCATTGCCGCTTCGGCCGTCGCATCGACAGGGAAACGAAGGTTTCGAGGGAAGCTTCACCGTGCCTTGCGGCTGCGGGCAGCAGGGGCTTCCCGCCCTTGACCGCCCTCAGATAGGAAGAAGCCGACGCCACGTCAACTGCCGCGCCGGCTTGGCCCTCAGGCCGCCTGATCCCATGCGGGCGCCAGGCCCGCCGGGCTGACGATGCGGCCGCTTGCAGTGGCAAGCGCATGGATCGCCTTCATCTGGATCGGCGACAGCTCGAAATCGAAGATGGCGAAGTTCTCCGGCAGCCGCTTCAGCGTCGAGGTCTTCGACAGCGTGATGACGCCGTCCTGCTGCACCAGCCAACGCAGCACCACCTGCGCCGGCGTCTTGTTGTGGCGGGCACCGATATCCTTGAGCAGCGGATCGGAAAGAACCTTGCCGTCGGCCATGGCGTAGTAGGCCGTCACCGACATGCCGAGCCGTCGCGCCGTTTCCAGCACCTTGGCCTGGTCGAGATAGGGGTGGTACTCGACCTGGTTGGTGACGATGGGGGCGGCGCTCAGCTCCACGGCTTCAGCCATCAGCGCGGAATTGTAGTTGCTGACGCCGATGTGGCGCACCTTGCCGGCCTGCCGGACCTCGTTCAGCGCGCCGATCTGCTCGGCCAGCGGTACCACCTCGTTTGGCCAATGCAGCAGGAGAAGGTCGACATGGTCGGTTGCAAGCTTCTTCAGGCTTTCGTCGACCGACTTCAGGAAGTCGGCATGGCGAAACTTGTCGACCCACACCTTGGTGGTCAGGAAGATGTCGCCGCGCGCCGTGCCCGACTTCCGGATCGCCTGGCCGACCTCGGCCTCGTTGCCGTAGATCTGGGCGGTGTCGATGTGGCGGAAGCCGAGCCTGATGGCTTCAGGCACGACCTCGAGCACTTCCTTGCCGGGCATGCGGAAGGTTCCGAAGCCGAGAGCGGGGATCGTCGCGCCATTGGCGGTCACGAATTTCATGGTGTTCTCCTTGGTTGGGAGGAGGGGCCTGGGAAGGTAGGCCCCTCCTAAGTTAGGTCCGGCTTCCGGGCGATCAACCGCCTAGGCCGGCTGGCACAACGGTTCTTGATGCCGGTTCTTGGCGCCGGTCGAGCAAGCCGCTCCAGACGGTCAGCACCAGCGCCGCCGCTACCAGTACGGCGCCGACCCAGGGCGTGGCGCCGAGGCCGAGCGGCGAGGCCACCACCAGGCCGCCGATCCAGGCGCCGAGTGCGATGCCGAGATTGAAGGCAGCGATGTTGAGGGCCGAGGCGACGTCGACGGCGGCGGGGCGATGCTCCTTGGCAAGCTGCACGACATAAATCTGCAGGCCCGGCACGTTGGCGAAGGACAGGAATCCGAGACCGACGAGTGTGACGATGGTCCAGATTGGCGAGACTGCGGTGAAGGTGAAGGCGACAAGCACCGCCGCCTGCAGCGCAAACAGCACCGTCAGCGCCTTCACCGGGTTGCGGTCGGCGATGCGGCCGCCGGCGATGTTGCCGGCCGCTATCGCCAGGCCATAGAGGACAAGCAACAGACTGACACTCGAGGCCGAAAAGCGGGTGATGGTCTCGAGGATCGAGGCGAGGTAGGTGAAGGCGACGAAAGTGCCGCCATAGCCCAACGCCGTCATGGCGAAGACCAGAAGCAGCCGGCCCGAGCCGAGCACCCTGACCTGGTCGAGCAGGCCCGATGGGGCAGCCTTCTTCAGCGTCGAGGGCAGGAGAGCTGCGATGGCGATAAAGGCGATGACGCCAAGGGCAGATACGCCCCAGAAGGTGGCGCGCCAGCCGAAAGTCTGGCCGATGAAGGTGCCGAGCGGGACTCCGGTCACGATCGCCACCGTCAGGCCCATGAACATCATGGCAATCGCCGAGGCGCGGCGGTTTTCCGGCACGAGGTCAGCGGCGATGGTGGCGCCGACCGAGAAGAACACGCCATGGGCGAAGGCCGAAAGCACGCGCGCCGCCAGCAACGTCCCGTAGCTCGGGCTGAGTGCGGCGGCAGCATTGCCGATGACGAACAGCGCCATCAGGCCGAGCAGCAGCGGCTTGCGCTCGATCCTGCCGGTCAGCGCTGTCAGGATGGGCGCGCCGAAGGTGACGCCCAGCGCATAGACGCTGACGATCAGGCCGGCGAGCGGCAAGGTGATGCCGAGGTCTTGAGCCACCGTCGGCAGAAGCCCGACGATGACGAATTCGGTGGTTCCGATCGCGTAGGCCGCAATCGTGAGCGCCAGGATGGCAAGAGGCATTGGAGCACCGTTTCCGCCCCTTTTGCGAGCGGCCAGACTAAGGCGGCGCGTGGCCGCCGGGTTGACGATGGCGGCAATATGGTGCCCGCCCACTTGCGCAATAATCCGGTATGATGGACGAATACCTGTGAAACAAATTCACAAGAGGCTGTCATGGACAATCGCGCCGGCGAGATGGAAGTGTTCGTGCGGGCCGTCGGGCTCGGCAGCTTTTCGGCCGCCGGCCGGCAGCTCGGTCTGTCGCCTTCGGCAGTCAGCAAGCTCATCACCCGCATCGAGGACAGGCTGGGCGCGCGGCTCTTGGTGCGCTCGACGCGGGCCTTGCAGCTGACGCCCGAGGGCGAAGTCTATCTCGAACGCGCCGGCCGCATCCTCGGCGAGATCGAGGAAGCGGAACGGGTGGTGACGTCAGGTGGCTCGGCTGTGCCGCGCGGCCCCCTCCGGGTCAGCGCCTCGGTTGCCTTCGGTGCCAGCCACATCGTGCCGCACATGGCCGAGTTCCTGGCGCTCTATCCCGGCATCGAGCTCGACCTGTCGCTGACCGACAGCGTCATCGACCTCTACCAGGAGCGGGCCGATGTCGCGATCCGCTCGGGCAAGCTGCGCGATTCCTCGCTGGTGGCACGCAAGATCCTTGAAATCCGCCGTGTCGTCGTCGCCTCGCCCGCCTATCTCGAACGCCATGGCACACCGCAGGTGCCGGCCGATCTCGCCGCGCATAACTGCCTGCGCTTCAACTTCCTCGCCAATCGCGACGAGTGGATTTTCCGCGACCCCGAAACCGGTGAGAATTTCGCCCAGCGCATCGGCGGCAACATGCTTGGCAACAATGGCCCGACCCTGCGCCGGCTCTGCCTCGACGGCCTCGGCCTCATCCGTTCCGGCCGCTTCCAGGTCGAGCGCGATATAACGGAGGGAAGGCTTGTGCCGGTGCTGGAGCGCTTCAATCCTCGGGACATCGAGACCATCCACGCCGTCTTCGCCGGCCATGGCCATCTCGCCGCGCGCATCCGCGCCTTCATCGATTTCCTGGCCGACAAGGCGCGGTCCTGAGGCGGGCTCAGGCTATGCCGTATTGCATCGCTGTGGCGATGCACTATCTTTGGGGAAGGGCCAAAGAGGCCCTGTCCAACGGGATTTCTTGCCGTGCGCGGGATGAAGGAAACAATGGCGGTGGTGGTTGCGGCCGGGCTGATGCTCGCGGCGGCCCCTGCGCATGCGATCGACATCCTGACGCCGCCCAATCAGGTGCTGACGCCGGCGGCCCGCATTGAGGCCCTGCGCAACGGCCAGCTCGACGACCTGCAGATCCTGCAAAACAGGCAGGACAGGCTCAACTTCCAGCTCCAGCAGCAGCAGTTCCGAGACCAGGACCGCCAGGCGATCCAGCAGCAGACGCCGCTGCGCCTCAAGGTGCCGAGGCTGCGCCAACCCTGCCAGCCGCAGGTGTTCGGCAACGCCTATGCCGGCCAGCCGGCCTGTCCCTGATCCGCCGGCGCATCGGCCCTGCCACCACTATTTGCGGATTCGACAAGCCAGAGCGTCCATTCGAACGCACGGCGCATTATCCGGCTGAAACCCCTTCCGCTAGCAAATTGTCCAGTCTGTCATAGCCGGCCGCCACGCCATCGGCCATGCCGACCTGGATTGCGCCGTCGCGGGCCTTTTCCGAACTGTAGAGAATGGTCGTCATCGAGGTGGTGCGGCCGTCCTTTTCGGTCAGCATCAGCGTCACATGCGCCTCGCCCTCGGTCCAGTCCATGTCGAAGATCTCGGTACTGGCGAGCTTCTCGGGCCTGACGATTTCACGATAGGTGCCGGTCATGCCCATGTCGCCGCGGTCGACATGTTGCCAGACGAAACGATATTGGCCGCCGACGCGCAGGTCGACGTTGCAGACCTTGAAGCTCCAGCCGTCAGGCCCGGTCAGCCAGCGCTTCAAAAGCGCCGGGATCGTCCAGCAGTCGAAAACCAGGTCGCGCGGCGCGTCGAAGACGCGCGTCATGGCGATCTCGCGCGGGCTCGGCGTCGTCACTTCCAGTTTGTGCGTCATGATCCTCTCCTCGTGTCGGTTTCGGGTCAGGCTTTGCCCTTATTAGCCTGCAGTTCGGCCAGCAGGCCGTCGAGCCGCCTGTAGTTGCCTTCCCAGACCTTGCGGTACTCCTCCAGCCAACCCACGGCCTCGGCCATCGCCTCGCCCTCGATGCGGCAGGGTCGGCGCTGGGCGTCACGGCCGCGCGAGATCAGACCGGCGCGCTCCAGCATCTTGAGGTGCTTGGAGATTGCCGGCTGGCTCATGGCGAAGGGCTCGGCCAGCTCCATCACAGAGGCTTCGCCCTGGATCAGCCGTGCGAGGATCGCCCGCCGGGTCGGATCGGCAAGGGCGGTGAAGGTGGCGTCGAGGCGTTCGGAAGGCGTCATTGCATAACCCGTATATTTGATAACCTTATGGTTATTTATGGGCGCACGTTTGTCAAGTCTGCTTCCGATGTCTCGTCGCAGCAGCTTCTGTCGCGGATATGCCTTGCGCGTTCTACGCGGCCTTGCGCTTCGACTTTGTCCTGAGGTTCTGGTTCATGCGGAACAGGTTGTCGGGGTCGTATTTGCGCTTCACCTCCATCAGCCGCGCATAGTTGCCGCCATAGGCCGCCTCCACGCGGTCGGCCTCGTCGGCGGGCATGAAGTTGATGTAGGCAGTACCCACCGCCAGCGGCCGCGTCGCGTCATAGATGCCGCGGGCCCAGCCGATGCAGGCGTCGTCCATCGAGGCTTCGCGCCAGCGCGCATGCACGTTCATGACGAAATGCGAGCTGCGCTGCGGGAAAGCCGTGGCATCGGTGGCTACCCGTTCGGCCGCGCCGCCGACATGGCCGACGAAGATCTCGCATTCGGGCCCAGGCAACGTCCTGATCGCGCCGTCGAGAATGTCGATCGTCTTGTCGGCCAGTTCGATGAAGTCGTGGCTCTTCCAGTAGTTGCGCGCGCCGGGCTGGAGCAGCGGGTCGAATGCCGTCTGCCAGCCGGTGAACGGGTTCGGCCCGACCACGTCGACGATCGGCTTGCCGATGGCCCGCAGGGCCGCCGTCGCCTTTTCGCCCGCAGCCATGTCGCCGCTCCAGCACATTGCCAGCACCAGCACCTCCTTCCAGTGCCACTGCGCGGGCAGGAACGGCAAGGGCGGGGCTTGGCGCATGACGGCCCAGCAGGTCAGTTCGTCGGGCGCGTCTTCGAGGGCCGCACGATAGGCCTTCAGCACGTCCTTGGCGTCGTCGAATGGATGCACCACCAGGCCGGCGAAAACCTGCGGACCAAGCTTATGCAGCTTGAACTCGAAGGCGGTGACCACGCCGAAATTGCCGCCGCCGCCGCGCAGCGCCCAGAACAGGTCGGGATGCTCGGCGGTGCTTGCCCGCACCAGTTCGCCATCCGCCGTCACAACGTCGGCCGACAGCAGATTATCGATGGTCAGGCCGAGCTTGCGGGTGGTCCAGCCGAAGCCACCGCCGAGCGTCAGCCCGGCGACACCGGTCGTCGAGTTGATGCCTGTCGGCACCGCCATCCCGAATGCCTGCGTCTCCTTGTCGAGGTCGGCGAGGGTTGCACCCGGCTCGACCCAGACGCGCCGGGCCACGCGGTCGACACGCACCGACTCCATGGTGCTCAAGTCGATCATCAGGCCGCCGTCGCATACGGCACTTCCGGCGATATTGTGCCCGCCGCCGCGCACGGCCGTCAGCAGGTGGTTTTCGCGTGCGAAGTTGACAGCGGCGATGACGTCGGCAGCACCTGCACAGCGCACGATGAGACCGGGCCGGCGGTCGATCATCGCATTCCAGACGCTGCGTGCCTCGTCATAGCCGGCGTCACCGGCATTGAGCAGCTGGCCGCGCAGGCTCGCGGCAAATGCATCGAGGACAGGCGCGCTCACCGTCGCCAGCCCTCCGTCAAGGGTCGTGAGGTTCAGGTCGTTCATGGAGCTTTCCTCCGATCAGAGAAAAGGCCTCCTCGTCCGCCGAAGCCGGCAATTCTGCACCTTTGATCGGGCGGTAGCAAGGCGGGCGGAGGCTTGTTGCAGAATGTGATGGGGCGCTGCCGGATACCTCGGATCGGCTGCGCGACTTGCCGTAGCTCACCCCTGCCGCCATAGTGTCTTGGAAATTCGGTTAGTTGCTTCGAAGCGCGGCGGACAATCGGAAGCCAGGCATTGGCGGAGGCCAGACATTGGCAGGTTTCAGGGCCGGTAGCATCCATCCAGGCCCACCTCAAAGCTGTTCGAACATCGAGGTGTCTGGCGAAGGCCGATGGCGACTCGCCAGCTGGGCCGGACTATCGGCTCTGGCCCTTGCGGGCGTGTTTGCCTCCGACCGGGTCCTTGCCGCCGATGACCGCATGCTTCTCTACGACCAGGACGGGCTGGCCATACGGATGCATCTTCAGGCCGGCCTGAACGCGGTGGCCGAGCACAATGTGTTCTGGAACTATGCCGACACATTCGCGCCGTCGTCCGGGTTCAATTCCAACGCCAGTTGGCTCGAGGGCTACATCCTGCCCGGCCTCAGTTTCACCCAGGATGTTGGCGGACCCGTTGCCTACGGCAAGGTCTCGGCCGTCGCCTCCGGCACGCTCGGCATCGATGCCTACGCAACCGGCAACACCGGCCGCATCACGCTGGAAGAAGGCTATCTCGGCCTACGCAGCGGCGACAAGAGCGACCCGTTCTTCGATGTCTCGGTCGGTCCGCGCACCTTCAAGGCGGGCACCGGCATGCTGCTCGCCAATGGCGGGTCGAGCGGCTTCGATCGCGGCGCGCTCAAGCTCGGTCCGCGCAAGGCCTGGGAAATGGCGTCGATCGGCCGTTTTGGCTTCGACAATTTCACCGGCACGGCCTTTTATCTCGATGCCAACGAACAGACCGAAAGCGACACCCACACCAGGATCGTGGGCGGCGACTTCCGCTACGACGGCGAGGATGACACGTTTGCCGGCATGACCTTCGGTCATGTGCTGCGCTCCGACCAGCCTTACCCGCAGGCGGCGCCTGGCGGCATCGGGGCGCCGACGCTGGTCGAGAACGGCCGCGAAGGGCTGAACTTCGTCAATCTGTACGGCCGCGCCATTCCGTTCGGCGGCAGCTTCGAAAACGTCTTCGTCGCCGGCGACTTCGCCTATCAGTGGAACGAGCGCATCGACATGCGGGCCTGGGGCGGCCGCGTCCAGGTCGGCTACACCTTTGCCGAATATTCGTGGTCGCCGACCATTGCCTATTCCTACCAGACATTCTCCGGCGACGATCCGTCGACATCGCGGCTGGAGCGCTTCGACCCGCTCTATTACGAGGGCAGCCCGAGTTCGTGGTCGACAGGCTCGAAGTCGTCGATGGTGTTCATCAATTCCAACGTCAACGCCCATCAGCTCAGTCTGCGCGTTCAGCCGACCGAGCGCGACACGCTGACATTCCGCTACGCCTATATCAGCGCCAACGAACTGCGCAGCCCGATCCAGTTCGGCCAGGGCACGCATCTCGAGGTCATCAACGGCGTGCCCAATCCGGTCGCGGGCGTATCGGCCAAGCACCTCTCGGACGACTTTTTCATCGAATACAACCGCGTGCTGAACCCCAACACATATCTGACCGCCGGGTTCAGTGTCTCAATCCCCGGTCCCGGAGCCGACTCCGTCGTCAGTTTCGATGCGCCCGTCTGGACAGGAGGCTTCGTCAATGTCGTCGTCAATTTCTGAGGCCGCAACGGGTGCAAGACGGTGCAAGTTCGCGGGCAATGCATTCCTCGCGGCAACGATCGCCGTGGCAATGCCATCGATCTCTTGGGCACAGGAGCCAAAAGTGCTGTCAGCCGCGGACTCCGATCCCGTCAAGCTGGGCTGGATGGTCGGTTCGCCACCGCCGGCCGACAAGATCATCCGCTTCACTGATCCTGACTACTTTGCCTTCCCCAGGATGCGCTGGTCGGTCTGCAATTTTCGCCAGCTGATGCCGACGGTCAATGTCAGCCGCGGCCTTGGCGCGCCGGTGCCGCTTGCGCGCGACATTGACGCCACCATCGACGCGGTCAAATTCACCCCGCTGGGCGGCGGTACGGAGATGACCTGGGCGCAGTCGCTCGATGCCAACTACACCGACGGCATCGTTGTCCTGCATGAGGGCAAGATCGTCTATGAGCGCTATTTCGGTTGCCTCGACGAGGCTGGCCAGCATGGCGCCATGTCGGTCACCAAGTCGCTGACCGGCCTGATGGGCGAGATGCTGGTGGCCGAGGGCAAGCTCGACGAGAATGCCAAGGTGGCTTCGGTCGTGCCCGAGCTCGCCAAGAGCGCCTTCGGCGATGCTACCGTCAAGCAGGTTCTCGAGATGACCACCGGCCTGCGCTACAGCGAGGACTATGCCGACCCGGATGCCGACGTCTGGGTCTATTCGGCTGCCGGCAGCCCGCTGCCCAAGCCGGAGGGTTACACCGGCCCGCGCAGCTACTTCGAATATCTGCAGACGGTGCGCAAGGAAGGCGAACATGGCGCGGCCTTCGGCTACAAGACCATCAACACCGACGCGCTTGGCTGGATCGTCGCGCGTGTCGCCGGCCAATCCGTTGCCCAGTTCATGTCCGAGCGCATCTGGAGCAAGATGGGCGCCGAGCAGGACGCCTACTACACCGTCGATTCCACCGGCACGCCCTTTGCCGGCGGCGGCTTCAACGCCGGCCTGCGCGACATGGCGCGGCTGGGCCAGGTCCTGCTCGACGACGGCGTCGTCAACGGTGAGCGCCTGGTGCCGGAGGCGGCGATCGCCCGCATCCGCGCCGGCGGCGACAAGGCGGCGTTCGAGAAGGCCGGCTACCAGCTGCTCAAGGGCTGGAGCTATCGCGGTATGTGGTGGATCACCAACAACGATCATGGTGCCTATATGGCGCGTGGCGTGCACGGCCAGGCGCTCTACATCGACCCGAAGGCGCGGGTCGTCATTGCCCGCTTCGCCTCGCACCCCACAGCCGGCAACGCCGCCAACGACCCGATCTCGCTGCCGGCCTACGAAGCAGTGGCCAAGCATCTGATGAAGTGAACGGGAAGTCGGGGCGACGGCTGTTTGTGGGTACGGGATGAGGCTGGGCGGGCTCGCTACACCACTGCGCGGCGGTAGAGATGCCAGGTCGCGTGGCCGAGCACCGGCAACACGACCAAAAGTCCGAGGAAGAAGGGCACGCAGGCGGCCAGCACCGCGAGCGTCACCACCAGTCCCCAACCGAGCATGACCAGCGGGCTCGCCAGCACTGTTCGTACCGAGGTGATCATGGCGGTGACGAAGTCGACCTCGCGGTCGAGCAGCATCGGGATGGAGATCACGGTGATGGAGAACAACACAAGCGCCAGTGCCGCGCCCTCGATGTGGCCGATGCCGAGGAAGACCCAGCCCTCGTTGGTGGTCAGGATCAGATGGGCGAACTTGTCGAGCGTGGCATAGGAACTGCGCCCGAGGATCAGCGCCATCAACAGCCTGATCTGGTACATCCAGATCCAGAACACGAACAGCATGACGAAGGCCATCCACGACACCTCGCGGCGGCGCTGGGCCCAGATCACCTTGAAGACCTCACCGAGTGTCGGTGCCTGCCCGGCCTCCAGCCTGCGGCTCACCTCGTAGAGGCCGACGGCGGCGAAGGGGCCGACCAGAGGGAAGCCGATGGCGAAGGGATAGATCAGCCAGGGTTCGTGCAGCACCACGAGCGAGGTGGTGATCGCCATGCCGATGACGACGAAGACCAGCGCGATAACGAGCCCGACACCGGGGCAGCGGGCAAAGTCGGCGGCACCTTCCGCCAGGCTCTGCTTGACGTCGGCCACCGTGAGCGCCCGCACCTCGGGCAGCGCGCCCGGCCGCTTGCCGCTGGCCTTGTTGCTTATGTCCGCCATCGCTTCCTCCCTCGCACGGCGCCGCATTCTATCGCGCCCAGCGCCTTTTGGGCGGACAAAGACGCGGACTGTATCGTTCGTCGCCAAAGCTGCACGGCAGGGAGCGGGGCGCATTGATCGAGATCAACGGACATTGCCGCAGCCGAGGCATCTTGCGGCAGGGCGAAACCGCCCGGCATCGCACAAATGCGGCAAAACAAGTTGTTGGAGCGAATGCGAGGTTCATGCGCTCCAAAGGGCAAACGCCGGACAAGAAAAAAGCGGGCAATGCCCGCTTCCCTCTGGCTCCTGAGACTTTGCATGCAGCCGGTACATCCGTGGTCGGCATGCCATCAATCAGGGCAAATGCAGCGGCCCGCGGCAAAACCCAGACATCGTATCTCGACGTGCGTTTCGCTCCCGGCAGGCTCGCCGATGGACGCTATGTGGGAAGTGCGTTTCGCGATTTCAAGGGCTTATGTCCTTGCCCGATAACGCTGGCGATATTGCGCAGGCGTAATGCCGGTGTGGCGGCGGAACAGCTGGCGGAAAAAGGCCGGGTCCTCGTAGCCTACGGCGACGGCGATTTCCTCGGTTGCTTCGGCGCTCGTCTCCAGCATCTGCTTGGCTTCCTCGATGCGCAGGCTCTGCACATAGTCGACCGGCGTGTAGCCGGTCGCGGCCTTGAAACGGCGCTTGAAGGTACGCTCCGGCAGGCCGCTTTCGGCGACCATGCGCGTCACCGGATTGGCCGAGGCATAGTTGTCAGCGATCCAGACCTGGCAGTTGCCGATGGTGGCGTCCTTGTGGCGGCGCGGCTTGGCCATCGAGGCGAAGGGCAACTGGCCGGCGCTGCGGTCGCCCAGCAAAAACACCTTGGCGATGCGCGCCGCCTCCTCCTTGCCGCAGTGGCGGCCGATCAGGTGCAGCGCCAGATCCTCCCAGGACGAGGCGCCGCCTGTGGTGATCAGTCGGCCGTCTTCTGTCGTGTCGCAGACGATGCGCTCCGGCCTGAAACGCACCAGGGGGTAGCGGTCGCGAAAGATGTCGGCAGCGATCCAGTGCGAGGCCGCGTCCTTGCCGTCGAGCAGGCCGGCCTCGGCGAGAAAGATCGAGCCGGTGCACACCGAGCAGACGGTGGCGCCCGCGGCCAGCCTGTCGCGCACCCAGGCAAGCTCTTCGGTCCAGCGCGCTGGGGCACGGTCGTCGAGCGGCAACGCCAGATCGGTGACGATGACGACGTCGCAATCGGCAGCCTCGGCCAGCGACGCCTCTGGCGATATCGGCGTGCCGATGGCGCAGGTGAAGGTCTCTTTCCGGCGTGCTACGATCGACGGCACGATGCGCCGCGCCCTGGTTTCCTGTCCGGTCAGCCGGTCCCAGATCGAGCCGGCCGCCGACAGCACCTCATAGAGTCCGTAGACGGCTGCGGGCGTCGTTTCGGGCAGTGCAAGCAGGCCGATGCGCAGCGGCTTGGCATTCAGGCTCATGCGCCATGAATGGCACGAATGCCTCGTTTTTGTCCAGATCGTCTCTCACGGCCCAGGTGGGTGTGCCGTAGCTTCCGCTCAGACCTCGGGAGGTCGAAGGAAACCAAGATGGGCAAATACGCAATCAGCCGCCGCCGCTTCCTGCTCGGTGCAGCAGTGTTCGCAGCGGCCAGCGCAACGATAAGGAACAAGACGATGGCCGGCACGCACACCACGACAAGGACAGTTCACGCCAATGGCGTCGAGATCGCCACCGAAGCCTTCGGCCATCCGTCCGCCCCGCCGGTGCTGCTGATCATGGGCGCCATGGCATCGATGCTGTGGTGGCCGGACGAATTCTGCCGCAAGCTCGTCGCACAGGGACACTATGTCATCCGCTATGACAACCGCGACACCGGCCTGTCGACCAAATATGTGCCGGGCAACCCGCCCTACAGGTTGGACGACATGGCCAGGGATGCGGCAGCCGTGCTCGACGCCCATGGCATTGCGTCGGCCCATGTCGTGGCCATGTCGCTCGGAGGCATGATTGCCCAGATCCTGGCGCTGACCGAGCCGCGGCGCGTCACCTCGCTCACCCTGATCTCGACCACGCCCATCGGGCTCGACCTCGACCTGCCGCCGCCCGACAAGGCCTATATGGAACATGCCGCGGCGGGCGAGAGCATCGACTGGTCGGACCGCACCCAGGCCATCGACTTTGTTGCCGGCGACGTCCGCATGATTGCCGGCACCGCCCATCCTCACGATGCCCCGGCGATGCGCGCCTTCATATCGAGGGACTACGATCGCTCGAGCGGATATCTGTCGGCGACCAATCATTTCATGCTGCGGGGAGGCGACGCCATCAAGGGCAGGCTGCCGACGCTCGAAGCGCCGCTTCTCGTCATCCACGGCACCGCCGATCCCATTTTCCCGGTCGAGCATGGCCGGGCATTGGCCAAAGCGGTGCCTGGTTCGACCTATCACGAACTCGCCGGCGGCGGCCACGAACTGCACGAGGCCGAATGGGACAGGATCATCGGCTTGGTGGCTGAACAGACCAGATAGAGCGCTGTCCGTCCGAACGGACGCACAGCGCTCTAAGTGTTTGAATCTGCGCATCGTGCCTTCCGAAAATCGATTCCGATTTTCTGGCCGATGCGCTAGAGCCTGCCGCGCTGCCGTGCCCGATCCCGTCGGGCGCGGCCCTTATCTTACGTCGTTGGTGCAGAGATGGCGCCTGACGACCCGGTACTCGTGCCAGATAAGCCACATCACGATCACGTCGAAGACCGTCAGAACGATCAGCCCGACCCCATGCGTGTAGGAAAAGCGGTAGAGCTGGTAGACGATGAACAGTCCGAGCACGACCAGCGACGCTGGATAGGCCCACATCCTGCCCTTCAGCAGGCCCGCCACCAGCAACAATTTCACGATGCCATGGCTCAGCAGATAAAAGGCATAAAAATGCCTTGTCTCTACGGAGAAGCTTTGCGCCCAGGACAAAAGGTGGGTGGCAAGAAAATCATGCGGGTCTTCGACCAGCTCTTCCTGCGTAAGCGTGTTGACGATGTGCTGGATCGTGTCGTTGCCGATCAGGGCGAGGGCAATGCCTCCAGCGCATTCGACCAGGGCATGCGCGCCCTTGAGCAGGACGCTTATCCTGAACACCTGGTGGATCTGCCGTTCTTCCACGCACGTCATCCCATGCAACGCCCGACGCGGAGTAGATAGCATCCATGGATCAGGAAATCACACGCTGGCTCAACGCACCGGCAGGCAACATCCCGGCGCTCGACATGGCAATGCTCTCGATAACGCGTTTCGGCGTGCCGCTGCTGATACTGCTCGTCATCCTGCAATGGTGGAGCAGGCAGGACCGTCTCCGGGTCAGGCATGTTTGCGTCGCGGCCGGGCTCTCATTCCTCATCGGCCTCGGCATCAACCAGATCATCTTGCTCTTCGTGCATCGGCTGCGGCCCTATGATGGCGGGGTCAGCCATCTCATTGTCGAGCGCAGCGCCGACTGGGCGTTCCCGTCGGACCATTCCACGGCAGCTTTTGCCATTGCCGCGGCCTTTCTGCTGCATGGCCTTGGCCGGCACGGCGCGGCCTTCCTGGCGATCGCGGTGCTGGTCGGCCTGTCGCGCGTCTATGTCGGCACCCATTATGTCGGCGATGTCGTCGGCGGTGCGCTGACCGGGCTCGTCGCGGCGCTTCTGGTGCGGGCGCTCTACTGGGAGGGCACTCGCGCCGACAGACTGATCACAGGCATTCTTTAGCCGGATTCATCAGCTCGTTTCCTCAAGAAACGTCTGAAAAAGGGCGACGCCTTGGCAGGCGCCGCCCTTTTCATGCGTGTCAGGCTTGCCGGATCAGGCGATGTCGAAGCGATCCGCGTTCATCACCTTGTTCCATGCCTTGACGAAGTCCCTGGCGAACTTCGCGCCGGCGTCGGACGAACCATAGACCTCGGCCAGCGCGCGCAGCTGCGAGTGCGAGCCGAACAGCAGGTCGACACGGGTCGCGGTCCACTTGACCTCGCCGCTCTTGCGGTCGCGGCCTTCGAACACGTCCTTGGCCTCTGATGTCGCCTTCCACTCCGTGCCCATGTCGAGCAGGTTGACGAAGAAGTCGTTGGAGAGCGTGCCGGGACGGGCGGTGAAGACGCCATGGGCGGAATCGCCCGCATTGGCGCCGAGCACGCGCAGACCACCCACCAGCACCGTCAGCTCAGGTGCGGTCAGCGTCAGCAACTGGGCCCGGTCGACGAGGTTCTCCTCGGCGCTCAGGCGCTGCCTGCCGCTCGAATAGTTGCGGAAGCCATCGGCGGACGGCTCGAGCGGGGCGAAGGAGTCGACATCGGTCTGGTCCTGCGAGGCGTCCATGCGGCCCGGCGCAAACGGCACCTTCACGTCATGGCCGGCATCCTTGGCGGCCTTCTCGACCGCTGCAGCGCCGCCGAGCACGATCAGGTCGGCCAGCGACACCTTCTTGGTGCCCGACTGTGCGTTGAACTCCGACTGGATCGCCTCGAGCTTCTCCAGCACCGAAGCCAGCTGCGCCGGCTGGTTGACGGCCCAATCCTTCTGCGGGGCAAGGCGGATGCGCGCCCCATTGGCGCCGCCGCGCATGTCCGAACCGCGGAAGGTCGAGGCCGAAGCCCAGGCGGTCGACGCCAGCTGCGACACCGTCAGGCCCGAGCCGAGGATCTTGGCCTTGAGGGCCGTAATGTCGGCGTCATTGACCAGCTCATGGTTGATGGCCGGGATCGGGTCCTGCCAGATCAGCTCTTCCTTCGGCACCAGCGGGCCGCGATAGCGGGCGAGCGGCCCCATGTCGCGGTGGGTCAGCTTGAACCAGGCACGGGCGAAGGCGTCGGCGAACTGGTCCGGATTCTCGAAGAAGCGGCGCGAGACCTTCTCGTAGGCCGGATCGAAGCGCAGCGCCAGGTCGGTCGTCAGCATCGCCGGGGCGTGGCGCTTGGACGCGTCATGCGCATCCGGCACGGTGCCGGCGCCCATATTGTGCTTCGGCGTCCACTGCTGCGCGCCGGCCGGGCTCTTGGTCAGCTCCCAGTCGTAGCCGAACAGGTTCCAGAAGAAGTTGTTGCTCCACTTGGTCGGCGTCGTCGTCCAGGTCACCTCAAGACCCGAACCGATGGTGTCACCGCCCTTGCCGGTGCCGAAGCTGTTGTGCCAGCCCAGGCCCTGCTGCTCGATGTCGGCGGCTTCAGGCTCGGCGCCGACATTGGCTGCGTCGCCTGCGCCATGGGTCTTGCCGAAGGTGTGGCCGCCGGCGATCAGCGCCACGGTTTCCTCGTCGTTCATCGCCATGCGGGCGAAGGTCTCGCGGATGTCGCGGGCGGCTGCCAGCGGGTCCGGATTGCCGTTCGGGCCCTCGGGGTTGACGTAGATCAGACCCATCTGCACCGCTGCCAGCGGTCCTTCGAGCTCGCGGTCGCCGCTGTAGCGCTCGTCGGCCAGCCACTTGCCTTCCTTACCCCAGTAGATGTCCTGTTCGGGCTCCCAGACGTCGGCACGGCCGCCGGCAAAGCCGAAGGTCTTGAAGCCCATCGTCTCCAGCGCGACGTTGCCTGTCAGGATCATCAGGTCGGCCCAGGAGATCTGGCGGCCGTATTTCTGCTTGATCGGCCACAGCAGGCGGCGGGCTTTGTCGAGGTTGACGTTGTCAGGCCAGCTGTTGAGCGGGGCAAAACGCTGCTGGCCAGCACCCGCGCCACCGCGACCGTCGCCGATGCGGTAGGTGCCGGCGCTGTGCCAGGCCATGCGGATGAAGAGCGGGCCATAATGGCCGAAATCGGCCGGCCACCAATCCTGCGAATCCGTCATCAGCGCCTTGAGGTCGGCGATCACGGCGTCGAGGTCGAGATTATCGAATTCCTTGGCGTAGTCGAAGGCCTCGCCCATCGGATCGGACAGGCTGGAATGCTGGTGCAGGACGCTCAGGTCCAGCTGGTTCGGCCACCAGTCACGATTGCCGGTACCGGTGGGCTTGTGTGCGACAGGGCATTTGCCCGCGCTCGTCTCAGTCTTGGTATCCATCTTGGTCTCCGGTCGTGGCTGCGTTGGTTGATCTGCCGGACAATGTCCGAGGCGGCCGGTCATGGCCGCACGTGGCTACGTCGAACGTCTCTGCGCGTGGCAGGTCTTCGTGGAATGCAAAACAGCACGGTCTTACCTGATGCCCTGATGACACCGGCAAACCGCGCACCGCCATCGGTCGCGATATCCAGGGATCGTGACACGGCTCCTCCTTGCCTTCCACACCAAATCTGTACCAAAGCCCTTTCATTATCTAAAGTTGGATTTCCTGATTGCAGCGATAAGGCAAGGTTATGATCAATCTGACGCTCAAGCAGCTTCGCTATTTCGAGGCGCTGGCCCGCCACAGCCATTTCGGCCGCGCGGCGGATGCCTGTGCAATCTCCCAGCCGGCGATGTCGGTGCAGATCAAGGATCTCGAGGAGAATCTAGGGTCCGAGCTGTTCGAGAGAAGCGCCCGGCAGGTCAGGCTGACCGGTTTCGGCGAGGAATTCGCCGCCCGCGTCCGCGACATCCTGCGCTCGGTCGACGAGCTCGAGGACCTGGCGCGCGCCTCCCGCGAGCGGCTGGTGGGGCGGCTGCGCATCGGCGTCATTCCGACTGTCGCGCCTTATCTTCTGCCCACCATCATCGGTAATCTCACCCGCCTGCATGACGGGCTCGACATCCATGTGCGCGAGACACAGACGCAGAAGCTCATTCACGAGCTGTCGGAAGGCCGGCTCGACACGGCCATCGTCGCCTTGCCTGTCTCCGAGCCGTCGCTGACCGAGGTCGCGCTGTTCGAGGAGAATTTCGTGCTCGTCCGACCCGGCGAGGACGCCGGCAAGCCGGTACCCAACCGCGAGATGCTGCGCGAAATGCGCCTGCTGCTGCTCGAGGAGGGCCATTGCTTCCGCGAGCAGGCGCTGTCCTTCTGCAACATGCAGTCGACCCGCCCGCGCGAACTTTTGGACGGCAGCTCGCTGTCGACGCTGGTGCAGATGGTCGGCGCCGGCATCGGCGTGACGCTGATCCCCGAAATGGCGGTCCCGGTTGAAACGATGTCGGCCTCGGTCTCCATCGCCCGCTTCAGGAGCCCGCAGCCGTCGCGCACCATCGGCATGATCTGGCGCAAGGCGAGCCCGCTCGCCGACCAGCTCATGCAGATCTCGGAAGTGGTGCGCCAGTCGGCCGAAGGCCTGCGCGGGCAGGGCGCCGTATCAAGCCAGGCCTGAGCCCCGCGCCGGCTTTTTGCCGTCGTGGCCACCGGCGCGTCCAGCGCCACTTCGGCAAGATTGCGACGCGGCTTTCCGCCAAGCTTGCGCCAGAACAGGATGGTCCGGCGTTTTCGCGATGCGAGGACAGGCGGAAATGCTCTACTGTCGCCACCAGGCGAGGCGGGCGCCATTCGTGGCTGGGGCCGAGCATCCGCTCTGCTCGGTGAACAATACAAGCGGCGTGGCGGACGCCGCAGCAAGCGAGGAGGACATGATGGACAAGGCAAAGACGGGCGCGAGCGGCGCTGAAGCCTCGAAGCAGATCGACGCCAGGATCGCCGAGCTCTCGGACTGGCGCGGCGCCATGCTCGCGCGCCTGCGCAAGCTCATCCACGAGGCCGACCCCGAGGTGGTCGAGGAGGTCAAATGGGGCGGCACGCCGGTCTGGTCGCATGCCGGCATCATCACCACTGGAGAAACTTACAAGGCGGTGGTCAAGCTGACCTTCGCCAAGGGCGCACAGGTCGACGACCCCAAGAGCCTGTTCAACTCCAGCCTCGAAGGCAACGTCCGCCGCGCCATCGATTTTCGCGAGGGCGAGGCGGTCGACGAGGAGGCACTGAGGGCGCTGATCCGCGCTGCCGTGGCGGTCAATGTGGCAAGCCAGGCAGCCAAGAAGCGGAAGAGCTAGCGCTGTGAAGCGTGCCTAGGCCGCACGGGCGCGGAAAATGATCGCCCCGAACATCAGCACGCCGGCGAACACGACCAGGGAGGAGATGGCAACCACCGGCTCCAGCGACGGGGTGCCCGTCAGCAGAAGGTAGAGCGCCGGCGTCATCACGATCACTCCGCCAGTGTAGACATAATACTGCACCTTCGCCAGCCGGCTCCCCGCGCCATGCGGGTTCAGGGCATGAAACGTGCCGAAAATCGCCATCGTCACCCAACCGAGCAAGTTGATATGTGCATGTGCGCCGGTTGCCGAATAGTCATGCGCAATCGACATCTTCAGCCCGACCAGAATGCCGGCCACGAGGAAACAAATGGCGGTCAGGAAATACATCTTGGCAATATTCGGCATTCTTCCCCCCATCGTCATTTTCAGTTCCGGACGGCCGGCCCCTCAGGGCTTACGCCGCCTGCCATCGGAGCCCTTCCAACCGCCGAGCATGTCGAGTGCCTCCAGGCCGTCGGAGCTCTGCTCGTTGTGCTCATATGAGCCCGCCAAGGCGACCCACGCCCTGCTCAATGCACGGGTCAGGGACAAGGATTGCGGGCGGGCGGGCTGCTCCACCGCGGCCTGACCAATCTGCTGCATCTGAACTGCTTCGTTCGGCATGTTCGTGCCCTCCCAGGCGCTCGCTCCACCATTCCCCAGTGCCATCGCCCGCCGGCCGCCGCCCACGGCGGGCGGGCCTCTGTCCAAGACCCCGAGACATTTCTGGGTGATGTCGGCTAGCCTGTCACTGCCCGGAACAAGCGTGGCGTGCGCATTGGGACGTTCGGTCATCAAGTAGGGACGCCAGGTCAAGGCGGCTGATCTTCGCCTCATGTAGAACCATTGTCGTTCTCACATGAAGTTCCGGAGTTCGTTTTGAAAAAATCTGCCAGAATTACGATCGTTTATTCCATGATGATCTTGGGCCTGTCCTCGGCGCAGGCTGCCGACGTGATCAGCGAGCAGACTCCGTCGCCAGTCGCGGAGCGCTTTGCCTATGACTGGAGCGGCCTCCACGTAGGTGTCCACGGCGGCATCGGCGGCGGCACGTTCGACAATTCGTACATCATCGAAACTGAGGTTGGCCCGATTGGCTATTACGTCAGCGACCGGGCATTTGGTGGTTTCGGTGGCTTCCAGGTCGGCTACAACAGGCAATTCGCTTCGAATTGGGTCGCGGGCGTCGAGGCGGATTTGTCCCTGTCCGAGATCAAGGCCGAGCATAGCGAGTCGACCGAAGGCTTCAGCTCCCGATATACGGTCCAGGTCGATTGGTTCGGCACCGTGCGCGGCCGTCTCGGCTACGCCGAAGAGAATGTTCTGTTCTACGGCACGGGCGGCGCAGCCTATGGCAAGATTTCTTATTCAGACAGCGATAGCGACGGGTTCAGCGAGGCGCTTTCCGACACCAATTTGGGCTGGACCGCCGGCGCGGGCGTCGAATATGGCATCACCGATAATGTCACGCTGAAGACCGAATATCTCTACGTCGATCTCGGCAGCCTGAAGGGGACGAATCTTATCTTCACCGGAGACCGGATCGAGATGGATACCGCCTTCCATACGCTGAAGACCGGCTTGAACTACAAGTTCTGAGCTCGGGCGCATGATGAAAAGAGGCGGCCTACAGGCCGCCTTTTGTCTGCCGCGAGCCTTCTTGCCTGTCTCAGGCGCGCGCGGCCGCGAGCCAGGCTTCGACGATGGCGCCGCCATTGCCGTCGCCGCGCCTCAGCAAGGTGTCGTAGGTCGCCATGCGCAGCGAATCCCTTGATAGCGTGCGGACAGAGCTGGGACTGATCTGGTACCGCTTGTGAAAGGCCCGGCTGAAATGTGCCTCGCTGCGAAAGCCGTGATTGCGGGCGATGGCTGATATCTTGTGATCCGGGGTCGAGCGCAGAATGCTCTGCAGGCTTGCCCTCAGCCGCTCGGCCAGCATCCAGCGCTGCACGCCGCCATGCGGCTCGAACAGGCGGAACAGCTTCGACCGCGAGACCCCCAGCGCCGCCACCAGCTCATCCGGGCCGAAGTCGGGATCGGACAGGCCCTGTCGCGCCGCCGACGATGCGCGCTGGAACAGAAAACGCTTGTCGCGCCGTTCCCGCGTTGCGGGCGTTGCAAAGGCGGCCGCGGCAAAATTCAGGATGCCCTCGACGATCACCTGGCCCTGGTGAACGCTGAGGCCGTCGATGTGCTCGGCCAGTGCCCTGATCTGGCCGCCCAGCATGGCGCCGGTGGGGTCGTTCGCTGTCAGCACCAGACCGTGCGTGTTGCTCTGGAATTCGACCGGCACGCTTGCCTTGTCGAAGGTCAGCGCGATGGCTTCGAAGCCCGACGTCTGGCTCTCATAGGGCAAGGAGTAGTCGACGACGACGATGTCGCCGGGCTCATGTTCCTGGATCAGCCCGTCATAGTTGCTCGTCACCCGCCCTTCCAGGACCATGAACAGCACCATATGCGGGGTCGGCCGCTCGTCGATGACCTGCTGCGTCCGCGACATGGCCATCGCCGAACCGCCGTTCACATGCAGGAAAGCGCCCGGAAGCTGCCAGGCGCACCCGTGAAAATCAAAAAGCGCAGGATCCGCATCCTCCGGAATGGAGCAGTCGACAAGCAGGGAAATCGCATCTTTCCACGCGGCCAGACACTCCGCGCCGGGCGGAAACGGCCATTCCTGTCGTTGTGGTGTCGCCATGGTCGCCCCCGCTCCCAGAACCGCATGCTGTCGCTTGCACCGGCGCTGCGCCGGCCAAGTCATATGAGGTGATCTGCAACTGCCGCGCTAGTCAATGGCGGGGGACGCTCGGTCAAGCGGTTGAGACGCATGGTCAAGGCATCGGGCCATCTGTTTACCGGAACGCAGGTCCGCGCGCCCCTTCCACGCAGGAGATTGGCTTGAGGATCGCGGATCCGGGCAATTGGCGCGGCCCGCTTGCGCAAATTCATCCACGAGGCCGACCCAAGGAGGCCACGTAGGGCAGCATCTGGTCTGGTCTCCCACCGGCATCGTCACCATGGCCGAAGCCTGCAAGTCAATGGTCGAGCCGACCTTCGGCAAAGAGCTCAGGTGGAAGGTCCCGTTCAACTCCAGTTCGGACGAAAAACGTCTGCCGCGCCATCGCGGCATGCCCGACAGCTGTTGTCGCCGAGCCAATGCTTGAGCGTCGGGGCGCAGGCGGAGCGGCGGCTTCCGCGAGCCAGCTCGACCAACCTTCTAATTGCCGGAGGGCAGTCCGAGACGCCGCCATTGGTCGCGCGGGATCGTCCCGCCGACGCGGAAGGTCAGCGACCGGATCGTGGTGGCGTCGGCGTCGACCTCACAGCGATAGCTCAGCTCGTGCCATGCCGTCCGCGTGCGGAACGCGGCCTCCGGAACGTCGAGCACGTTGCCCCGCTTCAGCGGCACGAGCGGCACCAGGTCGGGGGAATAGGACGCCTGCAGCAGTTGCTGCTGCAGCGCGCTGGCGCACAGCCTCGCGGCCCGCTTGTCACGCGGCACGCCGGCCATCGCGGTCGTGCTCAAGGCGTCGCCGCCCTGCGACTGCGGCCTCCGGACTCCTGGCAATCCCGAAAAGGGCTGCGCTGCGGCAACATCCGCATTCCGCTGGCTTGGCGCCCTGCTTGCCCCTCCGGGCTTCGTGAACTCCGAACGGCTGGGCTTCGCCGCGGCCGCGGGCCTCGGCTCGGGCGCCTTGGCCAAAGCGGGCAGCGCCAACTCGCCATCGCTGCCTTCGGCCCCAAGGGCTGGCGGAGCCGCAGCTGTCTGCTGGTCAGCACCTTCGGCAAGGCCGACTTGCTTGTCCTCGGCCTGCTGACCTGCGTCCTGGGGCGCGGCCGCCTGGTTGGGCGTGTCCTGGGCCGTGGCGACCTCGTTCGGCACATCCTGGACCGGCTGGGTATCCTTCGCCGCCTCCGCCTGCTTTTCGGCGTCCGGCCGCGTCTCAGCAGGTGGCTTCGCGCCGTCATCCGTCGCCGGTGAAGGTGTCTGCACACCTCCTCCCTGCTCGGCCGACTTGCCGGAGCCGGCATCTTTCTCCCCGAACTGGAAAACCGGCTTCAATACCTCGATCTTCGCCGGCTGGGCCGGCTCGGTTTCCGCCACAGGCGGTTGCTTCGGCTCCTCGGGCTTCTTCTCCTCGGGAGGCTTCGGGGGTGGCGGTGGCGGGGCGGGTTCCGGCCTCGGCTGTTCCGGCGGCGGCGCCAGCGTGACGTTCACCGCTTCCTCCTCAGGCTGCTGCGCAGCCCTCGGCTGGCTGTAGGCCACCAGCACCGCAATCAGCAGCCCGTGCAGGATCAGCGATGCGGGCAATGCCCACAGCGAGTCCCGACGTCGGTTGCTTGTCTCGTCCGCCATGCCGACCGATGTGGAGTGAAATCTGGGCGGCATCAAGCGCTATCGGGCAAAAATAGGCGCCAGGGTGTTGGACGGTGCTGCGAGGGAGCAAAGGACCGACTACGGAATGGCGGTCTTGGATGGCGTGGGCAGGGTTGCGGCCGCCCGCAAAAAAGTCGGCGCGCCGCCGGCAATTGCCAGCGGGCCTACGCCCGATGGGTGCACCCTCTGAACCTGGCAGCTAAGTTCCCGATCGCGTGGTGGCCCGCCTTTTTCGGCGGCCTTACGCTTGTCTTTCGGTGCCTGTCGCTGGTTGGCCGATTCTGGCGGGTCGCGGCCTGCCGCCTGTCCGACCGAGGAACTCGATGCATCGCGGAAGGACAACTCGCGCCGTGCGTTTCCGACATCCTGAAAAGCCGGCTTAGAATCGGCTCATCTCCCTCGCCGGAGCCTGGTACGCACCGGGTGTACGGAGCCGATTTCGGCTGACACGATGCATGACCTCAGGGGAACACCGCTTTCGCGTCCGGACGGGATGCGCGGCGCTCCAGAGCGCCTGAGCGCCAGCGCCGGCGAAAAATTGCAAGCCAGCTGTTGGGAGCCGTTGCCGCCATTCGTCCTGCGGAGGCAAGCGAAGGATTGCGTTTCATGGCATATCCAGGTGACGGTGGCGCCGTGCAATCGGCAGGAGGGTTCCGATGTTCCCCATCATGACTGCTTTTGCAAATTCGCCCGACGAAGGCGCGGGACAGGCGCGCGACATGCGCGTCCGCTGGGCGTTCGAGGAGGTCGGCCAGCCCTATGACGTCAGGCTGGTCTCGTTCCCGCAGATGAAGCAGTCGGCGCATCTGAGGCTCAACCCCTTCGGCCAGATCCCGACCCTCGAAGATGGCGGCCTCGTCCTGTTCGAGTCGGGTGCCATCGTGCTTGAGATCGCCGAGCGGCATGCCGGCCTTCTGCCCGGCGATGTCAACGGCCGGGCGCGGGCCGTCATGTGGATGTTTGCGGCGCTGAACACGGTCGAGCCGCCGATCGTCGAATACGACCAGGCCGACCTTGTCGAGCGCGACAAGCCCTGGTTCGGCCAGCGCCTGCCGATGCTGCAGGACCGCATCCGTGTCCGCCTCGGCCAGCTGTCCGCGGCCCTTGGCGAGGCCGACTGGCTCGACGGCGCGTTCAGTGCCGGCGACCTGATGATGGTGATGGTGCTGCGGCGTCTCTACGGCTCGGGCCTGCTGGAGGAATTTCCTGGTGTTGCTGCCTATGTCGCCCGCGGCGAGGCGCGGCCCGCTTTCCAGCGCGCCTTCGCCGCCCAGCTCGCGGTTTTCACCGCGGCGTTGTCAGGCTGATTGTTCGGTGGGGACAGCGTTTCCGTCCCTACCGCTAAAAAGCTAGATCACGTTCAGTTCGCGGAATGGGCGGCCCTCAGCGATGCGCTGGTAGCCGAAGGCCGAGCAGTCGATCGAACGGTAGCCGCCATGGACGATGAGCTCGGCCAGCGCCTTGCCGACCGCCGGCGCCTGTTGCAGGCCGTGGCCGGAAAAACCGTTGGCGAAGATGAAGTTGTCGACCTCGGGATGCGGGCCGATGACGGCGTTCTGGTCGAGCGCGTTGTAGTCGTAGTGGCCGACCCAGGCGCGCGTCGCCTTGATCGCCTCGAAGGCCGGCACGCGGGTGGCGAGCGCGGGCCAGATCACTTCCTCGAACAGCGACCAGTCGGGGTTGAAATCCTGTGGGTCCGCCGCCTGCTCGCCGTCCTCGCTCTCGGCGCCGCCGGTGATGTACATCGAGCCCTCGGGGCGAACATAGACGCCGCTGGGATCGACCATCAGCGGCATGTCGTCGAAGCGGTCGCGCGCCTCGAACACGAAGACGTTGCGCTTGCGCGGCTCGACCGGCAGCACCAGGCCGGCCATGGCCGAAACCTTGCCGGCGTTGGGACCGGCGGCGTTGATGACCGTGCCGGCATCGATCTTTTCGCCAGTGGCGAGCGTGACCGCGGTCAGGCGGTTGCCCTGGCGCTCGATGGCTGCCACCTCGCCGGTGATCAAGTCGACGTTTTTGGTCTTCAGCGCCTTGCGGAACAGGCCGAGCATGGCATGCGCGTCAAACCAGCCTTCGCCCGTCCGGCCATAGGCGCCGGCGGTGATGCCTTCGGTCGAGATCCATTTGAAGCGCCTGGCAAGCTGGTCGGCGTCCTCAAGCACGATGTCGGCGCCCTCGGCCATCTGCGCGTCGTGGTTGGCCTTGAGGATCGGCAGGCCGTTCTCGCCGGCGAGGATCAGATAGCCGCCCTCGCGGAAGCCGATGTCGGCATCGGGGCCGAACTCCTCCTTCAGGCGCCGGAACAGACCGAGCGTGAACTGCGACAGGCGGATGTTCTCGGGAATGGAGAATTGCTGGCGGATAGAGGCGCAGGACAAAGTGGTCGCCGCGTTGGCGAATTGCGGGTCGCGCTCGATCAGCGCAATCGAGCCGGTGAAACCCTCGTCGCGCAGATAGTAGGCGATCGAGCTGCCGACGATCGCGCCGCCGATGATGACCACGTCGTAGCGTGCCATGAGATGATTCCGTCTGTTCGGATGGAAGAGAAAACCAGTTACGCCACTGCCCCGCAAGCTCTTGCAAGGGCCAGCGTTGCCGGGCAAGAAGACCAGATGTCACATTCTCTGCCCCGTCCGCGCCGTTCGGCGCTTTTTGTGCCGGCCACCAACGAGAAGGCCATCGCTAAGCTGCCCCAGCTTGCCTGCGACGCCGTCATCTTCGATCTCGAGGATGCCGTGCTGCCCGAGCACAAGGCAGCTGCCCGCGAGCGGCTGGCGCGCTTCTTTGCCGAGCGACCTGAAGGCGGGCGCGAATATGTGGTGCGTATCAATTCGCTTGCCAGTCCCTGGGGTGCTGACGATCTGGCGGCGGCCAGCGGCTGGGCAACGGACGGCGTGGTGCTGCCCAAGGTGGAAACGGCGCGCGATCTGCTCGAAGCCAATGACGTGCTCGACGAGGCCGATGCGCCCGATACGCTGAAGCTCTGGGCGATGATCGAGACGCCGCGGGCATTGCTCAATCTACCGGCCATATCAGAACTCGGCCGCGATCCTTCGGCCCGGCTGTCGTGCCTGATCGCCGGCCTCAACGATCTCGCCAAGGACACCGGCGTCAAGATCACGCCCGATCGTCGTTATCTCCAGCCCTGGCTGCTGCAGATGGTGCTGTGCGCCCGGGCCGGCGGCGTCGACATGCTCGACAGCGTGTCCAACGATTTCCGCGACCTCGATGCCTTTGCCCTCGAATGCGGTGAAGCCGCCGCCATGGGCTTTTCCGGCAAGAGCATTATCCACCCGGCACAGATCGGCCCGGCCAATGCGGCGTTCTCACCTTCGGACGAGGCGCTTGCCGAGGCGCGCGCGGTGGTCGATGCCTTCGCGCTTCCGGAGAATACTGCGTCAGGTGTAATCTCGCTCGGCGGCAAGATGGTCGAGCGGCTGCATCTGGCCGAGGCCGAACGGCTTCTGGCGCGGGCGACACAACTCGAAGGCCTCAGGCACTGAAGAGGGAGACTGACATGAAACTCTACCGCTTCCTCACCGGCCCCGACGACGCCACCTTCTGCCACAAGGTGACCGCAGCCCTGAACAAGGGCTGGCACCTGTTCGGCTCGCCGACCTATTCCTTCGACGCCGAAACCAAGACGATGCGCTGCGGCCAGGCGGTGGTGAAGGATGTCGACGGCGTCGAATACGACCCCGGCATCAAGCTCGGCGATTTCTGAGAGCAGGGGCGGCGAGGCTTAGTCGACCGAGGCTTCCAGCCGCTCCATGTCGTCGTCCGACAGGCCGAAATGATGGCCGATCTCGTGGATCAGCACGTGGGTGACGATGTCGCCCAGGGTTTCTTCGTTCTCGGCCCAATAGTCGAGGATGGCGCGGCGGTAGAGGGTGACGCGGTTGGGGCCTTCGCCGGTCTGCGGATTCCAGCGCTCGGCAATGCCGCGTCCCTCGAACAGGCCGAGCAGGTCGAAGGGCGTCTCCAGCGACAGGTCGTCCATGATCTCGTCGGTCGGGAACTCGGCCATCTGGATGACGACATCGCCGGTCAGCTGGCGAAATTCTTGCGGCAGGTGTGCGTAGGCTTCAAGCGCCAGGAGTTCCATTTCCTCGATCGAGGGCGAAAGCTGGTCGTGCCAGGCGCGGGTCTTGTAGATGCGGGCCATTCTTTGTCCTTTTGAGGGCATATAGCCTTTCGCCGCTTCGCTTACGAGGCCTTTGCCACGCCGGGGGTAAATTAGCCGCAAAACAGCGCGTGCCTGGAGAGGAATAAATTCTCCTTGAATCGGCTTGACTCTCCGTGGTGCCTCTGGAATCTATAGGAACATAACAGGAACAACTGATAGGAAAGCAGATCGACATGGCAACCAGCGCCGTGGCGCGGGATGTCGTTTTTGCCCTGCGCCAGAAGATAGCGAAGATAGAGGGAACGCTGCCCGAGAGGCTGGCCGCGCCTTCCGACGGCCAGCCGGTCGCGGGGCTTCTGGTCCGCCGCAACGGCCTTGCCTCGGCACGCGATTTCTTCCTGCCGACCGGCGTCGATCGCCTCGACGAAACGCTCGGCGGCGGCCTGCCCAAGGCGGCGCTGACCGAGATCCACGGAACTGAAACCCGCAATGCCGGTGCCGCCGCAGGGCTGGCGTTTTGTCTCGTCAGCCGCATGCTGAGGGAGCGGTCGCGGCCCAGGGATCTCGTCCTGTGGGTCGGCACGACCGAGGTCTTCAGGGAAGCGGGATTTCCCTACGCGCCGGGCCTGGACAGGTTCTTCGGCATTCCGGCTGAAAGCCTCCTGTTCGCCGAAGCGCCGAAGCCGGCCGATGTTCTCTGGATCGCCGAGGAAGCCGCCCGCATCGAGGAGATCGCGGCCATCGTCGTCGAGCTGCGCGGCAATCCTCGCATCGTCGACCTCACGGCGACGCGCCGCCTGCATCGCCGGGCTCAGGACAGCGGCCGCCCCGTCTTCCTGCTGCGCCAGTCGGCCGAACCGGAGCCGACGGCGGCACCCGTCCGGCTTGTCGTCTCGCCTGCGCCGGCGACGCTGCGGCAAACACTTCTTGGGCCGCTGGTCGGTTCGATCGGCGCGCCCGCCTTCGCCGTCGAGATCGGCAAGAGCCGCACGGCTCTTCCCGGCAGCTTCATTCTGGAATGGAACCCCGATGCACACACCCTCACCGAGAGAAGTCCAGAGAATCGTGTCGCTGTGGTTTCCCCATCTCGCGGCCGAACGCGTCCTCCGGCGCCGCCTGGGGCGATCCTGGCGTTCAAGCCCGCAACAGGTCAAGCCGTTGGTGATCAGCCACCGCGAGAGCAACACCCAGCGCATCGCCGGCCTCGACGCGCGGGCTGAGGCTCTCCGGCTCAAACCGGGCATGGGCATCGCCGAAGCACGCGCCATGCACCCCGACATCGACGTCGTCGAGGCCGATCCCGAGGCCGACCGCAGGCTGCTCGAAGGCTTGGCCGACTGGTGCGACCGTTACACGCCGCTTGTCGCCCTGGACGGCGTCGATGGGCTGTTCCTCGACATTTCAGGCTGCGCCCACCTGTTCGGCGGCGAAAAGGCGTTGCTCAACGATCTCATGATGCGTTTCTTCCACCAGGGTTTCGACGTCCGTGCCGGCCTTGCCTCGACCCCGGGTGCCGCCTGGGCCGCCGCCCGCTTCGCCAGTGGCCAGATCCTTGCTCCGGGCAACGAGCGCAATTTCCTCATCCGCCTGCCGCTGTCGGCGCTGAGGATCGACGTCAAGACGAAGGCGAGCCTCGAAAGCGTCGGCCTGCGCACCGTTGGCGCGATCATGGACGGGCCGCGCGCGCCACTCGTCCGCCGTTTCGGTGCCGAACTCATGGAGCGCCTGGACCAGGCGCTGGGCCGGCTCGAGGAGGCGATTTCGCCGCGCTTGCCCATAGCCCCGCTCTCGGTCGAACGGCACCTCGCCGACCCGCTGTCGCTCGTTGACGACATCGAGCGGCTGATCAGCCTGCTCGCCGCCACCCTCAAGGTCGATCTCGAACGTCGGGAAGAGGGCGCGCGCGGGCTCGAACTTTTGCTGTTCAGGGTCGACGGCATGGTCAGCCGCATAACGGTCGGCGCCTCGCGCCCCATCCGTGAACCGGTACTGGTGCGCAGGCTGTTCCATGAGCGGCTGGCGACGCTCGGCGATACCATTGATGCCGGCTTCGGCTTCGACCTCGTGCGTCTTTCCGCCTTGTCGACGGCCCGGTTCGATGCTCGCCAGGCCGATCTTGCCGGCGAAGTCGAGGATGGCGGCGAGGAATTGGCGATCTTCGCCGATCGCATCGGTGCGCGTCTTGGCGAAACCGCGGTGCTTGAGGCCGTCCCCGTCGAGAGCCATTTGCCGGAACGTGCCGCGCCCGCCCGGCCCTATGCCCGGGAGGAAGCCCGCAAGGAGATGGTCGAGCGGCCGGCCACGGGGGCACCAACGGCGACGAGACGACCAAGGCCGGCCGATCGCCCCATCCGCCTGTTCCGCCAGCCCGAACTCATCGATGTTCCGGCAACCGAGGTTCCCGACGGCCCGCCGCTCAATTTCCGCTGGCGCCGGGCGCTGCATCGCGTGGCCCGTGCCGAAGGGCCCGAGCGCATAGCACCCGAATGGTGGCGTGAGGCCGCGGATGCGCCGACGCGCGATTACTATCGCATCGAGGATGCGGAGGGCCGCCGCTACTGGCTCTATCGGCAAGGCCTCTACACTACGCAGGCGGTACCGCGCTGGTTCCTGCACGGGGTCTTCGCATGAACATGGTCGTCGCAGCCAGCTATGCCGAATTCGGCATCCAGTCGAACTTCTCGTTCCTGCGTGGGGCCTCTGCTCCGGAAGAGCTGGTGATCGCGGCCAAGTTCCTGGGACTTTCGGCCATCGGCCTTGCCGATTGCAACACGGTGGCCGGTGTTGTCCGCGCGTGGAAGATGGCGGAGACGGAAGGGTTGGCCTACCACCCGGGATGCCGGCTGGTTTTCGCTGATGGAACGCCCGACATGCTCGCCTACCCTAGAAATCGCAAGGGGTGGGGGCATCTGTGCCGCATGCTCACTGAGGCGAATGCTCGACCTGAAAGCAAAAAGGGTGCCCCGCTTCTTTATCGGGAGGATCTTTTCGAGTGGGGGGATCTGCTGTCACTTGCAGTCCTGCCCGACGTCGCCGCCGCCACGCAAGATGACGTTGCGCTTCTGCGTAGTCTAAAGGAGCGGTTCGGAGCCTCCTTGTGGCTGGCGGTTGCGCCGAATTTCGGCGGTGACGACCGCTTCAGGATCGAGCAGGCCGCGACAATGGCCGCCATGGCAGGAGTGCCGCTGATGGCGACCAATGACGCGCTCTACCATGCCCCGGGGCAGCGCGCCCTGCAGGACGTCCTGACGGCGATCCGCCTCAGCGTGCCTGTTGCCGAGGCCGGTTTCGAGCTCAGGGCGAACGCCGAACGCCACCTCAAGGAGCCTGTCGATATGGCGAGGCTTTTCCGCAGCCATCCGGAGGCACTTGCCGAGACGCTGCGCTTCGCCGACAGCCTCTCTTTCTCGCTGAAGGAGCTCAAATACAATTATCCAGACGAGCCGACGGAATCGGGCCTCGAACCGCAAGCCGAATTGGAAAGGCTGACCTGGGAAGGGGCGAAAAAGCGCTACCCTGACGGTGTTCCGGAGAAGGTGCAGGGCATCATCCGGCATGAGCTCGGCATCGTCGAAAAGCTCAACTACGCCCGCTATTTCCTCACCGTCCACGAGATCGTGAAATTCGCCCGTTCGGTAGGTATCCTTTGTCAGGGGCGTGGGTCGGCGGCCAATTCGGTCATCTGTTTCTGCATCGGCATCACCGATGTCGGGCCCGACATCGTCGACGTGCTCTTCGAACGCTTTATCTCGGAAGAGCGTGGCGAGCCGCCAGATATCGACGTCGACTTCGAGCACGAGCGGCGCGACGAGGTCATTGCCTTCATCTACAAAAGATACAGCGCCAAGCGCACCGCGCTCGCGGCTTCCGTCGTCACCTATCGCGGTCGTTCGGCCCTGCGCGAGGTCGCCAAGGCGATGGGTCTGTCCGACGACGTCAGGGGCGCCATGTCGGGCTCGATCTGGGGCTGGTATTCGTCCGAACTGGGCGAGAAGGAAGCGACTGCTGGTGGCCTCGACAAGGCGGATCCGGTGACGCGGCATGTCATCGACCGCGCCAACGAGATCATGGGCTTTCCCCGCCATTTGTCCCAGCATGTCGGCGGCTTTGTCATCACCCGCGATCGGCTCGACGAGATCGTGCCGATCATCAAGACGGCGATGGACGAACGCAAAATGGTCGAATGGGACAAGGACGACCTCGACGCCGTCGGCATATTGAAGGTCGATGTGCTGGCGCTCGGCATGCTGACCTGCCTGCGCAAGGCCTTCAAAATGCTTGAGGTACATTACGACGAGCGTGACCGCCATGGCCGCCCGCTCGAGTTGGCGACGTTGCCGCCGGAGGATCCCAAGGTTTATGACATGATCTGCCGGGCCGACACGCTCGGCGTCTTCCAGATCGAGAGCCGGGCGCAGATGTCGATGTTGCCGCGCCTCAGGCCGCGCGAGTTCTACGATCTCGTCATCGAGGTGGCGATCGTCCGGCCCGGTCCCATCCAGGGCGACATGGTGCACCCTTATCTCCGTCGCCGGCAGGGCAAGGAGGACGTCGACTTTCCCAAGACGGAACTTGAGGACATTCTCGGCAAGACGATGGGTGTGCCGCTGTTCCAGGAGCAGGCGATGAAGATCGCCATCGTCGCCGGCGGGTTCACGCCCGGCGAGGCCGACCAGCTCCGGCGCGCCATGGCGACCTTCAAGCGTACCGGTACGATCGGCAATTACCGCGACCGCATGATCAAAGGCATGGTCAAAAGAGGCTACGAGCGCGACTTCGCCGAGCGCTGTTTCAAGCAGATCGAGGGTTTTGGTGAGTACGGCTTTCCCGAGAGCCATGCCGCGGCCTTCGCACTACTTGTCTACGCCTCCTGCTGGTTCAAGGCCTATTATCCCGATGTGTTCTGCGCGGCGATCCTGAACGCGCAGCCGATGGGTTTCTACCGGCCAGCTCAGCTGGTGCGCGATGCACAGGATCATGGTGTCGAGATCAGACAGATCGATATCAACCACTCCGTCTGGGACTGCACCCTCGAGCGGTCGGGCTTCGACCCGAAACGCATCCAGCAACGCCACGCCGAAATGCGGGATGTCATCAGGACCAGCCACGCCGTCCGGCTCGGCTTTCGCCAGATCAAGGGGCTTTCCGACAAGAAGATGCAGACATTCGTCGAGCGGCGCGGCAAGGGCTACGTCTCGGTGCGCGATGTCTGGCTGCGCTCAGGACTCGACGTCGGCGAGATCGAGCTGCTCGCCCAGGCCGACGCCTTCCGCTCGATCGATATCGACAGGCGCGCAGCGATGTGGGCAGTACGGGCGCTTGACGGCAGGAGTGCCGCTGAAATGCTGCCGTTGTTCGACCGCCCCGATGTCCAGCTGGTCGACAACGAGCCCCAGACGCAGCTGCCGCGCATGCCGCTCGGCGAGCATGTCATCCACGACTACCGCTCGCTGGGCATGTCGCTGAAGGCGCATCCGGTGGCCTTCCTCAGGCATCACCTCGACCGTGCCGGTATCACGCCCAATGCCCGGCTCGGCGACGTGCCCGATGGGCGGCGCGTCTCCGTCGCCGGGCTGGTGCTTGTCCGCCAGCGACCGGGCAAGGGCAATGCGATATTTCTTACGCTGGAGGACGAGCATTCGATTGCCAATGTCATCGTCTGGTCGCGGGTTTTCGACCGCTTCCGGCCCGTGATCATGGGGTCGAAGTTCATCCGCGTCACCGGCAAGCTGCAGAAAGAATCCGACGTCATCCATATCGTTGCCGACAAGATGGAGGATTGGACGCATTGGCTGGCGGCGATGTCGGAGGAATTGCAGGCGAGTGCTGATGCCGGAACCAGGCCGGCGCCGGAAGCACGGGCAAGTGCCGCGGACAAGGCCGCGCGTGATCCGCGCATTCTGCAGAGCTACGAAACCCTGGCCCGCAAGGCGAGCACCGTCATGCCCAAGGGCCGCAACTTTCAATAGAGGGACAGCAGAGCACAGATGGCTGCCGAGGTTTGCTACCGCTCCGCAGGCGGGAATGGAGGCACGGCGCGACCACTTGGCTCGGGTGCGACGCCGCGGACAGGCAGGGTCAGGTGCCCGGATTTGTTTCCGGCTCGCCGATCTGCCGCGCTTCTGAAGGCAGCATGACAGGAATGCCGTCGCGCACCGGGTAGGCAAGGCGAGCCAGACGGGACACCAGTTCGCCGCGCTCTGCGTCCCAGACGAGCGGCCCTTTGGTCAGCGGGCAGGCGAGCAGTTCGAGCAGCTTGACGTCGATGTCGCGTTTGCCGGTTTCGCCCATCTTTGGCCTCCTGTCGTCTGACGGACCTTCTTTATCCGCCTCTCACCGTACGGCAATTGTCCGGAGTATTTTGCCAGGCCGGGATTGCAGCGGTTGCGCGGACCATTGCCCGAGCCCATGCAGCCTGACGCCTTCTACTGAAGACTTGGCCCGAATTCGTCGTTCTCGCGCGCCAAAGTCATTTCGGTGATGGCGATCAGCGTCTCGGCGCGCGTCTTGAGGTCAGGAGCTTCGAGCAATGCCTGCTTTTCGGCCGCGCCATAGGGCGCCATCATCGACAGCGCGTTGACCAGCATGACGTTGTCGGCCCGGCCGACGCTCTCCCAGTCTGCCTCGAGCTCGTTGGCCTGGAGGTAGGTGCGGAAGGCTCGCAGCAGCGCCGGCCTGTCGATCTCACCTGCCAGATTATCCTCCGAAAGGTCGGTTGCAAATGGCGCGATCTTGCACTGGCGAAACGGAGTCTTGACCGTGAGTTCCTGTACCACCCTGAAGCGGCAGACGCCCTGGAGCGAGACGAGGTAGCGGCCGTCGCCGGTCTCGGCGAAAGAGGTGATGCGGCCGATACAGCCGACCGGGCAGAGCTTTGGTTCGCCGTCGGCCCGTATGGCGCCGTCAAGCGACGGCTGGATCATGCCGATCAGGCGTGAGCCGCCGACAACCTCGTCGACCATCTGGAGATAACGCGGCTCGAAGATGTTGAGCGGCATGCGGCCGCCCGGCAACAGCAGTGCCGCCGGCAGCGGGAAAACCGCCAGCGTCGTCGGTAGATCAGTGTCGAGCCGGTAGTGCGCGTTCCCTGCCTGCATCTTGTCCTCGCAGATGCCACATCATCTGGGGCTGCCGCGCCAGAGCGCAAGGCTGCCCCGTGCTGTTTACGAAAACAGCAGCGACGACAGCTTGCGCCTGGTGGCGAGCGTCACATCGTCGGTCATGCCCCAGGCCTCGAACAGCTTGAGCAGTTGCGCCCTGGCGCCGTCATCGTTCCAGGTGCGGTCGGTCTTGACGATGGCCAGCAGATTGTCCGCCGCCTCGGCGCGATCGCCCCTGGCGTTCTGGATCATGGCGAGGTCGAAACGTGCCTGATGGTCCTTCGGGTCGCTGGCAATGCGACGCTCCAGTTCGGCCGAATCGCCGAGCTCGGCGGCCTGCTCGGCGAGCGCGATCCTGGTGCGCACGGAAGCGAGCGGGGCGGCATCCGCCTTGTCCTCGGGCGCGCGGGCCAGCACCTCGGCAGCGCCAGCGGCATCGCCAGCCTCGAACAGGATCTCCGCCAGGGCGGCAATGGCGTCGATGGTATCAGGCGCCTGCTCGAGCACGGCGTCGTAGATCTGGACGGCCGTCTGCAGGTCGCCGGCGGCGCGGGCTTCGGCGGCGGCAGTCATGGCCTCCTCGATCTGGGGGGCTGCGCCACCTTTTCCTGCGACGCGATCGATGAAGTCGCGAATCTGCGTTTCGGGTACCGCGCCCATGAAGCCGTCGACCGGCTGGCCGTTCTTGAAGGCGATGACCGCCGGGATCGACTGGATGCCGAGCTGACCGGCAATGGCGGGGTGATCGTCGATGTTCATCTTGACGAGCTTGACGCGGCCGCTGGCGGCCTGGACGACGCGCTCGATGACCGGAGTCAGCTGCTTGCACGGTCCGCACCAGGGCGCCCAGAAATCGACGAGCACCGGCTGGTTGCGCGATTCCTGGATGACGTCGGCGGCGAAGGCGGCAGTGGTGGTGTCCTTGATGAGGTTGGCTGCCGGCTGGGCCGCAACGTCGCCTGCGCCAAACTGCACATTGGTGGCGTAGTTGCCGCTCAGGCCGCCGAAGGGATTGTTCTCGTTGCTCATCTTCACTCTTTCGATGTGTTGCCGGCCGGCGTTCGGAGGGGCTGTTCAGCCACCATGTGGCGATCAGGCCGAGACTTTCAAGATAACAGGATCGTGGCCCGTTGCCTTGACGAAACGCAACAGTTCGTCGCGACCGATCGACGTCGTTGCCTCATTGGTCAGCGGGTGGGCGTTGATGGTGGCGTTTTCCATCAACGGCGCGTCGAGCACGACCTTCACCTTACCTGCCGTATCGTTGATGAGGCCAAACACGGTGACGGCTCCCGGGATGACGCCGAGCAGTTCCATCAGCGCCTCGGGCTTGCCGAAGGAAACACGGCTTGCGGCGCCGATCAGCTGGTGGATCTGCTTGAGGTCGACATTGGCGTCTTCGTCGACGGTCACCAGGAAGAAATTGTCCTTCTTGTCCTTGAGGAACAGGTTCTTGGTGTGGCCGCCTGGGATCGCGCCGCGCAGGGCCTGCGAATCGGCGACGGTGAACAGCGGCGGGTGGTCATGGGTGGTGACGGAAATGCCGAGTTCCGCCAGATAGGCGAGCAGTTCGGCACGGGTCTTGGGGGCTGTCGTGGCGGTCATCGGGTTTTCCGGGAATTGCCGTTGCGCGAGGTTTATGGGCAAAGCCGGCTTTCGACACAAGCCCGGCTTTGCCAATCGGGGAAGCTTCCCGAGGGGAAATATGGGTTTGCGGGGGCTCTCGAAAAAAGTTCAAAAAAGAGCGGTTTTTCCCTGTTGCATTCGCCGCGGTCTTCGGCCATATAGCAGCCGTTGCGGCGACGAGCCGCGGCGAGCGGGTGTAGCTCAGGGGTAGAGCACAACCTTGCCAAGGTTGGGGTCGAGCGTTCGAATCGCTTCACCCGCTCCAATTACTCCACGATAAGGCCGCGGCTAACACCGCGGCCTTCGTCGTTTCTGGGGTCCGGCAAAGCTGACTGGTTGCCTATGGCCGCACGGCGGCTTTTCGTCTGCGAACGGCAAGCAAGATCAAGCCTTCCAGCCCGACGACCGTGCAGGCGGCCCAGAAGCCTATCTGAGCAAGATCGTGTCCGCTGCTGCGCAAGGCAAAGCCCAGGCACAGGAACGGGGCGTTCCACGTCAGGCAGCCAAGCGTGGTCGCTGCCAGGAACGTCTTGAGGTCGAGCCGCAGGGCACCGGCCGGCAGGGCCAGGTAGATGCGAACCGCCGGAACGACCTGGCCCGACAGCGTCACCCAGAAATGATTGCGGCGGTAGCCGTCCGTCAGCCGATCGTAGAAGGCCAGCTTCAGCAGCACGAACCTGCCGTAGCGGCTGACGGCCGCGCGGGCCCGTTGTGGACCGAGCGTCCAGCCAATTGCATACCAGCCAAGCCCGCCGAACACCGAGCCGAGCGTCGTGGCAACGATGGTGAACAGCAGAGCCGGGCCGTCCGGCACTGTCAATCCCAGCAGCATCAGCAGGATGTAGGAGGGAAACAGCGGCACGAATTTCTCGGCTATGGCGAGGCAGAAGATACCGGCAAGCCCGAAGCTCAGCAGCATCGCGACGCCTTGTGGCATGTCGATCGACACATCAGCGCTCATTGCACCTCTCAATCCGGTAGACCGAGGCCGGCGGCACGTTCCAGAGGGTCCGGCCGACAAAGGCTGAGGCGAGCTTCAGCTGGCCGAGCACGGAAGTGGGTACAGGACAGCGCGGGCCGTAGGTGATCTGGTAGAAGGCGCCGCCGGGCCTGAGGTGCTTGAATGCGCCGGCCAGGATGGCGGCATGCTGCTGGGGTTGCATGGCGCGGAAGCCGAGCCCGCTGACCACCGCGCCTGTTGTGGCCCGGTCGAACAAGGCGATGTCGCCGAGCCGCGTCGCGTCCATCTTGAGTACGCGCGCCCGCGGGAATCGCTTTTTCAACAGCTCCACAAAATCGGCGCTGAATTCGACCAGTGTCAGGTCGCTTTCGCGGACGCCGCGCCGGAGCAGAGAATAGGTGAACGAGCCGGTGCCTGGCCCCAGCTCGAGGACGGGTCCTGTGGCAGCGTTTATGTCCTGTGTCATCAGGTCGGCGACACGGGCGCCCGACGGGGCTACGGCGGCGATGCTGCGCGGATTGCGAAGCCAGGCCAGGAAGAAGGGTGGAATATCAGCGAGCGACATTCTGGCCATCCACGACAATGGTGTGAGAAAAGGGCGCGGGTTGTCGTTCGACCGTGAGGCCGCAGGTGGCAGGCAGCATTGATTGGGTCCTATCCAGTTGAGGGCCGGAGAGGTCACACGCCCGGATTGAGAAAACCTGTCAGGCAAAAGGATTTCGCAAACTGGGGTGCCTTGTTGCCGGTGAGGGCGGGAACGCCCTGTTGCGGGTGGCATGACAGGTTTTCTCAATGCAACCATGTGGCCGAGCGGCTAAACCATCCGGGCGAGCGGCGGAGCGGATTGATGCGCGTGCTTTTGGTGGAAGACGAGCAGGCCATGGTCGGGGTCCTGCGCAGTGGGCTGGTTCGCCACGACATGGTCGTCGATGACGTGGCCAGCCTCGCGGATGCGGAAGCCGCTCTCTACAGGGACATCTACGACGTGGTGGTGCTGGACCGGAGGCTGCCCGACGGAGACGGGCTCTCGCTCGTCAGGTCGCTGCGGGCCAACGGCAATGTGGTGCCGGTGCTGGTGCTGACGGCAAAGGGCGATCTGATCGACCGGGTTGCCGGCCTGGACAGCGGGGCCGACGATTATCTCGGCAAGCCTTTTGCCTTCGAGGAGCTGCTGGCGCGACTGAGGGCCATCATGCGGCGGCCGGTCAACCTGCAGCCCGACGTCGCCAATGTCGGCCGCATGTCGTTCGACTTCACCCATCGCGAAGCGCATGTCGGAGGCATTCACCTGCGCATGCCCCGGCGGGAATTGCTGGTGCTCGAGGCGCTGATGCGGCGTATGGGCCGCATGGTGCTGCGCGAAACGCTGATGGAAGCGGTCTTCGGCATGAACGACGACATCGAGTCGAATGCGCTCGACACCCATATCTCCAGGGTTCGCCGCAAGCTGGTGGACGCCGATGCTGGCGTCGTCATCAGCGGCATTCGCGGCGTCGGCTATCTGTTGCGCGAGACGCCGTGATGGCAACAAGGCCGCCGTCGCTCAAGTGGCTTCTGGTCAGCCGAATGGTGACGCTGCAGGCGGCCATGATCGCGGCGTTCCTGGTGCTGATCGTCGCTGCCCTGTGGGGCACAGGCTATCTCGTCGACGATTATGAGGGCGGCAGCCTCGATGTGCTTGCGGATGCCGTGGTGCGGGACGCCAATGGCGGGCTCGCCCTTGCGCCGACATCGGAACTGGCGCGGCTCAGGACGCATGCACCTGGCCTGTGGTTCGTCATGCGCGACAAGACGGGACACCGCTTGAGCGAAGGCACGATACCACCTGTCTATGCGCCCGTCGCCGGTATCATCGAGCAGCTGAACGACGCACGGTTGGGCCATCCGCTCGGCGACGAAGCCAAGCCCGACGCGATCGTCAAATGGACCGATACCGCTGCCGGCAAGGTGCAGATCCTGACCGGCACGCAAGGCCGGATGTCCGTCCAACGTTTGCTTGCGGGTGTCTCGGGTGGGTTCATTTCGGTGATCTTGCCGGTGATCGGTCTCATGGCGCTGGCGACGATGGTTGCCACACCGCTTGTCGTGCGCCGTTCGCTGGCGGGCCTGGGGCAGGCTGTGTCACAGGCCACGCGCATCGAGTTCGACAAGCGCGGTGTGCAGCTGCCGGTGAACGAGGTGCCGGTCGAAATCGGTCCGCTTGTCAGCGCCGTCAATGATGCGCTCCGGCGTCTCGATGCGGGGTACGAGCGCCATCAGCACTTCCTCGCCCAGGCCGCGCATGAATTGCGCACGCCGATCGCCATCCTGAACGCGCGTGTCTCGGCGCTGCCGGCAGGCGCGGACAAGAGAGAGCTGCTCGAGGATGCGGCGCGGCTGACCACGCTCGCCGGGCAGTTGCTCGATCTGCAGCGGCTCGACCAGAAGGGGAACCGGTTTGCATCGGTCAATCTCGTCGCCATGGCCAAGCAGGTGGTGTTCGATCTCGGGCCGCTGGCGCTCGCGGCGGGTTACGACATGTCGTTCGAGCCCGAGGTGGAGACAGTTCCGGTAGAGGGTGACCAGACATCGCTCGAACGGGCGCTGACCAATCTGGTGCAAAATGCCATCGATCATGGCGGACGCCGGGGCGTCATCACGGTACGCGTGGGGGCGGCCGGCTTCGTCGAGGTTTGTGACGAGGGGCAAGGCATTGCCGCCGACCAGCGCAAGGCCATCTTCGAACCGTTCAACCGCCTCAGGTCCGATGGGCGCGGCGCCGGGCTGGGACTCAACCTGGTGCGCGAGATCATGGCGCTGCACGGGGGGCAGGTCGCGGTTATGGAGACTGCGAAAGGGGCATGCCTCCGCCTTTCATTTCGATCAAGTGATTAGCCGGCTTTCTTTCGGCGCGCAGTTTCTATGAATCTAGCTGGACTCGGCGGGAAAGGGCGGGCGCAGTGTCTGCTTGCGGCCGGTGGGCTGGTAAGCGAAGTCGTCGACGATGCTGCCGCCGAGCAGATGTTCCGACACGATTCGGTCGACGGCTGCCTCGGTGACACCGCCATAATAGGTGCCTTCCGGAAAGACCTGGATGACGGAGGCGCCGGCTGCCCGCAGCGAGCCAAGGACCTCGCGCAGTGACGGCGTGCCTTGCTCGGTGAAGCCGAAGCTGGCGCCGGCGACGCCGGGCAGCGCGGCTGCGAGGTCGGTAAGTTGCTGCATCTGCTTGGGGGGCTGCGGCAAAGGCGGACTTTGCGACGAGCAGCACATGCGGTGTGGCACGGAGTTGTTTTCGGTTGAGTTCGACACCTGCAATCCCTGACCAGCCGGAGCGGGAGTGCGGTAACGCAGGCCGAACGGCGCCGGAACGGCAACCGATTCAACCGCGTCCCTGTGGTACACCCCGCCCACGGAACCTCACTTGGTCAGGCAGGTCTCCTGGCTCGCAGGTCGTCGCTTCATCGCCTGTCTTCCCGGCTTCATGCCAGTGACGCGGTGGGCAATGTGGCTCGCCGCTTACAGTTGCGGGGCAGCTTCGGCTTCTACGAATTCCCTCTTAGCTCCCGCCCAGAGGCGGGAGAACCATAACCGTGCGGCACGCTATAGTGGCGCGCCGGTCAAGCGCGCAAGCCGCGAAGCCGGCAACTATTCAGCCGCCTCGGCGAAGGCCGTCGGCAGGTAGTTGAGGATCGGCGCCAGCCAGCGCTCTGCCTCCTGGAGCGACATGCCCTTGCGCTCCGCATAGTCCTTGACTTGATCGCGCTCGACCTTGGCGACGCCGAAGTAATAGCTCTCGGGGTGCGACAGATAGAGGCCCGAGACAGACGAGCCGGGCCACATGGCCATGCTTTCGGTCAGGGTCACGCCAGCGGTTTTCTCGGCGTCGAGCAGGCGGAACAGCGTCGTCTTTTCGGTATGGTCGGGTTGGGCCGGATAGCCGGGCGCCGGGCGGATGCCGGCATAAGCCTCGCCGACCAGCTCGTCACTGGTCAGCTTCTCATCCTTGGCATAGCCCCAGAATTCCTTGCGGACGCGCTCATGCAGGCATTCGGCAAAAGCCTCGGCAAAACGGTCGGCCAGCGCCTTGACCAGGATCGAGGAGTAGTCGTCATTGGCGCGCTCGAAGCGCTCGGCGATCGCCACTTCTTCGATGCCCGCCGTCACCACGAAGCCGCCGACATAATCGGCCTTGCCGCTGTCGGATGGAGCGACGAAGTCGGACAGCGCCACATTGGGCCGGCCGTCGCGCTTGGTCAGCTGCTGGCGCAGCGTGAAGAAGGTCGCGAGCTCGCTCTGGCGGGTATCGTCGGCGAACAGCCTGATGTCGTCGCCGATTGTGTTGGCCGGCCAGAAGCCGATCACGGCCTTGGGCGCGAACCATTTCTCGTCGATGATCTTTTTCAGCATCGCCTGGGCGTCTTCGAACAGCTGACGTGCGGCCGCGCCCTGCTTCTCGTCCTCGAGGATCTTGGGATAGCGGCCCTTGAGCTCCCAGGTCTGGAAGAAGGGCGTCCAGTCGATGTAGCGGGCGAGTTCGGCGAGCTCCCAGCTCTCGAACACCTTTGTGCCGAGGAAGCTCGGCTTCGGCGGCGTGTAGCCGGCCCAGTCGACCTTCTGCGCATTGGCGCGGGCGCGGGCCAGCGGCAGGCGCTGCTTCTCGCGCTCGGAGCGCTCATGCGCCTCGGCGACCTTCACATATTCGGCCTGGATGCCCTCGACATAGCCGGCCTTCGCCTCCGGCGAGAGCAGGCTCGACACCACGCCCACGGCGCGGCTGGCGTCGGTGACATAGACAGCCTGGCCGCTGGCATAGCGCGGGTGGATCTTCACTGCCGTGTGGACGCGGCTGGTGGTGGCGCCGCCGATCAGCAGCGGGATGTCGAAACCCTCGCGCTCCATTTCGGCGGCGACATGGGCCATCTCGTCGAGCGAGGGCGTGATGAGGCCGGACAGGCCGATGATGTCGACATTCTGCTCGCGCGCGGTCTGCAGGATCCTGGTCGCCGGCACCATGACGCCGAGGTCGATGATCTCGTAGTTGTTGCAGGCGAGAACGACGCCGACGATGTTCTTGCCGATGTCGTGGACATCACCCTTCACCGTCGCCATCAGAATCTTTCCCGCGCTCCTGCGGTCGGAGCCTCCATTTGCGGCCTTCTCGGCCTCCATATAGGGCAACAGCACGGCGACCGCCTGCTTCATGACGCGTGCGGATTTCACCACCTGCGGCAGGAACATCTTGCCCGCGCCGAACAGGTCGCCGACGACATTCATGCCGGCCATCAGCGGGCCTTCGATGACATGCAGCGGCCGTTCGGCCTTCTGGCGCGCTTCCTCAGTGTCGGCGTCGATGTATTCGGTGATGCCATTGACGAGTGCGTGCTCGAGGCGTTTTTCGACCGGCCATTCGCGCCAGGCGAGGTCCTTTTCCTTGGCCTCCTTGCCTGCCGAACCCTTGTAGCGCTCGGCCAGTTCGAGCATGCGCTCGGTGGCGGTGCCGCCCGACTTCGGCACGCGGTTCAGCACCACGTCCTCGCAGGCCTCGCGCAGCTCGGGGTCGATCGATTCATAGACGGCCAGCTGGCCGGCATTGACGATGCCCATGTCCATGCCCGCCTGGATGGCGTGGTAGAGGAACACGGCGTGCATGGCCTCACGCACCGGCTCGTTGCCGCGGAACGAGAAGGACAAATTCGACACGCCGCCCGAGACGTGCACATGCGGGAGAGACTGCGTGATTTCCCGCGCGGCCTCGATGAAGTCGACGCCGTAATTGTCGTGCTCTTCGATGCCGGTGGCGACAGCGAAGATGTTGGGGTCGAAGATGATGTCCTCGGGCGCGAAGCCGGCCTGCTCGGTCAAAAGCTTGTAGGCGCGGGTGCAGATCTCGACCTTGCGCGCCTTGGTGTCGGCCTGGCCTTGCTCATCGAAGGCCATGACGACGACGGCGGCGCCATAGGTGCGGCAGAGGCGGGCATGATGCAGGAAAGCTTCCTCGCCTTCCTTCATGGAAATCGAATTGACGATTGCCTTGCCCTGCACGCATTTCAGGCCGGCCTCGATGACCTCCCATTTGGAGCTGTCGATCATGACAGGCACACGCGCAATGTCGGGCTCGGCGGCGATCAGGTTGAGATATTCGACCATCGCCTTTTTCGAATCGATCAGGCCCTCGTCCATATTCACGTCGATGATCTGGGCGCCGTTGGCGACCTGGTCGCGGGCGATGTCGAGGGCGGTGGCGTAGTCGCCTGCCGTGATCAGCTTGCGGAACTTGGCCGAGCCGGTGACGTTGGTGCGCTCGCCGACATTGACGAAGGGAATCTCCTCGGTCAGTGCGAAAGGCTCAAGACCCGACAACGCCATGATGGCGCGGTGCTCCGGCACCTGGCGCGGCGGGTGCTTGGCAACGACTTCCGCGATGGCGCGGATGTGCTCGGGCGTCGAGCCGCAGCAGCCGCCGGCAACGTTGATCAGGCCTTCGCGCGCGAACTCCTCGACCTGGGCGGCCATGAATTCCGGGCTTTCGTCATACTGGCCGAAGGCGTTGGGCAGGCCTGCATTGGGATAGGCGCAGGTGAAGGTGTCGGCGACATCGGAGAGCTCCGACAGATGCGGGCGCATGGCGTTGGCGCCGAGCGCGCAATTGAGGCCGATGGTGAAGGGCTTGGCGTGGCGCACCGAGTTCCAGAAGGCAGTCGGTGTCTGACCCGACAGGGTGCGGCCCGAGAGGTCGGTGATGGTGCCCGAGATCATGACCGGCAGGCGCACGCCCTTTTCGAGGAAGATCTCCTCGCAGGCGAAGATCGCCGCCTTGGCGTTCAGCGTGTCGAAAATGGTCTCGATCAGGATGATGTCCGAGCCGCCGTCGATCAGGCCGCGCAGTTGCTCGCCATAGGCGAGGCGCAGGTTGTCGAAGCTGACGGCGCGGTACCCGGGATTGTTGACGTCGGGCGAGATCGAGGCGGTACGGTTGGTCGGCCCGAGCGCGCCGGCGACGAAGCGACGGCGGCCGTCCTCCTGCTGGGCACGGATCGCGGCGCGGCGGACGAGGCGGGCGCCGTCTCGGTTGAGCTCGTAGACCATGTCCTCCATGCCGTAGTCGGCCTGGGCGATGGAGGTCGATGAAAACGTGTTGGTCTCGATGATGTCGGCGCCGGCCTTGGCGTAGCGGTAGTGGATTTCCTCGATCGCCTTGGGCTGGGTCAGGATCAAAAGGTCGTTGTTGCCCTGCTGGTGGCAGGCGCAGCCACCGAAGCGGTCGCCACGGAAATGATCCTCGTTGAAGCCGAGTCCCTGGATCTGCGTGCCCATAGCCCCGTCGAGCACGAGGATGCGCTCGCGCGCGGCCGACTTCAGCGCGGCCATCACCTCCGACCCATCCGATCTGGCGGAAACGGCCCCGAACAGGGCGTCGAGGGAGGAGGTGTTTTGCGACATTTTACGTCCTTTCGGCGACAGCAATGCGCTGTCACATAAAGACATCTTTATGTCAATATGTCGAGAGGGTCGGTTAGTTCCATGCAGACGGGGCTGATCGAGGACGTCGACGCAGCGAGCGCAACTTGCGCTTGAGTTGCTCTGCAAAGGCAGCGATCTCCACCCCGGCCATCCCTGGCCCGTACAAAGTGGCGAAATCCCTGTGTCGGCTGTCTCGCAGGGTCGAATGCAAGGCATTCCTCGACATCATGACCCTCAGCTTCCGCAGTGTGCGCCATTTGCCGAAGGCCGCGAACAGGTGGTCGAGGTTTTCAGAAATGACGGAACGCGTTTCGGGCAGATCGAAATCCTGTTTGGGCGAACTGCCGTTGGTGCCCAGTACGTGAGCTAGCGACGACCAGAAGCGAGCTGTCCCAATGCGGGGGACAAACAGCTCCGCTTGCTCGACCAGAACGCGCAATGCTTCTCGCCGCCGCTTTGCGAAGTGCTGGGTTGCCGGGCCCGTGGCCTGCCACATGGCTTTTATAGCCGAGCTTCCAGCAAAGGAATTTGCGCCGTGTTGACGATAGGCCGACAGCGGAATGTTGATAGTCGCCGACCCGCCCAGCGCATGGCCAAGCATGCAGAAATGCCCGTCGGCAGCCAGCCCGAACATCTGGTCGTCAGCTATCCTGGGCCTTGATAGGTCCAGTGCGGCGCGACGGAACATATTCGCAGTGCCAGGCGACCATGGCCAGCCGCCCTGCCAGGGGTCAAACACCGCCAAGCCTTGCAGGAGATGGTTGAATTTTTGGTCCGACACTTCGGAGAGCCTTGGCACCGCCCATTCGGGGCAGAAGGATGGATCTGACGATGAAGGGCCTAGCCTCGCATCCAGAGACACTATCCCGCCGTCGCCGTCGACTTCGATCACCGAGTTAGAGGTGAAAGCCGCCCTGCCCGCCAGCGCGAGATGCGCCTGGACGTGGGTCGAAGCAAAATCGGTGAACACATAGTCGTCCGAATCGACAAAACACACAAAGTCACCACGTGCGGCATGCAATCCTGCGAGGCCGGCAGCCAGCCCGCCGAGGTTCCGATCGAGCCAGATCGTCCTGAATCGTGGATCGTCGCCTATGGCCGCTTCGATCTCGCTGCGACTGTTGTCGGTCGAGCCGTTGTCGACGACGATGGCTTCGAGGTTGGGGTAGTCCTGGTTGCGAACAGACCTGATTGCCGCGCCGACGAAGCGGCCGTAGTTCCAGTTGCGGATAATGAAGGTCACGAGCGGGTAGGCAACCGGCTCCGGCGCCAGTTCGCTGAGAGCCATGCCACCCAGCGTCAGCCTGGAGTTGACCGAAGAAGTCGGGAGGTCCTGTAGTTTCTTGTGCATGCGTAATCCCTGAAAGGCCGGGCAGGGCAAGGCGTCTGGTCGCGGCGGCACATTGCATCAAGAAGGGGCAATATCAACAACCATTGCGGGAAATAATCGCAAGGCACCCATCCTGATTGCGGTTTCGCCCGGCCGGCAGCATGACAGGCAAGACCGAGCTCCTACAAGTGGCTTGTCGCGGTAACAATCTGCTATGGGTTGGCGTCTTCCCTTGGAGGCCGGAGGCTGGATGAGCACATCTGGTTACATGGGCTGGGCGCTGGTCGTGCTGCCGATAGCGCTGCAGGTTTTCTACTGCATCCGCGCGCTGTTGCGTCCGCATCGTGAGCCGGCTTCGCGCCTGGCATGGGTGGTGGTGATCATCGTCGCGCCCATCGTCGGTGTGGCTGCCTACATCCTGTTCGGCAACACCAATGTCGGCCGTCGCCGTATTGCGCGGCTGCGCGATGCGCTGAAGCGCTTGCCTTCGCTTACGGAAATGGGCTTGTCCGAGGGACAGCCGCCGATCCCCGAGCGCTATGCGCCGCTGTTCCGGGTTGGCCAGTCGATCAGCAACTATCCAGCGGTCGGCGGCAACAAGGCGCAACTGATGGCCGATTCCGACAAGGCGATCGATGCGATGGTGGCCGACATCGACGCCGCCACCGACCATGTGCACCTGCTATTCTACATCTGGCTGCCCGACACCAACGGGCTGAAGATGGTCGAAGCGGTCAAGCGCGCGGCGAGGCGCGGCGTGACCTGCCGGGTGATTGTCGACGACATCGGCTCGCGCCTTCTGCTGCGCTCGGAGCACTGGCAGGCGATGGCGGCCGCGAAGGTGAAGCTGGCGCGGGCGCTCCCGGTGGGCAATCCGCTGCTGCGCCCGCTCAAGGGGCGCATCGACATGCGCAATCACCGCAAGATCGCCGTTGTCGACAACCGCGTCACCTATTGTGGCAGCCAGAACTGCGCCGACCCGGCCTTCGCCATCAAGGCAGACTATGCGCCGTGGGTCGATGTGATGATGCGCTTCGAGGGGCCGGTGGTGCGGCAGAACCAGCACCTGTTCGCCAGCGACTGGATGGCCCATGTCAAGGAAGACCTGAGCCCGTTGCTGCGGGCGGTGAACCTGCTTGCCGGCCCCGGTTTCACGGCGCAGGTGGTGGGGACGGGGGCTGCCGTGCGTTATTCGGCCATGCCGGAAATGTTCATCGCCCTGATGAATTCGGCGCGGCGAGAGCTTATTGTCACCACGCCCTACTATGTGCCGGACGAGCCGATCCAGGCAGCGCTTTGCGCTTGCGCCCATCGCGGCGTCGAAACGACGATCGTCTTTCCCCGCCGCAACGATTCCTGGATCGTCGCCGCCGCGAGCCGCAGCTACTATCGCGAGCTGCTCGATGCCGGCGTAAACATCCACGAATATGAAGGCGGGCTGCTGCATTCCAAGACGCTGACCGTCGATGGCGAGGTGACGCTGATCGGTTCGGCCAATCTCGATCGGCGCAGTTTCGAGCTGAATTTCGAGAACAACATCTTGCTGCACGACATCAACGTGACCAGCGAGGTGCGGGCGCGGCAGCAGAACTATATCGAGTCGTCGGTCTTCATCAGCGATCGCATGGTCGCCAAGTGGAGCAGGTCGCGCCAGGTCTGGAACAACGCCATCGCCATGCTTGGACCGGTGCTTTAGCGCACTTTGTTCTTGGCCAATTCCAGACGGAAATGCGCTTCACATTTTTTCTGGAATTGCTTGGCCCGAGGTCAATCCAGCGCGCGGTCGAGGTGGGTGTAGCCGCCGTCGACGAACAGCCACTGGCCGGTGGTGTGGCTGGCCTTGTCGGAGAGCAGGAAGATGATGGTATCGGCGATCTCCTCCGACGTCGTCATGCGCTGCCCGAGCGGGATGCGGCGGGTGATCTCTTCAAGTCGTGCTTCGGGATCGTCGAAGGTCTTCAGCCACTTCTCGTAGAGCGGCGTCATCACCTCTGCCGGAATGACCGCGTTGACGCGGATGCCGTCGCCGCGCAGGGCGGCGGCCCATTCACGGGTCAGCGACAGCTGCGCGCCCTTGGCGGCGGTATAGCCGCTGGTGCTGCCCTGGCCGGTCAATGCCGTCTTGGACGATACGTTGACGATCGAGCCGCGCGATTTTCTCAGCCACGGCAGGCAGTGGTGGGCTGTGGTGTAGTAGTGGATCAGATTGCGCTCGAGCGACTCGCGGAAGGCGTCCGGGCCGGCCGCGAGATCGATGCCGTCATTGATGCCGGCGTTGTTGACCAGCCCGTCGATGCGGCCGAAGGTTTTTGCCACCTGTTCGACCGTAGTGGCGATCTCCGGGTCGTGCATCAGCTCGATCTGGACGAAGATCGAGCGCGGTGATGCTGCCTTCAGCTTCGCGGCGAAGTCTTCAGCCAGCGGGCTGCGGCCGAAGACGACAGGGATGGCGCCCTCGGCGGCAAGGCCGAGCGTGACCGCGCCGCCGATGCCGGCACCGCCGCCGGTGACGATGATTACTTTGTCCCTAAGGCCGAGCTCCATCGCAGCCTCCGTTAGCCCCTGAACTGAAAATCTTCGAGCGTCGCCGGCTTCATCTCGATGGAGAAGCCGGGTGCCGATGGCGGCATGTAGGCGGCGTTGCTGACAACGCAGGGTTCCTTGAAGTGCTCGTGCAGGTGGTCGACATATTCGACCACGCGGCCCTCGCGGGTTCCGGCAATGCAGACATAGTCGATCATCGACAGGTGCTGGACATATTCGCACAGGCCGACGCCACCGGCATGCGGGCAGACGAGCAGGTTGTACTTTGCTGCCATCAACAGCACGGCAAGGATTTCGTTGACGCCGCCGAGACGGCAGGAATCGATCTGCACCACGTCGATGGCACCGCGCATGATGAACTGCTTGAACATGATGCGGTTCTGGCACATCTCGCCGGTTGCGACCTGAACCGGTGCGACGCCTTCGCGGATCTTGCGGTGGCCCTCGACGTCATCGGGGTTGGTCGGCTCCTCGATGAACCACGGCTTGGCGAAGGCGAGGTCGCGCACCCAGTCGATGGCCTGGCCGACCTCCCAGACCTGGTTGGCGTCGATCATCAGCTGGCGGTCGGGACCGAGCACCTCACGGGCGATGCGCAGGCGCCTGATGTCGTCGGCCTTGTCCCGGCCGACCTTGAGCTTGACGTGGTTGAAGCCGGCGTCGACCGCTTCCTGGCAGAGCCGGCGCAGCTTCTCATCGCCATAACCGAGCCAGCCGGCCGAGGTGGTGTAGCAGGGGTAGCCTTCGCGCTCGAGGGTTTCCATGCGCTCGGCCTTGCCGGGTGCCTTTTCGCGCAGCATGGCGAGCGCTTCGTCAGGGGTGATGCAATCGGTGATGTAGCGGAAGTCGATGCAGCGGACGAGTTCTTCCGGCGACATGTCGGCGACCAGCTTCCACACCGGCTTGCCCACCATCTTTGCCCAGATGTCCCAGACGGCGTTGACGACAGCACCCGTGGCCAGGTGGATTGCGCCCTTGTCGGGCCCGATCCAGCGTAGCTGGCTGTCTGAGGTGACATGGCGCCAGAAAGCCCCCATGTTTTCGGTGACCTTGTTCATGTCCAGACCGACGACCAGGTGGCGCATCGCCTCGATCGCCGCGCAGCAGATTTCGTTGCCTCGGCCGATGGTGAAGGTCAGGCCATGACCTTCGATGCCGGGCGTGTCGGTCTTCAGGATGACATAGGCCGCCGAATAATCGGGGTCCGGGTTCATCGCGTCGGAACCGTCGAGATGCTGCGATGTCGGGAAACGCAGGTCGAGCACCCGCATGTCGATGATTCTGGTCATGGTCGTGGGTCCTCTGGGCATGAGCCCGAAAGGCTGGGGACCTTTCGGCTGAGTTCATGCGGATGAAACGAGAGCGGGATGGCGGCTTGGGGAGGTGCTATCCCGCTCCAAGGGTTCAGGCGGCGACGACGCGCTGCCTCTGCGTGCCCAGGCCTTCGATGCCAAGGGTCATCGTCTGGCCCGGCTTGAGATAGACGGGAGGCTTCTGCCCAAGGCCGACGCCGGGCGGCGTGCCGGTGGAGATGACGTCGCCGGCCTGCAGGCTCATGAAGCGGCTGAGATAGGCGACCACCTGCTGGACAGAGAAAATCATGGTCTTTGTCGAGCCGTCCTGGAAGCGTTTGCCGTCAACGTCGAGCCACATCTTGAGGTTCTGCGGGTCGGCGACCTCGTCAGCGGTGACCATCCAGGGGCCCGTCGGGCCGAAGGTGTCGCAGCCCTTGCCTTTGTCCCAGGTGCCGCCGCGCTCGATCTGGAACTCGCGTTCGGAAACGTCGTTGACGACGCAATAGCCGGCGACGTGGCTCATGGCGTCGGCCTCGTCGATGTAACGTCCGGGCTTGCCGATAACGACGCCGAGTTCGACCTCCCAGTCGGTCTTGACCGAATTGCGCGGGATTTCGACGTCGTCGTCGGGACCGACGATGGCCGAGGTCCACTTGTTGAAGACGATGGGTTCGGCGGGGATGGCAGCACCCGTTTCCGCGGCGTGGTCGGCATAGTTGAGGCCGATGCAGATGAACTTGCCGATGCGGCCGACGCAGGCGCCGAGGCGCAGGTCTTGCTGCGGCGTCCCGGCTACCAACGGCAGCGTCTCGAGGTCGATGCCGCGCAGGCGGGCGAGGCCTTCGGGCGAAAGCACGTTGCCGGCAATGTCATCGACGGTGCCTGAGAGGTCGCGGACGCGGCCGGAGGCGTCGAGCAGGCCTGGCTTTTCATTGCCCTTGGGGCCATAGCGGAGCAGTTTCATCTGGTGTCACCTTGGTTGGAAGAGGCCGGAGGCGGCGGGCCGCCTCCGGTGGATTGGATGCGTCAGTCGTAGAGGACTGCAGCGATCTCTGGCTTATCGATGTTCGACTTGTCGTAATAGTAGAAGCCGGTGTCGATGTGCTTTTCGACCGCTTCACCCTTGGCCGCCTTCACCGCGGCCTCGACGGTCTTGTAGCCGATGCCGACGGGGTTCTGGGTGATGGCGCCGGCCATCTGGCCGTCGCGGATCGCCGCCTTCTGCTGGGCGCCCGAGTCGTAGCCGATGATGACGAGCTTGCGGCCCAGTTCCTTGGCGCCGTTGACGACGCCGATGGCCGAGCCCTCGTTGGCGCCGAACATGCCCTTGAGGTCGGGGTTGGCCTGCAGGATCGCCTTGGTGATTTCGGTCGACTTGAGATGGTCGCCCTCGCCATATTCGATTGCGACGATCTCGACCTTCGGGTGGGCTTCCTTCATGCGGTTGACGAATCCGTCGCGGCGGTCGATGCCGGTGCGGCTGGTCTGGTCGTGGACGACGAGCGCGACCTTGCCTTCGTCGCCGATCAGCTCGGCCATCTTGTCGGCGGCAAGGGCTGCGGCAGCGATGTTGTTGGTCGAGGCGGTGGCCACCGGGATGTCGCTATCGACACCGGAGTCGAAGGCGACGACAGGGATCTTGGCGTCCTTGGCCTGTTGCAGGAGCGGGATCGCTGCCTGGCTGTCGAGCGCGGCGAAGCCGATGGCTGCCGGCTTCTTTGCAAGGGCTGCCGCCAGCATGTCGATCTGGCGGTCGACCTGCGATTCCGAATCCGGGCCTTCGAAGGTGACGGTGACGCCGAGATCGGCGGCAGCCTTATCTGCGCCGGCCTTCACGGCCTGCCAGAACTGATGCTGGAAGCCCTTGGAGATCAGCGGGATGTACATCTTGTCCTGGGCCAGCGCGAAGCTCGAGCCGTAGCCCAGGATGGCTGCAGCGCTAATGGCGCCGAGCACGGTGCGTCTAGTGAACATGTTTCCTCCTGATGTTCATTTTCGATGCGAATTGCCTGGAGCGTGTTCGCTCTCTTCTTGGTGTTGGCGCAGCAACGGGCTGCGCGAAGCAAGCCTTCCTCAAAGCCTGCGGCGCCGCAGAATGTCGGTGTAGACGGCGAGAATGATGATCGAGCCGGTGACCACGGTCTGCCATTCCTGGGCGACCGAAAGGATGCGCAGGCCATTGGCGAGCACGGAGATGATGAGTGCGCCGATGAGCGTGCCGATGATGGTGCCGCGGCCGCCCGAGAGCGAGGTGCCGCCGATGACGACGGCTGCGATGGCGTCAAGTTCGTAGCCCTGGCCGAGGGCGGGCTGGGCCGAGTTGAGGCGCGAGGCGATGAGCAGGCCGGCGATGCCGCAGATCGAGCCGGCAAGCGCGTAGACGGCGATCTTCCAGCGGTCGGTGTTGACGCCCGAAAGCCTGACCGCTTCCTCGTTCGAACCGAGTGCGAAGGTGAAGCGGCCGAGAATCGTGCGCTCGAGGACGAAGCTCGTCGCGATGGCGACCAGGAACAGGATCAGCACGCCGTTGGGGATGGGCAGGCTTGGGAGGACGGTGCCGATCAACGAGCCTTGCGAGATCTGGGTGAAGCCGGGCGTGTTGTTGAAATAGATCGGCCGCGTACCGGAGATCACCAGCGACAGGCCCTTGAGGATCAGCATCATGCCGAGCGTGGCGATGAAGGGCGGGATCTTGAGTTTGGCGACGAAGGTGCCGGATAGAGTACCACTGCAGGCGCCCGCGAGGATCGCGGCCAGCACGCCGAGGCCGAGCGGCATGCCCCAGAAGGTCAGCACCACGCCCGCACAGACGGCGCAGAAGGTCATCAGCGTGCCGACCGACAGGTCGATGCCGCCTGTGATGATGACAAGGGTCGCGGCGATCGCCAGCACGCCGTTGACCGACGTCGCCTGCAGGATGGCGATGATGTTGGACGTCTGCATGAAATTGGGCGAGGCAATGGAGAAGACGACGACCAGTGCAATCAGGCTGGCGAAGGCCAGAAGCCGGTGCTGCGCGCCCGAGAAGCGGGCGCCTGTCGAGACGTTCGCGGTCGATGCTGTCGCACTCATTTGGCCTCTCCCTTTGCCGGCTTATTGTTTTGCTCGCCCCTCAACGTGGCGAGATGCATGATCTCCTCCTGCGAGGCGCCGGAAGGCAGGATGCCGGTCAGCCGGCCTTCGCACATGACGGCGATGCGGTGGCTGAGCCTCAGCACTTCGGGCAGCTCGGAGGAGATGACGATGATGGCGCGGCCCTGCTGGGCCAGCGCGTTCAAGAGCTTGTAGATCTCGTTCTTGGCGCCGACGTCGATGCCGCGCGTCGGCTCGTCGAAGATCAGCACCTCGCAGTCGCGCAGCAGCCATTTGGCGATGACGATCTTCTGCTGGTTGCCGCCTGAGAGCAGGCGCACTTCCTGGCGGTCGGACGGCGTCTTGATGGCGAGCTGGTCGATGTAGCGGACGGCGGCCTGCTGCATGGCCGCTTCCCTGAGCAGGCCGCCGGGGCCGGCAAAGCGGGAAAGGCTCGCGAGCACGACGTTGTTGCGCACGTCCATGCCGGTGGCGAGGCCGAAATGCTTGCGATCCTCCGAGAGGTAGCCGATGCCGGCGCGCACCGCGTCCTCGGGCTTGCGGATGTCGATCTTCTTGCCGTGCATGAAGACGTCTCCGTGGTCGCGACGGTCGGCGCCGAAGATGGCGCGCGCCACTTCGGTGCGGCCAGCACCCATCAAGCCGGCGAAGCCGAGGATCTCGCCCTTGCGGACCGAGAAGGAGACGTCGCGGATCTCGCTGCCTCGGCTGATGTTCCTGACCTCGAGCACGACCTCGGAATTGGAATGGTCGGGCACGACTGGGCGTTCGTCCGACAGCGCGCGGCCAACCATCATGGCGATGATCTTTTCGACCGGGGTCTCGGCTGCGGGAACGGTACCGATGTATTCGCCGTCGCGCATGACGGTCACGCGGTCGGCGATGCGCTTCAGCTCATCCATCTTGTGGGAGATGTAGACGATGCCGACGCCCTCGGCCTTGAGCCTTGCGATGATGGCGAAGAGCTCGTTGATCTCGGCGTCGTTCAGGGCTGCCGTCGGCTCGTCCATGATCAGCACACGCGAGCGGTAGGACAGCGCCTTGGCGATCTCGACCATCTGCTGGCGAGCGATCGTCAGCCCGCCGACCGGCGTGCGCGGGTCGAGCTTGAGATGCATCGAGGCAAAGATCTCGGCGGCATCGGCGTTGAGCCTGGCTTCGTCGAGCAACAGGCCGCCGACCTTGCGCGGCTCACGGCCGATGAAGATGTTCTGCGCCGCCGTCAGATGCGGCATCAGATTGAGTTCCTGGTGGATGATGCCAATGCCGAGGTCTTGCGCCTGGCGCGGCGAGTTGATTTCGACCGGCTTGCCGTCGAGCAGGATCTCGCCGCCGTCACGGCGATAGATGCCGGCGAGGATCTTCATCATCGTCGACTTGCCGGCGCCGTTTTCGCCCATCAGCGCATGGACCTCGCCCGGGCGCAGGTCGAGCTGGGCATTGTGCAAGGCGCGCACGCCGGGGAAGGATTTTTCGATGTCCTTCATCGCAACGAGGGCGGTCATGTGCGGCCTCCCTCGATGCCGTAGAAATGGGCTGCCGTGCCGCCGAGGATCGCCGCACGCTCCGACTGGCCGAGGCCATCGAGCAGGCGGGCGGTGACCTCGTCCCAGAAGGCGAACGGGGCGGCCAGCGTCAGCACCGGCCAGTCCGAGCCCCAGATCAGCCGATCCGGCCCGAACCAGCTGAGCAGGTCGTCGACGGTGGGGCGCAAGGCAGCCACCGCCGCCTCGGGCGTCGACCGGCTTTCGGCCGGCAGTTCGGTTAGCAGGCCCGAGAGCTTGCAGCAGAGATGCGGATGGCCCGACAGTTCGGCCATGCCGAGCTTCCACAGCGCGTGGCGCGGGTCATCGGTGGGAGCGGCGAAGGCGGGCTTGGCGGCATGGTCGATGACGACCGGCAGGTCAGGATGCATCTCGACGAAGCGCCGGAGCGACTCGAGATGCTGGGGCAGCACCAGCGCATCGAAACGCAAGCCAAGATGCTTCAGCGCGGCAACGGTTTTTGCGTTCGGGCGGGTGGCGATCCAGTTGACGTCATCAAGATCCTGCAGCATCGGCCGCACGCCTTTGAAAATCGGATTGGCGGCGAAACGTTCGAGGGTGGTTACGCTGTCTGAAGACGACAGGTCGACCCAGCCGACGATACCGGCGACATCAGTGTCGTCGCGGCCCTGGTCGAGCAGGAACTGCGTTTCGGCTACCGTTGGCGCTGCCTGGACGAGGATGCGCCTGGCGATACCGGCGGCCCGCGCCAACGGGCGCATGTCGACTGCGCCGAAGTTGCGGTAGATCGGGGCGAGATGAGCGGCGTCTGGTGTCAGCCAGTCATAGTCGCCGCGCTGGAGCGCCCAGTAGTGGCAGTGGCCGTCGATCCTTGCGATCATGGCCGCCGCTCCGCCTAAATCGTGACGCCGCCGTCGACCAGGACCGCTTGGCCGGTGACGAAGCGCGACTCGTCGGACAACAGGTAGACGACCAGCGGCGCGATATCGTCGACGGTGGCGAGCCGGCCGATGGGCTGGCGGGCGATAAAGTCCTTCTCGGCCTGCACCGGATCGGCGGCGGTGGCGATGCGGCCGCGCAGCGAGGGGGTGTCGACGGTGCCGGGGCAGAGCGCGTTGCAGCGGACGCCGCGGCGCACATAGTCGGCAGCCATGCCCTTGGTGAAGCCGATCACGGCTGCCTTGGTGGCGCCGTAGAGCAGCCGGTTGGGGAAGCCTTTGATCGATGAGGCCATGGAGGCCATGTTGAGGATCGACACCGCGCCGGTCTCTTGGGCACGTTCGAGCATGCCGGGCAGGAACGCCTTGGTGGTGCGGTACATGCTCTTGACGTTGAGGTCGAAGCTGAAATCCCAGTCTTCGTCGCTGCAGTCCATGATCGTGCCGTTGTGGACGAAGCCGGCGCAGTTGAAGAGCCCGTCGAGCGGGGCCTGGCCGGCGGCGAAGCTTGCTACGGCCTTCGCGTCGCGCACATCGAGACGGTGTGCCTCGATGTTCTTGTGCTCGGCCGAAAGCGCTTCGAGCGCGTCATCATTGATGTCGGTGGCAATGACATGGGCGCCCTCATTGGCGCAGGCCAGCGCGCTGGCGCGGCCGATGCCCTGGGCAGCGGCGGAAATGAAAATGCGTTTCCCGCTTAGTCGCATAACCGTTGCTCCTCCCAGCAAACTGCTTGCGCTTGTCTATATACGAACATACTATTCATAAATGAACCGGCCTTGCAATGGGGAATCGTGAAGCCGGTCGACCGGGAGGATTTCGCGTCATGCCAAAAGGGCCGGCAAAGACCGCCAACAGCGTGGACAAGGACGAGCGCTACCGCGCGCCGGCACTGGACAAGGGGCTCGACATTCTCGAGCTGCTGTCGGAGCAGCCGGGCGGCCTGACCCGCGCCGAGATCGGCGAGGCGATGGGGCGCGGACCGAGCGAGGTCTATCGCATGCTCGAACGCCTGGTGGCGCGCGATTTCGTCAGCCGCTCGCCCGAGGGCGATCGCTACGCGCTGACGATGAAGCTGTTCATCCTCGCCCACCGCCACCCGCCGGTGCGCCGTCTGGTGGCCCGCGCCCAGCCGCTGATGGATGCGTTCTCGATCGCCGCCGGCCAGTCATGCCATCTGGTGGCACCCGACCGTGACGCGGCGCTCGTGGTGGCGCATGCCAGCCCGCCCGGCAACTGGGAATTCGGCATCCGCATCGGTGCTCACATCGATCTTCTGACCACCAGCTCAGGGCACATCCTGCTGGCCTTCCAGGACGAGCATTCGCAATCCGAGGCGGCTGCGCGCTGGGAGGGGACTGCGATGGCCGAAGCGCGGGAAAAGCTGGAGCCGGTGCTGAAGGCCTATCACGAGACGGGCCACCGTGTTGGGCCGAGCCAGCAGATGCGGGCCATCGAGGACATCTCGGTGCCAATCCTGTCGTCCGACGGATTTGCCATCGCGGTGCTGACCTGTCCCTACATACAACGGCTTGATGACCGGCAGGCCGATATCGATCAGACGCTGGCGCTGCTCAAGGATGTGGCGGCGAAGCTGTCGCTGTCGTAGGCGGGCAGGGGCTTTAGCTCTGAGCATCGGAGAGTTCTGCGCAACCCATCATCCTCACCCGTAAGGACGGAGAGAAGGTGCCGGCAGGCGAATGAGGGACGGCTGCGCCCCCTTCAAGGGAATTGCTGGCCTTGTGCCAATGAGGGTGGACCTCACGCCCCCGGCGGCACGACGCCCTTGCGCACGGCGAAGTCGGCGTAGAAGCGGCGTTCCTGGGTCTGGATGACTGCGTAGGCTTTCTTGGCGCGCTCGTAGAAGGCGAAGCGTTCGATGCCGACCATCTTCGTGGCCGTGTCCGCGATCAGCTTGCCGACCTCGCGCTGGACCTCGGGGATTTCGTCCGGCTTGCCGACCACTTCCATGCGGCCGAAGGCGTCGTCGACGAAGGTGTCGACCGGCATCACCGACAGCACAGCCTTCATGACGCTGACGATGTCGCCATCGATGCGCAGCGGCCGGCCAAAGACGGTCTGCCTGGCCATCGCGTCGGCCGGAAAATTGGCGTCGGCAATGATCAGGTCGTCGCCGTGCCCCATGGCGCGGAGCACGTAGAGGACGTCGGGGCCGAGCAGCGGGTCGATGCCAAGGAGCATTTTTTCACCTGTGCGGTTGAGGATGCGGAGCGGCTGCCCCTGCACTCCAGAATTGCAGGCCCAGAATTGCAGGCAAGTGAGGCCGCGCGCAAGCCGCCCGTTCTTGCGTTTCCTTCGGGCGGGAAATGGCTCCCGTCGCCCCGGAATCGCCTACGCGCCGCGCACAAAACCTTCGGAGGCGACGAGCAGGTTGCGCGTGTAGTCCTGCGCCACGTTGCGCGTGGCGAGGTCGCCGGCCTGCAGCCGCTCGACCTCCTGGCCGCCCTGCATGACCATCAGGCGTTCGCACATATGGGTGATGACGCCAAGATCATGGCTGACCATGATGAAGGTGAGCTTGCGGTCGCGGCGCACCTGTTCGAGCAGGTTAAGCACTTCGGCCTGGACCGAGGCGTCGAGGGCCGAGGTCGGCTCGTCGAGCAGCAGGATCGACGGTTCGAGGATCAGCGCACGGGCAATGGCGACGCGCTGGCGCTGGCCGCCCGACAGCTGGTGCGAATAGCGGAACCGGAAACTCGAACCGAGGCCGACCTCGTCGAAGGCGCGCAGGATGCGTTTTTCGGTGTCTCCGAAGCCATGGATGTCGAGCGGCTCCAGCAGCAGCCGGTCGACCGTCTGACGCGGATGCAGCGAGCCGTAAGGGTCCTGGAACACCATCTGGACCTGGCGGTAGAACGTCTTGTCCCTGACCTTGCCGAGGCGCTGGCCGGAGACGTCGATGGTGCCGCCGGAGACGGGCGCGAGGCCGGCCACGGCGCGCAGAAGCGTCGACTTGCCCGAGCCGGATTCGCCGACCAGGCCGAAGGATTCGCCTGCGTTGACGGTGAGGCTGACATCCCTCAGGGCGATGAAGTCGTCATAGACGACGCGCAGTCTGTCGATTGAGAGGGCATGGGTCACAGCATCCACTCCGGCTTGCGGTCGAGCACCGGCAGCGGATGCCTGTTCGCGCCAATCCTGGGCATGCAGTTGAGCAGGCCTTGCGTATAGGGGTGTTGGGCCTGCGACAGCTCCGAGGCCTTGAGCTCCTCGACGATCTTGCCGGCATACATGACGATGACGCGGTCGCAGAAGGTCGAGACCAGGCGCAGGTCGTGCGAGATGAAGACCAGGCCCATACCGCGGTCGATGACGAGGCGGTCGAGGATGCGCAGAATGTCGAGCTGGACGGTGACGTCGAGCGCCGAGGTCGGCTCATCGGCGATCAGAAGTTCAGGGCCGGCGATCAGCATCATGGCGATCATGGCGCGCTGGCCCATGCCGCCTGAGACTTCGTGCGGATAGAGATCGAAGACACGCTTGGGATCGCGGATCTGGACCGCAGCCAGCATGTCGAGCGCCTTGTAGCGCGCCTCCGACGTCGAGACCCGCTCATGTGTCTTCAGCGTTTCGACGATCTGGCGGCCGATGGTCATGACCGGATCGAGCGAATATTTCGGGTCCTGCAGGATCATGGCGACGCGCTTGCCGCGCAGCGCCCGCCGCTCGCCGGCCGAGGCCTTGAGCAGATTGATGCCGCTGAACTCCAGCCGCTTGGCCGAGATATGGGCATGCTCGGGCGTGAGCCCCATGATGGCGCGGCCGGTCTGCGACTTGCCGGAACCCGACTCGCCGACGATGCCCAGGCGTTCCTGGCCGAGCGAGAAGGTGACGCCGCGCACCGCCTGTACAGTGCCGGAGCGGGTGGGGAATTGGACGCGCAGGTCCTCGACGTGGAGCAGGTCGCTCATTGGCCGCTGCTCCGGGGATCGAGGGCGTCGCGCAGGCCGTCGCCGAGCAGGTTGAAACCGAGGCTGACGATGAGGATGGCGGCACCGGGTGCGGCGGCAACCCACCACTGGTCGAGGATGAAGCGACGACCAGACGCGATCATCGCACCCCATTCGGGCAGCGGCGGCTGGGCGCCTAGGCCGAGGAAGCCGAGACCGGCGGCAGTTAGGATGATGCCCGCCATGTCGAGCGTGACGCGCACGATCAGCGAGGAGATGCAGAGCGGCATGATGTGGCGCAGCACGATGCGCATCGGCGAGGCGCCCATCAGCTTGACGGCGGCGATGTAGTCGGAGTTGCGCACGGTCAGCGTTTCGGCACGTGCAATGCGCGCATAGGGCGGCCATGACGTCAGCGCGATGGCGATGATGGCGTTGCCGATGCCGGGTCCGAGGGCCGCGACGAAGGCCAGCGCCAGCACCAGCTTGGGGAAGGCGAGGAAGATGTCGGTGATGCGCATCAGCACCGCGTCGACCCAGCCGCCGGCATAGCCGGCGACCGTGCCGACCAGCAGGCCGATGGGGGCGGCGATGACGGCGACCAGCACCACCACCTGCAGCGTCAGGCGCGAACCGTAGATCAGGCGCGAGAGGATGTCGCGGCCCTGGTCGTCGGTGCCGAGCCAGTAGGTAGAGCTCGGTGGCAGCAGGCGGGCGTTCTTGAGGTCGCCGATGTAGGGCGAATAGGGCGCCAGCAGCGGCGCGAAGGCCGCCACGAACAGCAGGCCGAAGATCATCAGCATGCCGATGAGAGCCAGCTTGTTGGCCGCAAAGCGCTGCCAGGTGAGATAGGCGCGGCCAAGTCGGGCTTGCGTCCGCGATTGCGGCCGGTCGGTGAGAAGCCATTCGCGGCGGGTCATAGCGGTGTCACTCATCGGATGCGCGTCCTCGGGTCGAGCATGCGGTAGAGCAGGTCCGACAGCAGGTTGATGCCGATGAAGACCGAACCGATGACGATAGTGCCGCCGAGCACCGCGTTCATGTCGGCATTCTGCAGCGAGTTGGTGATGTAGAGGCCTAGGCCGGGCCAGGCGAAGACCGTCTCGGTCAGCACCGAGCCTTCGAGCAGGCCGGCATAAGAAAGCGCAATGACTGTCACCAGCGGCACGGCGGCGTTGCGCAGCGCGTGGCCCCAGATGATGCGGCGCTCGGACAGGCCCTTGGCGCGCGCTGCGACGATGTACTCCTGGCTCAGCTCGTTCAGCATGAAGGAGCGCGTCATGCGGCTGATATAAGCGAGCGAGAAATAGCCAAGCAGCGAGGCCGGCAGGATGATGTGGGCGAAGATATCCTTGAAGGCGGTCCAGTCGCGATTGAGCATCGCGTCGAGCAGGAAGAAGCCGGTGATCGGGGTGAAGGTGTATTCGAACACCACGTCGATGCGGCCGGGGCCGGCAGTCCAGCCGAGGCGCGCGTAGAACACCAACAGCGCCAGGAGGCCGAGCCAGAAGATCGGCACCGAATAGCCGATGAGGCCGATGATGCGGACGATCTGGTCGGCGAGGCTGTCGCGCTTGACCGCGGCCAGCACGCCGAGCGGAATGCCGACGGCAGCACCGATGATCGTGCCGAGGGTGGCGAGTTCCATCGTTGCCGGAAAGACGCGGCGGATGTCGGCCATGACGGGATTTGTGGTCAGCACCGAAGTGCCGAAATCCCCTGACAGCACGCCTTTCACGTAGAGATAGAACTGCTGGTAGTAGGGCAGGTTGAAACCCATCTCGATGCGCGTGCGCTCGACGACATGCGCCGGCGCGCGGTCGCCGACGATGGCGAGCACGGGATCGATGGGCACGACGCGGCCGATGAAGAAGGTCACGGCGAGAAGACCGAGATAGGTGGTGCCAACGATCACCAGGAAACTGGCGACCGCCTTGAGAATGGCGGAGGCGCGCCGGTTGGCGCGCCTCGCTGGCGTCTGTGTGTCAGCGGTGCTCAATGGTCAGATCCTTTTGCGCACGACCCCCTGAGGTCGGAGGTCATGCGCAGACTCGCATGGTTACAGCGGTGCTTGGCGCGCCCTGAGGACGCGCCGTCGCGAAGGATCATTCCTTGGTCACGGGAGCGACGAAATTCGAGTCGAAATTCGGCCCGAGCTTGTAGTTCTTGACGTTGCCGCGCAGGCCGGCGACCTCGGTCTGCTGGAAGACGAGGACGAACGGGCTGGTGTCGAGGGCTGCCTGCTGCAGTTCCTTGTACATCGTGGCGCGCTTATCGTTGTCGCGCTCAAGCAAGGCGGCCTTGGTCTTCTCGGTCAGCTCCGGCACGTCCCAGGCGTTGCGCCAGGCCAGCGTCTTCACCGTCCCGTCGTCGGCATTGTTCGGGTTGGAGGTGAAGGTCTCGGCGTTGGAGTTCGGATCCCAATAATCCATGCCCCACTGACCGATATACATGTCGTGGTTGCGGGCGCGGTACTTGGTCAGCGTCTGCTTGCCGTCGCCGGGGATGATCTCGAGCTTGATGCCGGCCTGGCCGACGGTCTGCTGGAAGGACTCGGCGATGCCGGTCACCGGTTGGGTGTTGCGTACGTCCATGGTGACGGTGAAGCCGTCCTTCAGCCCTGCCTTTTCGAGCAGTTCCTTGGCCTTGGCGACGTCGAATGTGAAGGGGTTGGAGTCGAGTGCGCCGAGCACGCCCTTGGCCTGGTAGGTCTGGCGGATCTCGCCGATGCCCTTGATCAGGGTCGAACCAATGGCGTCGTAGTCGACCAGATACTTCAACGCTTGGCGCACTTCGGGCTTCGCCAGGTTCGGGTTCTTCTGGTTCATGCTGATGTAGTAGACCGTGCCCTTGGGCGCGCTGGTGGTGGTCAGGTCGGCCTTCTTGGAGATGGCTTCGAGATCGCCCGGCTCGAGATTGCGGGCCACGTCGATGTCGCCGGCCTCAAGCATCAGGCGCTGCGTCGCGCTTTCCTTGACGTGACGATAGATGACGCGGGCAAGGGCTGCCTTTTCGCCGTAATAGTTGTCGTTGCGTTCGAGGACGAGGATCTCGTTGGCGCGCCAGTCGCGGATCTTGAACGGACCCGAGCCGGCATAGCCGGTCTTCAGCCAGCCGTTGCCGAAGTCGTTGTCGAACTTGTAGTCGTCGGTCGGCGTGACCGGAGCGACGTGCTCGAGCACCAGCTTGCTGTCCATGACGGCGCCGACGGTGGCGGTCAGGCAGTTCAGCACGAAGGACGGCGCGTAGGACTTGTCGACGGTGAAGACGAAGGTGTTGTCGTCGGCGGCCTTGGCCTTTTCGGTGACGTTGTCCTTGGTCAGGCCGAACTGGGTGAGAATGAAGGCCGGGCTCTTGTCGAGCTTGACGACGCGCTCGAACGACCAGGCGACGTCCTTGGCAGTGATCGGGTTGCCCGAGGCGAACTTCAGGCCTGGCTTGAGCTTGAAGGTGTAGGTCAGGCCGTCGTCGGAGACGGTCCAGCTTTCAGCGACGCCGGGACGTACCTTGGTGGTGTCGTTGATGTCGAGACGCACCAGCATGTCATAGGCGTTGCCAAGGAATTCGGCCGGGCTGAGTTCGAAGGACTCGGCCGGGTCGAGCGTGATGGTGTCGTCGATGGCCCAGGCCTGGACCAGCGTGTCGGCAGGCGTGACGGCCAGTGCCGGCGCGGAAAGCGCCATGACCGACAGGGCTGCGCCAGCAAGCATCAGACGGAAGTGCCCGTTCATTTTTCCGATAAACATGTCTTTCAGTTCCCCAAGTTGACGAAGTGTTTTTGTCGTTACGCCGCTTCATGCCAGGCCGAGCGCAGAACCCTCAGCCAGTTGTCGCGGCAGATTTTCTTAAGGTCGGCGTCACCGTAACCTGCACCAGAGAGGGCGGCAACGAGCTTCTGCAGGCCGGCGGCGTCGCCGATCTCGGCCGGAATGGTGGCGCCGTCGAAGTCGGAGCCAAGCGCCACGCAGTCGATGCCCATGCGCTCGACCATATAGTCGATGTGGCGGATCATGTCGGAGAGCGGGGTGTCGGCGCTCTTGGCGCCATCCTCGCGCAGCATGGTGACGGCGAAGTTCAGGCCCACCACGCCCTTGCTCTCCTTGACCGCGTCGAACTGCTTGTCGGTCAGGTTGCGGCTGATCGGCGTCAGCGCATGCACGTTGGAGTGGCTGACGATCAGCGGCTTGTCCGAGAGCTTGGCGACATCCCAGAAACCCTTTTCGGTGATGTGTGCGAGGTCGATGGCGATGCCGATGCGGTTGCATTCCTTGACCAGCCGCTTGCCGGCTTCGGTTAGGCCGGGGCCGGTGTCGGGGCTCGATGGGAAGGCGAAGGGCACGCCATGGCCGAAGACGGTGTTGCGGCTCCACACCGGGCCGAGTGAGCGCAGGCCGGCGGCGTAGAACACGTCGAGTGCCGCGAGATCGGCGTCGATCGGCTCGCAGCCTTCCATGTGCAGCACGGCGGCAAACTTGCCTTCGGCTTCGGCCGCCTCGATGTCTTTGGCGTTGCGGCAGATCTTCCAGCCGCCGGCGCGCTCGACGCGGAAAGCAATCGAGGCCATGTCGAGCGCGATGTCGAGCGACGGCGCGCGCTCTAGCGGCTTGCATAGAGGAATGGCATAGTGGCCGTTCTCGTCACGTACTTCGTCGGGCATGCTGGCGGAGGTGATGTAGATGGCGCAGAGACCGCCAGCTAGGCCGCCTTTTGCGGCGCGCGGCATGTCGATGTGGCCCTGATGGGTGCCCTCGATGAACTCGGACACTGGATCGGCGCCCTTGGCGGCATTCTGCCACAACCGGAAAAGCACGTCGTTGTGACCGTCGAAAACTGCCTGCATTACCCACTCCTGTCAGTGGGGGGCAGTTGAAGGATGACAGGCCGGGCGAGTCAACATACCGAAAGGCGTGCCTCCAGGCCCGAAACCCCGGTTCCGCTGGGGAATGCATGCCCAGGACCAACACTAACCCATGCCTGGACCACTCGCGCCTGAAAGGGCCGCTACGGTCCTCAAACAGGCTGGATATCAGGGGTTGGCGGCTGTCGGGCGTCTCGGCGGGTGACGTTGGGGCAGTGCCGTAACCCTGTTGGACGTTGTGTCGTGGCGCTTTTTTGTGCAGGCGGGTCGGGCGCGGTTGATTAGCCGTGCATCACATTGCCGATCCATTCATCACGACAGGACATATTCATTATGACAGAAGGCAGTCTTCTTGATCATGCACTCGTGCGCCTCGACGAGGCGGCAAAACATCTGAACGTCGATGCAGACGTGATCGAGAAACTGAAGTTTGCCCGCGAGACGACCAAGGCGCGCCTGATGATCCGCATGGACGACGGCTCGCGAAAATCCTTCCTGTCGTGGCGCTGCCGCTATGACGACACCCGTGGACCGACCAAGGGCGGCATCCGCTTCCATCCGGAATCGACCGCCGACGAGGTCGAGATGCTGGCCTTCTGGATGACCTTCAAATGCGCTGTCATGAACCTGCCTTATGGCGGCGGCAAGGGTGCGGTGCAGGTCGACCCGCGCAAGCTGTCGAAGGCGGAGCTCGAGCGCCTGTCCCGTTCCTACATCCAGGCCTTCGCCCGCATCATCGGCCCGGACCGCGACATTCCCGCCCCCGACGTCTACACCAACTCGATGATCATGGGTTGGATGGCCGACGAATACAGCCAGATCGTCGGCCAGGCCTCGCCCGCCGTCATCACCGGCAAGCCGCTGGCGCTGGGCGGTTCGCTTGGCCGCGGCGACGCCACCGCGCGCGGCGGCTACTATCTGGTCCGCCATCTCGCCGACGACCTCGGGCTGAAGGGCAGCTTGCGCATCGCCGTGCAGGGTTTCGGCAATGCCGGCCAGCACATCGCCCGCCTTCTCGCCTCTGACGGCCACAAGATCGTCGCCGTGTCGGATTCGGAAGGTGCGGTGCAGGCGTCCGGCGGGCTCGACATCGAGCGCCTCTTCACGGCCAAGAACAGCGGCCGTTCGGTAACCTCGACTGCTGGCCATGGCGGTCACGAGCTGCTCGACGGCAAGGCGCTGGTTGGCGTCGACTGCGATATCCTGGTGCCCTCGGCGCTGGAGAACATGATCCATATCGGCAACGCCGACAGCGTCAAGGCAAGGATCGTGCTCGAACTCGCCAACGGCCCGGTGACCTCGGAGGCAGATGCCGTCCTGGAGAAGAAGGGCGTCGTGGTGCTGCCCGACATCCTGGCCAATGCCGGGGGTGTGACTGTCTCCTATTTCGAATGGGTGCAGAACCGCCAGGGCTTCTACTGGCAGATCGAGGAGATCCACGACCGCCTGCGCGCCATCATGGAGCGCGAGGGTCGTGCCATCTGGCAGGTTTCCCGCAACAAGGAGATCTCGGTGCGCACGGCTGCCTATGTTCATGCGCTCGGCCGTCTTGCCGAGGCGATCGAGGCGCACGGCACGCAGAGCTACTTCGACAGCTAAGACAAGACACGCCGCCGGATCGACATGGCCCGGCGGCGTGGCGCGTTATTTTTCCGTTGCTGCGGGAAAGGTCTAGGCGTACGGCTTGGCTCGAAAGCCTGACTGATCCCCAGACAACCCATGCCTTGCAGGCAGAACCGGCGGCACGACAATGTCCTTCATTCCCGACTGGTCGACCATTCTTCAGTTTGCGGTCGCCACCTTCATCATCGCCATCACGCCCGGCCCCGACATGACCTTGTTCGTCGGGCGCGCGCTGTCGGAAGGCCGCAAGGCGGGCTTTGCCTGCATGGCAGGCGCTATGACCGGCATCGTCATCCACACGACGCTGGTGGCGCTCGGCCTGTCGGCGCTGATCGTCGCCTCGCCGCAGGCCTTCATGGCGCTGAAGATCGTCGGCGCCGGCTATCTGGTATGGCTTGCCTTCCAGGCCATCACCAAGGGCTCGGCGTTTTCGCCTGACACCACCAAGCGCGAGCCGCGCTCGGTGTTCCAGAACTGGGCGACGGGCCTCGGCATCAACCTGCTCAACCCGAAGATCATCCTGTTCTTCATGACCTTCCTGCCGCAGTTCGTTTCGGCCCACGACACCAATGCGCCGGGCAAGCTATTCTTTCTCGGAGGCATGTTCATCGTGCTGTCGCTGCCGGTCGTGGCGCCGATGGTGATCGCCGCAGACAAGTTCGCCGGCCTGCTCAAGAAGAGCCCGCGGGTGACACGCATCGTCGACTATCTCTTCGCTGGCGTGTTCTCGGCCTTTGCGCTGAAGATCCTTACGGCGCAGGCGAAGTAGGGGTGTCCCTGAGCGCGCCGGCGAAGCGGCCGGTGACGAACCAGTAGACGATGCCTCCGACCAGGCCGCTGCCAAGGATCGATACCGGCAGCAACGGGTCGCGATAGGCGAAGGCGCCTTCGCCGCTCTGGTAGGCGAGGCCGATGAAGACCAGTGCCACGAAGCCGCCCGCCAGCGCGTAGAACAGCCAGTCACGCTTGCCGAGCAGTTCGGCAAGCAGCATGACCACGACTGCGGGAACGAAGGCGAAATAGGCGACGAACAAGGCGAAGAAGGGGATGGTGACGACCATCGAGCCGCCTGCCACACCCTCCGGAATGTCAGGGGCGAAGAAGCCGACCGCGCCGAGGAAGATGACATTGAGGAAGGCGCTGGCGGCGAGCGCCGCCGCCGCGTAGCCCAGCACCATGTGGGCGAACTTGCCGAGATAGATGAGGACGCGGCTCACGCCTCGCCGTGCCCTGCGATCATCATCGCTTCGAGCGCCAGGCGCTCGGTCTTCTTCATACGCTCGGATTCCGACTTGAGCTGGCCGCAGGCGGCAAGGATGTCGCGGCCGCGCGGGGTGCGGATCGGCGAGGCGTAGCCGGCATTGTTGATGTAGTCGGCGAACTTCTCGATCGTCTCCCAGTCCGAGCACTGATAGTTGGTGCCTGGCCAGGGGTTGAAGGGGATCAGGTTGATCTTGGCCGGCACGCCCCTGAGCAGCTTGACCAGCGCCTTGGCGTCCTCGAGGCTGTCATTGACGTCCTTCAGCATCACATATTCGAAGGTGATGCGGCGGGCGTTCGACAGGCCGGGATATTTGCGGCAGGCGTCGATCAGGTCGGCGAGCGGATACTTTTTATTGATCGGCACCAGCAGATCGCGCAAATCGTCGTTGGTGGCGTGCAGCGAGATCGCCAGCATGACGCCGATCTCCTCGCCGGTGCGGAAGATTTCCGGCACGACGCCGGAGGTCGACAGCGTGATGCGGCGCTTGGACAGCGCCAGCCCATCGCCGTCGGAGGCGATCAGCAGCGCCTTCTTCACCGCCTCGAAATTGTAGAGCGGCTCGCCCATGCCCATCATGACGATGTTGGACACCTTGCGGCCTTCCGCCGGCACGATGGCGCCAGCGGGGGTGTCGCGGTCGGGGAAATCGCCGAGCCGGTCTCGCGCCGTCATCAGCTGCGCCAGGATCTCTTCCGCCGTCAGGTTGCGCACCAGCTTCTGCGTGCCGGTGTGGCAGAACGAGCAGGTCAGCGTGCAGCCGACCTGGCTGGAGATGCAGAGTGTGCCGCGGCCTTCCTCGGGAATGTAGACGGTCTCGATCTCGACCGGCCGGCCGGCGCCGCGCGGCGGAAAGCGGAACAGCCACTTGCGCGTGCCATCGGCGGAAATCTGCTCCTCGACGATCTCGGGACGCGCGATGGTGAAGTGCTTGGCAAGCTCGGCGCGCAGGTCCTTGGAGATGTTGAACATGTCGCCGAAGTCGGAGACGCCGCGGACATAGAGCCAGTGCCAGAGTTGCTGGACGCGCATCTTGGCCTGGCGTTCGGGGACGACGCCAGAGGTGACGAGAGCTTCCGCGAGTTCCTCGCGGGTGAGGCCGATCAGCGACTCCTTGACGGGCGCAGCAATTCGGGAGCGCAGCGCGTCGCGGGTGGCATCGGTGGTGAGGTCGAGCGAAACGGTCATTCGGGCTCAGCTAGCTATAGATATCGGCAAATGTAGGATTTTGGGGCCACATATCACAGGTCTGGCTCTGCGTCACGTTTTGGCGGCCATGCATTTGTGACTGGGCTTCGTTGCTTGTTAAGGATCGGGCTGCGATGCTACCTGGATGAGCAACATCCTTCACATCGCCCTGGTGGTGCTCGGCGTCAACCTTGCTGCCTTCATCGCGTTTTGGCGCGACAAGCGGCTGGCCTGCGCGGGCGCGCGCCGCATTCCCGAAAAGACTTTGCTGTGGCTTGCCTTCGTCGGCGGCAGCGTGGGAGCGGTGGCAGCGCAGCACCTGTTTCGTCACAAGACTCGCAAGGAGCCGTTCCGCTCGCGGCTCTACGCCATCGTCGCTCTGCACGCGATCGCCGTCACGGCGCTGGCAATCTGGCTGGTCGCGCCGCAATGGGTCGAGGGTCTGATGTCGCTGTCGCGTGGGCCGGAGGTCTCTTGAGCCGTCAAACCAGGGACAGAGCGTAGCGCTGCTCGAGGCGGCCGGTGCGGAGATTTGGCACGGGCGTGCCCGAAGCATGCCAGCCCATGCGTTCGTAGAGCCTCACGGCGCGCTGGTTGTCAGCATAGACCGAGAGCCGGACCTCGCGAAAACATCTTCCGTCCAGCCGTTCCGTCAGTGCGGACAGGAGTTCGCGGCCGGCACCATCGCCCCAGTGGTCAGGATCGACACCGAGATAGTGCAGCTCTGCGGTATCAGGTTCGCCGGGGATCGGGGCGATGGCGGCAAAGGCTGCTGCCCGGCCAGACGCGGTCTCGGCAATCAAAAGCAGAGCGCCTGGACCCAGCACTCTCGCTATCACCGGCCGCGCCTCCTCAAGCGTCGCCGGCTTGTCGTCTCCGTCGCGCGCAGCGGTGGCGCGCGCCCAGATCGATGCCGCGGCGTCGAGATGGGTAGCTGTGCCGTCGATGATCCTCATCGGAACCCCTCAACAAAAAAGCCGGGCGCATGGCCCGGCTTTCGAAACTGACTCGCGCTGCGCCTACTTGCAGGTGGTGATCGACGTCAGTGCCGCCGAAATGCCCTTGAGCGAAAAGACGTAGCTGGTCGGGTTGCCGCGGCCGGACTTGGCGGCGACCTTCATGTCGGCGCCGGTCTTCATCGCTGCGATCAGGGCAGGCTCTTCGGCGGCATTCTCGACCCAGGCCGACTTGCCCTTGGTGAACATGGAGAACGACTTGTCGCCGATCGTGACGGTGACCTTGGAGTTTTCCTGGAAATTGTAGCCGGCAATGAACTGCGGTTCGAACGACACTTTCTGGCCTGGGCGCTGGCTGACGAAGAAGAACATGTCGCCATGGTCGAGCGTCGGCGGCTGCTTGTCGGTCGGCACCGTCAGCACGTAGCAGACCTTGCCGTTCTGCGCCTGGTAGCTGTAGGTGCCCCAGGCATTGTGCTGTCCGATCTTGGTCGCCGACTGGGCCAGCGCGGGCACTGCCGAAACGGCAAGCGCCAGACCCGTAAATGTAGCTATCAATCCGCGCATTGGTTTTCCTGTACTTCAAATGGAGCGGGGGCAGGCCGGCAGCGCGCCCACCCGTTCGCTTCATTTTGATTTAATCTGGGTTACCAAAGGGTGAATCGCCCCACGAAAAGCAACATTCGCCCGCTGGTACCGTGGCCTGTCCCGTCGCGCGCAGGCACGACAGCTTGTCCCTTGCTCGGTTGAAGCCCGAGAAAGCGGCAAGAGTTTGACTTTTCATTTCATGATGAAACTAGGGGTCATGGTAAGCAGGGGAGGCGCTGAAACAGCCCGACCGCGCTCACACGTCCTGCGTCAAGGCTTCCCGCGCTGCAAGCCTGTGGGCGGGGGTGATATGAGCGCGCACGGCTGCAAACGCCGCCGTCAGCACGGCGATGTCGTCGGTGAAGCCGATGCCCACGAGCATATCGGGGACAGTGTCGAAAGGCAGGATGAAATAGGCAAGTGCCGCCAGCAGGATGCCCCTGGCGCGCAACGGCGTTTCCTTGTCCATGGCGCAATAGTAGCCGGCCACCACCTCTTCCATGAAGGGGATGTGGCGGGCTGCGGCCTTGGCCTTGCGCCAGAATTTTTCACGCACCTCGCCTTCGTTCGCGCCGATGCCGGCCGCGTCGTTGCGGAAATGGTCAAATCCGGGGAACTTCACCATCTGGGCAATCTCTCCTTCGGCACAGAATGTGGGAAAGCGCTGCCCCCGCTGCAAGATCGGTCGCTCAGGAACCGAAATAGGCGTTCATACGCTTGGCCAGCTTGAAGTCGAGTTCGGTAAGTCCGCCGGCGTCATGGGTGTTCAGCTTGACGTCGACGGTGTTGTAGACGTTCGACCAGTCGGGGTGATGGTCGAGCTTCTCGGCGGCAAGGGCTGTGCGGGTCATGAAGGCGAAGGCTTCGCTGAAGGTCTTGAACTCGAAGCGTCGCGACATCGACAGGCTGTCGCTGGCAAGTGTCCAGCCGCCGAGCGAAGCCAATCCGTCCTTCAACTCGGCAGGCGTGAGTTTCTCTCTGGTCATTTCGCGCTCCCATGGGTAATCGAGTATCTGTTTCAGAGCGCTCGCTGTCTTCGAATGCAAGAGGCTCTAGGTCTGTTCTAGGCAATTCCTGACGGAACGCCGCTTTCGCGGTTGTCCTGGAATTGCTGCAGCATAGCGCGGGAACGATGGTCGAGAAGCCGGTAAAATCCATCCTGTTCGTCTGCCTGGGCAATATCTGCCGGTCGCCGTTGGCCGAAGGCGTGTTCCGCGCCGTGCTTGCCGAGCGTGGGCTTGAGACGGCGTTTTCGATCGATTCGGCCGGCACCGGGGGCTGGCATGCGGGCTCGGCGCCCGATCCGCGCTCGATCGCCGTCGCCCTGCATCACGGCATCGACATATCCGAGCAGAAGGCGCGCAAGGTGACCTTGGACGACTTCGACGACTATGACCTCATCCTCGGCATGGACGGTTCGAATGTCGACGATTTGCACCGCCTTGCGCCGTCAGGTTCAGTGGCGCGAGTCGAACTGTTCCTCGGCCATGCGACCGGGCGGGCAAAGGATGTTCCCGATCCCTATTATGGCGGCGAGGGCGGCTTTCTCGACGTCTACCGCATGATCCGCGAGGCTTCCGAGGCGCTCGCCAGCCGGCTCGCCGCAAGCGAGTCGACGCCGTTGAGCCGCCAGGCCTCCTCGACGATGTAGGGGCCGCCGCCGACGCTGTCGCGCGACGACATCAGAACGAAGCGGCCGACCCGGAACGGTACGGTGGCGAAATTGCCGCGTGCCGAGAGGTAATGAGCCACGTCGAGCGGGCTGGTGTTGCGCAGCCGGGCGAGCGTGACATGCGGGGTGAATTTGCGCGGGTCGGACGGTACGCCCAGGCGCTTGCAGATGCGTTCGATCTCGGCCTGCAAGGCGTTGAGTTCGGGCGAGGGGGTGACGCCCGCCCATACCGCATGCGGCTTCTTCTGCCCGAAAGCGCCGACACCCGAAAGCGTCAGCGAAAAGCTCGGGCGGTCGACACGGTCGAGCGCCTCGACGATCTCGTCGGCAACATGACCTTCGACATCGCCGATGAAACGCAGGGTGAGGTGATAGTTCTCGACGTCTATCCAGCGGGCGCCTGACAGCCCTCCCCTGAGCAGGGAGAGCGATAAGGCCGCATCACGCGGAACTTCGAGGGCGGTGAAAAGTCGCGGCATGGCCAGGCTCCCTTCTCCTCGAATCGAAATTCGTAGCCTCAGCGAATCATCGATTAGACGGCCGGGCAAGCTGTTTGTTCAGCCGTTGCTGAATAGACAACGTTTGTGACGGACAAGTGTTGCAGCGATGCATGGCTGCCGGTTAACGCCTGATCATTTGCCGGCAATCGCCTTTTCGACAGTCGGCAAGGCGCGCTCGACCATGCGGTCGATACCTGTCGCGTTCGGATGCATGCCATCCTCGAGCAGCAGCTTGGGATCGCCGGCGACGCCGTCGAGGAAAAAGGGATAGAGGGTGGCGCCGTACTTCTCCGCCAGCTTCGGATAGATGCTGCCGAACTGTTCGCCATAGGCGTGGCCGAGATTGGGGGCGGCGACCATGCCGGCCAACAGCACTGGGATTTTGCGCTCCTTCAGCCGCGCAAGCATCTTGTCGAGGTTCTGCTCGACCAATGCCGGGTCGATACCGCGCAGCATGTCGTTGGCGCCGAGTTCGAGGATGACCAGTTGCGTGCCGTCCGGGATCGACCAGTCGAGACGGGACAAGCCGCCGCTGGTCGTGTCGCCGGAGACGCCGGCATTGGTGATCACCACATCGTGACCGCGCCTGCGTAGCGCGGCCTCCAGTTTTTCGGGAAAACCCTCGCCGGGCCCAAGCCCGTAACCGGCCATCAGGCTGTCGCCGAAGCCAACGATGCGGAAAGGTTCCGCCCAGGCGGGAAGCGCGGCCGCAAGCATCAGCAGGGCTGCGGCAAAGAGTTGTTTGAAAGCCATACAGTCAGACCCGATATGACGAAGACGATCCCCGCCCTTCAGTTTCCATATAGGACGAATTTGCCGTGACAGAAGCCGTCATCGAACTGAGGGATGTATCGCTCACACTGGGCCAGGGGGCCTCATCGGTCCACGTGCTGAAAGGCGTGAGCCTGGACGTTGCTGCGGGCGAAGCGACCGGCATCGTCGGCCCGTCAGGGTCGGGCAAGTCGACGCTGCTGATGGTGCTGGCCGGGCTGGAGCGCGTCGACGCCGGCACGGTGAAGATCGCCGGCGAGCTGCTCAACGGTCGCAGCGAAGACCAGATCGCCGCCTTCCGCGGCCGCAACATTGGCATCGTCTTTCAGTCGTTCCACCTCATCCCCAACATGACGGCGCTGGAAAATGTCGCCGTGCCGCTGGAGCTTGCCGGCAAGCGCGATGCGTTTGCCATCGCCGAGCGTGAGCTCGCGGCGGTCGGCCTTGCAGACCGGGTGACGCATTATCCAGGCGAGCTTTCCGGCGGCGAGCAGCAGCGCGTGGCGATTGCCCGGGCGCTGGCGCCGGAGCCGCGCATCCTGATCGCCGACGAACCCACTGGGAATCTCGACCAGGCCACCGGCCGGCAGATCGCCGACCTGCTGTTCGCCAAGGCCGCCGAGCGCGCCATGACGCTGGTGCTGGTGACGCACGACCCGGCGTTGGCCGCCCGCTGCGACCGCCAGGTGGCGATGCGGTCGGGGCGGATCGAGACTGCGACGGTTGCGCCGCTGGCCGAAAAGGTTCGGGCATGAGGGTGGGTGTTGCTGCCGCTGTCGGTTGCAGGGTTGTGCCGGGCGCTGAAAGGTTTGCGGGACAGCGCCCCCCTCTGGCCTGCCGGCCATCTCCCCCACAAGGGGGGAGATCAGCTTTCATCGCGTCCTCGGCCAACTTTCAGTGTCGCAGCAAGAGTGGCGGGAGCGCCGCTTCTAATCTCCCCCCTCTAGGGGGAGATGGCCGGCGGGGCAGAAGGGGGCAACGTAGAGAGCTTAAGCTTCGGAATGAGGCGCTCCCATGCTGAAGGATCTGCCTCTCGCCTTCCGATTCGCCTCGCGTGAGATGCGCGGCGGATTGCGCGGCTTTCTCATCTTCCTGACCTGCATCGCGCTTGGCGTAGCGGCGATCGGCGGCGTCAATTCGGTGGCTCGCGCCATTACCGCGGGTGTTGCCAGCGAGGGCCAGGCGCTGCTCGGCGGCGACATACGTTTCCAGCTGATTCAGCGCGAAGCGACTGATAAGGAGCGCGCATTCCTCGATAGCCTCGGCACGGTTTCGCACAACGCCGGCATGCGCTCCATGGCGCGGCTGGAGGACGGCTCCGACCAGTCGCTAGTCGAGGCCAAGGCGGTCGACGACGTCTATCCGCTCTACGGCCAGCTGTTGACGGAGCCGGCGCTGCCGCGCGCCGAACTGTTCGCCGAAAAGGCCGGGGCCTATGGCGCGGCGGCACCCGATCTGCTGTTCGAGCGCCTAAAGCTCAAACTCGGAGACCGCATCAAGCTCGGGGCTGCGACTTTCGAGCTGAGGGCCAAGCTCGTCACCGAGCCGGATGCGGTGTCCGACGGATTTGGGTTTGCGCCGCGGCTTCTGGTGTCAATGGATGGGCTGACCGCTTCGGGGCTGATCCAGCCCGGGAGCCTGGTCGAGCACGCCTACAAGGTGCGGATGCCGGTGGGCACAAGCGAGGCCGAGGTGACGGCCGTGCGCGAGCGCGCCAACGCCGAATTTGCCGAGGCAGGCTGGAGCGTGCGGACCCGCACCAATGCGGCGCCGGCCCTGTCGGCAAATATCGAGCGTTTCTCGCAGTTCCTGACGCTGGTTGGCCTGACCTCGCTGGTTGTCGGCGGCGTCGGCGTGGCCAACGCCGTACGCGCCTATCTCGACGGCAAACGCGGCGTGATCGCCACTTTCAAGAGCCTAGGCGCATCGGGTGGCTTCGTGCTGTCGGTCTATCTGATCCAGATCCTGCTCATCGCCGGCCTCGGCATCGCCATCGGCCTCGTGCTCGGCGCGCTGATGCCGTTTGCGGCAAGTGCGGCGCTGCAATCGGTCATCCCGGTGCCGGCAGAGGCCGGCGTCTATCCGGCGGCGTTGGCGATGGCAGCACTGTTCGGCGTGCTCGTGACGCTTGCCTTCGCCATCCTGCCCTTGGGGCGGGCTCGCGATGTACCGGCGACGGCGCTGTTTCGCGAAATGGGCTTCGAAGGCCGCGGCATGCCACGCTTCGTCTATGTGGCGACGGCGCTCGGTATTGCCGCAGCATTGGCCCTGCTCGCCATCTGGTTCGCCGGCGACCGGCGCATCGCTACCATCTTCGTCAGCGCGACTGTGTTTTCGTTCCTGGTGCTCAGGGTGGTGGGGCTGGGCGTGCAATGGCTGGCGCGGAAAAGCCCAAGGGTGCGTTCGACGGCGCTGCGGCTTGCCATAGGCAACATCCATCGCCCCGGCGCGCTGACGCCTTCGGTGGTGCTGTCGCTGGGCCTCGGACTGACGCTTCTTGTCACGCTGGCGTTGATCGACGGCAATCTGCGCCGCCAGATATCAGGCAGCCTGCCGGAGCGGGCGCCGAACTTCTTCTTCGTCGACATCCAGCCCGGCGAGGTCGACGACTTCGCCAAACTGGTCGAAACAGAGGCACCCGGCGGCAAGCTTGTGCGCGTGCCGATGCTGCGCGGGCGCGTCATGGCGCTCAACGGTACCGAGGTGCAGAAGCTCAACGTGCCGCCTGAAGGGGCCTGGGTGCTGCGCGGCGACCGCGGCCTGACCTATGCCAAGAACATTCCCGAGAATTCGACGCTGTCGCAGGGCACGTGGTGGCCGGCCGACTATACGGGTGAGCCGCTGGTGTCGTTCTCGGCACAGGAAGGACGCGAGCTCGACCTCAAGCTCGGCGACACGGTGACGGTCAATGTGCTCGGCCGCAACGTGACGGCGAAGATCGCCAATTTCCGTGAGGTGCAGTGGGAAACGATGGGCATCAACTTCGTCATGGTGTTTTCGCCCAACACCTTTGCCGGCGCGCCGCACAGCTGGCTGGCGACGCTGACGGAGCAGAAGGCCGCTCCCGCCGACGAAGCGAAGATCCTGAACGCGGTGACGCGCAGCTATCCGGCGATCACCACGGTCCGGGTCAAGGATGCGCTCGATGTAGTGAACCGGCTGGTCGCCCAGCTCGGCACCGCCATTCGTGCAGCTGCGGGCGTGGCGCTGATCGCCTCGGTGCTGGTGCTGGCCGGGGCGCTTGCCGCCGGCAACCGCGCCCGTATCCACGATGCGGTGATCCTCAAGACACTCGGGGCGACGCGCCGGACGCTGATTGCGGCGTTCTCGCTCGAATACATGCTGATCGGGCTTGCCACCGCCGTCTTCGCACTTGCCGCCGGCGGTGTCGCGGCCTGGTTCGTGGTTGCGCGAATCATGACGCTGCCGTCGCAGTTTCTGCCCGAGGTGGCAGTTGCGACCATCGTCGCGGCCCTGGTGCTGACTGTCGGCTTCGGCCTGGTCGGCACCTGGCGGGTACTCGGCCACAAGGCGGCGCCAGTGCTTAGAACCGAGTAATTCGAGGCGCCTTTCAAGGCTTGATCAAGTGCATTTGTATGAGAAATGTTGTCTCACGTAGCGTTTCACATGGTAACGGGCCTTGTTCTGGCCTGAAATAAGCATCATATTTGGCCACAGGCATGCTGGAGTCCCGCCAGCGGCGCCTGGGCGTATGCCCGACACCCGACGGGGCAGAAGCAACAGAGGAAACCATGTCTGACTTCAGAAATTACCAGACGCGCATGGCGACCACCGGTGCCCGCACTGATGCGTCGATCGATGAAGGCCTGCGCGCCTACATGCTCAAGGTTTACAACCTTATGGGCCTGGGCCTGGTCATCACCGGTATTGCGGCGTTCGCAACGATGATGCTGGCGACCACTAACGACCCGGCGACCGCGGTTGCGACGCTGGGCAACGGCAAGATGCTGACCAGCCTTGGCGTGGCGCTGTACGGCTCGCCGCTCAAGTGGGTGGTCATGCTGGCTCCGCTCGGCATGGTGTTCTTCCTGAGCGCCCGCATCCAGTCGATGAGCGTCTCGGGCGCGCAGACCGCATTCTGGGTCTTCGCCGGCCTGATGGGCCTGTCGCTGTCGTCGATCTTCCTGGTCTATACCAGCGCAAGCATCGTGCAGACCTTCTTCGTGACCGCGGCCGCCTTCGGTGGCCTGTCGCTGTTCGGCTACACGACCAAGCGCGATCTGACGGCCATGGGCACGTTCTTCGCCATGGGCGTGATCGGTCTTCTGATTGCGATGGTGGTCAACATCTTCCTGCAGTCGTCGGCCCTGCAGTTCGCCATCTCGGCGATCGGCGTGCTGGTGTTCGCAGGCCTGACCGCCTACGACACGCAGAAGATCAAGGAAATGTACTTCGAGGGTGACGACGTGCTCGTTGCCGGCCGCAAGGCCATCATGGGCGCACTCACGCTCTACCTCGACTTCATCAACCTGTTCTCGTTCCTGCTGTCGTTCCTGGGCAACCGCGAATAAGCAGATTTCGAGAGTTGGAGCATCCTTTGCGTGTCCAGATGGCCACGCGGCGCTCCAAGCCTGGACCATCAGACTTTGGAAGGGCGGCCAATGGCCGCCCTTTTCATTTGCGCCGAGCTTTGCTCTAGTGGAGGCAGAAAAATGGACTGCCTAAAAAATGAGCATCACAATACGCCACGCGCTTGCTGACGATCTCGACCGGATCGCCGAGATCTATTCGGACGCCGTCGTCAACGGCACCGCCACCTACGAATTGGAGCCGCCGACAAAAGCGGAGATGCACAGCCGCTACGACGCGCTGACTGATGACGGCTACCCCTATCTGGTCGCCGAGCGCGACGGTGCGATCGTCGGCTATGCCTATGCCGGGCCATTCCGGGCGCGGCCGGCCTATCGCTTCATCGTCGAGGATTCGATCTACATCGCGCCCGAGGCCAAAGGTGCGGGCATCGGCAAGGCGCTGATGCAGGCGCTGATCGACGAATGCACTGTCTTGGGCTTCCGGCAGATCGTCGCCGTCATCGGCGACGGCCATGCGGCGAGCGCTTCGGTGAAGCTGCATGAGAGGCTGGGCTTCCATCATACCGGTCGCATGGAAGGCTCGGGCTACAAGCACGGGCGCTGGCTCGACACAGTGTTCATGCAGTTGTCGATGAATGGCGGCGCCACCACGCAGCCGGATCCGAACTCGACGCCGGAGCGCCGCTTTCGCGCCAAGGGCGGCAAGGGCTGAGGCCCGGAGCAGACGGAATACCGCTCGGCACTTTCCTGGAATTGCGCTATGCCGATCCGGAGATCAGCGGCACGAAGCGCACGTCGGCCAGCGCCTCCTCGGGGAAATCGTCGTCGGCCTGCCTGACGATGCGCACCAGCCGCTGATAGCCGAGCGGGCCAAGCGGCATGAGAAGCCGCCCGTCAATCGCCAGTTGCTGTTTCCAGGCCGGCGGCACCGTGCGTGAACCGGCTGCAGAAAGGATCGCATCGAACGGCGCCCCGGCTTCATGGCCACGGGTGCCGTCTCCAAGGATCACCGATACGTTGGCATAGCCGAGCCTCTGCAGGCGCTTTCGTGCCGCATCGGCAAGCACAGGCAGGCGCTCGATGCTGACGACACGCCCGGTGATCTCGGCCAGCACCGCCGCCGCATAGCCGGAGCCGGTGCCGATCTCGAGCACTTTGTGGCCCGGCAGCAGCTTGGCGGCCGAGATCATCAAGGCAACGATGTAGGGCTGGGAGATGGTCTGCCCCTGGGCGATGGGGATTGCCGTATCCTCGTAGGCGTAGTCGCGCAGGTGCTGCGGCACGAAGGCCTCCCGCGGCACGGCCGACATCGCCTCCAGAACGGCAACGTCGCTGATGCCGCGCCGGGCAATCTGGGTTTCGACCATTCTGAGGCGCGCCTGCCGGTAGTCGATCATGGCCTGCCTGCCGATCTCAATTAATCGAGTTCAGGCCTTGAAGTTCCCTTCGCGAGACCTTCCGTAGCGTCCGAAGGATGTTGCGGTGCGACATTCTTGCTGCATTGCACAAAATGCAAGGCACCTATGCAATATCAACACTTTAAAAGCGGGCGCTGCGGAGCTAAATATCAGTCATCGAATTTGTCGGGCCTACCTCCTCCCAGGTTCCGACGAATAGGTCAGTGTCTACCTCCTCCCAGGCGCTGGCCACAAATACGACACCCGCCGGACCTCCTCCCCCGGCGGGTGTTGTTTTTTCAGCCCCTCCCCAAATGCCCAAAAAGACCGACCTGGCCTCCTGCTGCTGGGCCACGGCGATGCAATGCGCCGGACAGCGCGCGTGCTGCAATCAGCACAGTGGCGTTCGGGTGGTCTTACAGGCTATAGGCAGTGCCAAGCGTCTCCCGGCCCAAGCGTCCAGGAGAAACGAAACGATAGCGCTCCGGCCAGCGACGAATGAGAACAACACGCTGACGCCTTGGGGTGGGTGAGGAACGAGGAAAGGAATTCAGCATGAACGTGACCAGCGAAACCGCTGCGCTTCTCGAGCGCCTCGGCGTTGCCAAGGCCGATTTCACCGGTGGCGACCTGATCGTGCGCAGCCCAGTGACGGGCGAACAGATCGGCGCGCTGACGTCGATCTCGACCGACGAAGCCGGCAAGGCCATCGAGCGCGCCGACAAGGCCTTCAAGGCCTGGCGCAACGTGCCGGCGCCGAAGCGCGGCGAACTCGTCCGCCTTCTGGGCGAGGAGCTGCGCGCCGCCAAGACCGATCTCGGCCGCCTGGTGTCGATCGAAGTCGGCAAGATCCCGTCGGAAGGCCTGGGGGAAGTCCAGGAAATGATCGACATCTGCGACTTCGCCGTCGGCCTGTCGCGCCAGCTCTACGGTCTGACCATCGCCACCGAGCGTGCAGGCCATCGCATGATGGAAACCTGGCATCCGCTTGGTGTCGTCGGCGTCATCTCGGCCTTCAACTTCCCCGTGGCCGTGTGGTCGTGGAACGCAGCGCTTGCCTTTGTCTGCGGCAACTCGGTGGTGTGGAAGCCGTCGGAAAAGACGCCGCTGACCGCGCTGGCCTGCGAGGCGATCTTCAAGCGTGCGGCAGCCCGCTTCGGCACCGACGCGCCCGAGGGCCTGTCGCAGGTGCTGATCGGCGACCGCGCGGTCGGCGAAGTTCTGGTCGACAACCCCAAGGTGCCGCTGGTTTCGGCCACCGGCTCGACCCGCATGGGCCGCGACGTCGGCCCGCGCCTGGCCAAGCGTTTTGCCCGCGCCATCCTCGAGCTCGGCGGAAACAATGCCGGCATCGTCTGCCCGTCGGCCAATCTCGACATGGCGCTGCGCGCCATCGCCTTCGGCGCCATGGGCACTGCCGGCCAGCGCTGCACCACCATGCGCCGCCTGTTCGTGCATGACAGCGTCTATGACACGCTCGTTCCGCGCCTGAAGAAGGCCTATGAGAGCGTCTCGGTCGGCAGCCCGCTGGAGAGCTCGGCGCTTGTCGGTCCGCTGATAGACAAGGCCGCCTTCGACGGCATGCAGAAGGCGCTGAAGGAAGCCGGCGAACACGGCGGCAAGATCACCGGCGGCGCCCGCGTCGACCAAGGTCATGACGGCGCCTACTACGTCAAGCCGGCGTTGGTGGAGATGCCCGGCCAGGTCGGTCCGGTTCTCGAAGAGACCTTTGCGCCGATCCTCTACGTCATGAAGTACTCCGATTTCGACGCCGTGCTCGACGCGCATAACGCTGTCGGCGCCGGACTGTCGTCGTCGATCTTCACGCTCGATCTGCAGGAGGCCGAACGCTTCCTGTCGGTCGAGGGTTCCGACTGCGGTATTGCCAACGTCAATATCGGCACCTCGGGCGCCGAAATCGGCGGCGCCTTCGGCGGCGAGAAGGAAACCGGCGGCGGTCGTGAGTCCGGCTCGGACGCCTGGCGTGCTTACATGCGCCGCGCCACCAACACGGTGAACTATTCCAAGGCACTGCCGCTGGCCCAGGGCGTGTCGTTCGACATCGACTAAGCCGCAGCCAAGCCTGCCAAACATCAAGCGCCGTCCGCCAACGCGGGCGGCGCTTTTGTTTGTCGGGTCAGATCGCAAGGTCGGGGACTGTCCAGCCGGCCAGTTCGGCCTGTGCCGACGAGGCGATGGGCAGCAGCCGGCGCGTCTCCAGGTCGAAGCAGATGGCAACCACCTCCATGGTGCCGAAAGCGCGGCCGGAGAACGGATCGAGCATCCAGTTGACGATGTTCATGGTGCGGCCGTCGGCGCGGGCAAGGCCGGAGCGCACCTCCCAGCAGTCACCGCTTTCGGGGAGATCCTGCAGCCGGATCAGGAATTCGAGTGCTGCGGCGCCGAAATGCGGGCCGCTGCGGTCGCTGTGGCGGGCGCAGAGTTCGCGCAGCGGCGTGATGATGTTGCGGACGCTGTCGGCGACGGCCGCGACGAAGGCTTGCGGCTGCATCCTTCCATGGGGATCGCAGGATTGCTGGAACACCGCGCCTTGGCCGAGAAGGCTCAGCCCGAGGTGTTCGGCTCGGGCGCCCGAGGCCGTCGTCATAGCGGGCAACTCACCCACGCTGCGCGCCATGGCCAGCCTCGGTGTTTCCACCAGTTCGGTCGCAATGCGCGCGGCAAAGGCTTCCGGCCATGGCCGTGCGATACCGTCCACAGCGGCGGCATGGCTGAGCCCGACGCGAAAGGTTGCGGCGCAGTCGCCGGTGGCGCTGTCGAACATCATGGCGACGACCTCGGCCGAAGTGTCACCGAGGGCAGTGAAGCCGGCTGAGATATGCATCGACGTTGCGGCGCGGGCCTCACGCAGGAAGCGAATATGCATGCTTTGGACGGCGAGTGTCGTCGCGGATACGGGGGCGAACAGGTGCGGCAGGCCGGCGAGGCCGAACAGCATGGCGATGGCCTCCATGCAGCGCGCCACATAGAAGCGCGTGTTCATATGGCCCATCTCGTCGCATTCCCAGGTGGCGACGCCGCCGCGCCAAACATCGCGCAGCCCTGACATGCCCGCCGTCATGGACTTCCTCCCCGTGCTTCCCGATCAGGCGTAGCGGCAACTGTCTGCCGGTTCATCGTCGCATCGGACGATGTCCAGGCGGAGCGGCTTCGATGCGGCAGATCAAAGAATTTGTCGCAGCGTGGTCTATTTTCGCTGCGGGGCCATCGATGCTATCAGTGGCCTCCGAAGAATAGGGTCGCGACGCTTGGTCGGATTTCGCCGCAGAGGAACAAGGTTCGGGGTCGCGCTCGCCGCGGCGCTGATGCTTGTCCTGCAGACGGCGGCGGCAGCACTCGCGCTTGGCCAGGGCACGCCGCCGCTCGACATCTTCGGCAATCCGCTCTGCATCACCTCCGCCAGCGGCCACACAGCACCCGCCAAGAGCGAGCATCCGAGCCTGCCCGAATGCTGTACGCTCGGCTGCAATATGTTCTCGATGGCCACCGGCTCGCCGCCGGATGGTGCGGGGTTCCGGGTCGAGCGCCCGCTCGAAGCCAGGATCGTTTTCCAGTCGCCCAGGCTCGATCCATCGATTGCGCCGGAGCATGACCCCGGCAATCCGCGCGCCCCGCCTGTGGCCTGACATGGACTGCCGGATAGAGCTTCTGGCGCAATTCACGACGCATCGCTTTTTTCGTGGAATTGCTCTGGCAGCGGCCGGACGACAACCCCCAATTCAGCCTATCCTGCGCCGCATGCATCGGCGCAACATCACGACACAGGAGTCTTCCATGACCCGTTCCGCTCGCGCCTCTTCGCGCCCGCTTTTCCGCAGCTTCGAAGAGCGCTTCGGCATCGCCGTCTTTGCGCTGCTGATGCTGTTCGCCTCGACCCACCAGCTGCTCGCCCATGGCTTCAAGCTTGGCGATCTCGAGATCGGCCATCCGTGGTCGCGCGCTACCCCTGCCGGCGCCAAGGTCGCGGCCGGTTATTTGACGGTCAAGAACAGCGGCAGCCAGCCGGACCGGCTGGTGTCGATCCAGTCGGACATTTCCGAGAAGGCTGAGATCCACGAGATGGCCGTCGACGCCAAGGGCGTGATGAAGATGCGCCAGATCACCGAAGGTGTCGAAATTCCCGCCGGCGGCGAAGTCGCGCTCAAGCCGGGCGCCTATCACATCATGTTCATCGGCCTGAAGGCGCCGGTCAAAGAAGGCGACAAGTTCTCGGGCACGCTGACCTTCGAGAAGGCCGGCACCGTTACGGTCGAGTTCCAGGCCGACAAGCTGGGCGGCCAGAGCCAGGATCATTCGGGTCACTGACATTATGGGCGCGCGCTTTCCTTCCCTGACCGGGGGCGGCTTTGCCGGCGACGGCGCGCGCCTGCTTGGCCTGATTTTCGGCCTTTTCGTAGCGGCCGCCACCCTTTTCGGTGCGACTGGGACAGCGAGCGCCCACGCTTCGCTGTTGCGTTCGACGCCGGTCGAAGGTGCGGTGGTGCAGACGGCACCTGCCGAGATCGTGCTCGGGTTCAGCGAGACAGTGACGCCGCTCGTCGTCAACCTGCAGTCTCCCGATGGCAGCTCGACACGGCTGACGGCAAGGCTTGCCGGCGCAGACCTGGCGATTGCCTGGCCGGCGTCGAAGGCTGAAGGCACCTATCTCCTGTCCTGGCGCGTCGTGTCCGCCGATGGACACCCTGTTGCCGGTGTTTTGTCCTTTTCGCTCGGCAGCCCGAGTGTCACGCCGCCTCTGGCGCTGGAGCTGAACGACAATTCGCTCCGCCTCGCTATCTGGTGCGCCAGGCTGGTGCTTTATCTCGGCCTGTTCTTTGGCGTCGGCGGCGCTTTCGCGCTCGCCTGGCTCGCGCCGGGCAAACATTTCGGTGTCGGGCCCATTGGTGCGTTTCTGGTGCTCGGCCTCGCTGCGGCTCCTGTCTCCTTCGGCCTGCAGGGGCTCGACGCGCTGGGCGCGCCGCTGTCGATGTTCGGCAGCGCCCTGGCTTGGGAAACGGCTGGGGCGACCAGCTACAGCTTCACGGTGGCCATTGCCTTCATGGCGTTGGCCCTGGCGCTGCTGGCGCTTGCGGTGGAGGCCAAGCTGGCGCGCTTGATATCGCTTGCCGGCCTTGTCGGCGTTGGCGTCGCCCTGGCCGCCAGTGGCCATGCCAGTGCTGCCGCACCACAATGGCTGACCCGGCCGATGGTGTTTGTCCATGGTACCAGCATCGCCTTCTGGGCCGGGGCGCTGTTGCCGCTGGCCTTCGCCTGGCGCGAAGGTGGTGAAAGCGCAAAGGCCGCCTTGCGGCGGTTCTCTGTATCAGTTCCCTATGTCGTGGTGGCGCTGCTGGCAGCCGGCCTCGTGCTGTCGGTCATCCAGGTCGAAGCGCCCGCCGCGCTCTGGCGCACCAGCTACGGGCTGCTTCTGTTGGCAAAGCTCGCGCTGGCCGCAGCCTTGCTTGCGCTCGCCGGCATCAATCGCTGGCGCCTGACCAAACCCGTACTGGCCGAACAGGCCGCAGCGCAGCGCTGGCTGGTGCGCAGCATCGTCCTGGAGACGCTGCTGATGGTGGCGATCCTCGGCGTTGTCGCCGGCTTCCGCTTTACGCCGCCGCCACGCGTGCTGGCCATCGAGGCGGCCGAACCGGCCGCGATCCACATTCATACTGCGGAAGCCATGGCCGATCTCGCCATCAGCCCCGGCCATGCAGGCAGCACGAGCGCTTCCATCGTCATCATGACCGGTGACTTCGGTCCGCTCGATGCGCGGAACGTGGAGTTGCGGCTGAGCCAGCCCGGCTCCGCCGAGATCAAGGCGAAGGGCTACAAACCCGGCGACGGCACCTGGCGGATCGACAGGCTCGACCTGCCGGCAGCGGGCACCTGGGCTGTTGCCATCGATGTCGACATTGCGGAAGGGCAAGCGGTGACGCTGGAGGGGGAGGTTGCCATTCGGCCTGGTACCGGCTGGTAGTCGATACGGACGATGTCGCACCTGTAGCGCCGCCTATCGTCCGGGCATCTTTTGCAAATGCCCGGGAGTGCGCGCATGAAAATCCTTATCATTGGCGGAACGGGCATGATCGGCGGCCACACCGCCAACTATCTCAAGGCCCAGGGCAACGAGGTAGTTCTGGCGGCGCGTAAGCCGGCGCCCGAATCGACGCCGATGGCCGCCTATCCGACGATCTATGGCGACTACACCAAGGGTGACTTCTCGGCCGCCGACCTCGCGCCCTTCGACGGTATCCTGTTTGCCGCCGGCAACGACATCCGCCACCTGCCCAAGGGCGTCGACGAGAACGAATTCTGGACCAAGATGCAGATCGAGGGCGTGCCGACCTTCGTCGAGCTGGCGCGCAAGGCCGGCGTGCGCCGCGTCGTCCATATCGGCAGCTATTACCACCAGGTCATGCCCGACCTCGTTCAAACCAATGCCTATGTGCGCGGCCGCAGCCTGGCCGACGAGGGCGTGCGGTCGCTTGCGACCGACGAGTTCAACGTCTCGACGCTCAACCCGCCGTCGATCGTGGGCTACGTGAAGGGCTTGCCGACCAAGCGCTACGAGACACTGATGGCCTATGCGCGCGGCGAGACGCAGATGCCGATCTTTGCGCCGCCTGGCGGCACCAACTACATGTCGGTGCAGTCGCTGGCCGAAGCCATCTGGGGCGCGTTCCAGCGCGCCGAGAGCGGCAAGGCCTATCTGGTCGGCGACGAGAACCTGACCTTCCAGCAGTATTTCCAGTCGCTGTTCGACGCGGTGGGCAATCCGCACCGTGTCGAGGAGCGCAACGAAGAACATCCGCTGCTGCCTGATATGTTCATCGTGCCAGGCCGTGGCAATATCCTCGCCTACGAGCCGGATCCCGAGGAGACCAAGCTGCTCGGCTATCGCCGCAACGACGTGCAGCGGGCGCTGCGTGAGGTCTTCACCCAGGTGTCCGGCCAGTAGGTCGGCGCAGTGTAAGGAGAGGAAAACATGGCAGACGACCAGGCGGCATTGCTGATGTCGGTCGCGCTTCGGAGCGTGTCCGAACGTTACGCCTTTGCAGTGGACAGCGGCGACGGCGACCTGCTCGCCGCGCAGTTCGTGCCTGGAGGCGTGATCGTGTCGCCGCGCGGTACGTTCGAGGGGCTGGAGCAGATCCGCGGCATCCCCGGGATGCTCAAGCAGCGGTATCTCAAGACCTTCCATGCCGTGCTCAACCAGATGCTGAGCCCGGTCGAGGGCGGCGCGGAGGGCGAAACCTACTGCATCGCCCGCCACTACTTCCGCGATCCGGCCGGCCGCTATCTCTGCTACGAGATGACCATCCGCTACCTGGACCGTTTCGCCCGTACCTCCAATGGCTGGCGCCTGGCGCGCCGCGAACTGGTGGTCCTGGGCACCCATACCTGCGAGGCGCAGGAAACGCCGAACTAGCGCGGATTCAGGTGAGGCCGGCCTGCAAATGGCGGCCTTCTGCGTTTCCGGTGCTCACGGACCTGAATCCGGATCGCGCCGGGGAAAAAATACAGACTGCGGAGGACAGCATGTCGGAGGAACTCTCCATTCTCGGGCTAACCGGCAAGGTGGCGCTGATTTCAGGTGGCGGCGCCGGCATCGGCCTCGCCACGGCCGAGCTTTACGCGCGCGCCGGGATGAAGGTCGTGGTTGCCGAGGTCGATCCGGCGCGGGTGGAAACCGCGCGCGTCGCCTTGGGCGACGCCCATCTCGTCGTCGAGGCCGACGTGCGCAAGGCCGCTGACGTGGCTGATGTGATCGAGGCGGTGAAGATCCGTTTCGGCAAGCTCGACGTGCTGGTCAACAATGTCGGCGACTATCTCGGCTTCAAGAAGCCGTTCGAGCAGTCGACCGAAGACGAGTGGAACGCGCTCTACGGCATCAACCTCCTGCATATGTTCCACATGAGCAAGGCGGCGATTCCGCTGATGCGGGCCGGCGGTGCCGGCGGCAGCATCATCAATGTCTCGACCATCGAAGCCTTCCGCGGCATTCCGCTGACTGTCGTCTATTCGGCCTTCAAGGCAGCGATAACAGGCTTTACCCAGAGCCTTGCCGTCGAGCTCGGCCAGCATGGCATCCGTGTCAACGCCATTGCGCCCGAGACCACCAATTCGGCGCAGATCGTGGCGACGCCGCGCGTGCCGGCTGAGAACCGCGACTATCTCAAGCGCTGGTTCCCCATCGGCCGCTTCGGCGAAGGGGCGGATTCTGCCGGTGCGGCCCTGTTCCTGGCGTCGGATACGCTTTCAGGCTGGGTGTCGGGCACGACCATCCATGTCGACGGTGGTGTGCTCGCGGCGGGTGCCTGGTCGCGCCTGCCTGATGAGGCAGGCTGGACCCATCTGCCCATCATCGAGAGCGACGGCTACACGCCACGACCGCACGCCAGATAGCTGATTGGCCTCAGGCCACGCCCTGGCGTCCGAGCTTCAGGCCGGCAGGCTCCACGCTGCGCGGACCCTGCACCGGCCGTGAAGCCTCTGCGGGGCGGATTTCGCTGCGGCCGACGAGGTTTGCTATCTCCGACAGCGGCTGCGGCCGGCCGAAGAGGAAGCCCTGGACCTCGGCGCAGCCTTCGTTGCGCAGGAACTCGAAATTCTCCTGCTTTTCCACGCCCTCGGCCAGCACTGGGATGTTGAGGTCGTTGGCGAGCAGGATGGTGGCGCGGACGATGGCGGCCGACGCCGTGTCGTTGGCCACGTCCTCGACGAAGGAGCGGTCGATCTTGACCCTGCCGAAGGGGAATATTTGCAGCGTCGACAGTGACGAATAGCCGACGCCGTAGTCATCCATGGCGATCGAGACGCCAAGCGACTTCAGCTGACGCACGACATGCAGCGCACGGTCGCGGTCGTCGATGATGCTGGCTTCGGTGATCTCGAGCTCCAGCCGCGACGGGGCGAGGCCGGTGGACAGAAGTGTCTCGTGGACGAGCCGCGGCAGGTCGGATTGCGTCAGCTGGGCCGAGGCGATGTTGACGCAGATCTTGTAGGGCTTGCGCCAGCGGGACACCTCGGCGCAGGCGGTCTTGAGCACCCATTCGCCTATCGGGATGATCAACCCGTTCTCCTCGGCGATTGGAATGAACACTTCCGGCTCGACGATGCCGCGCTCGCGGTGATGCCAGCGCAGCAGCGCCTCATAGGCGCTGATCTCGCCCGACATCACGTCATGCTGGGGCTGGTAATAGAGCTCGAATTCGTCGCGCTCCAGCGCGTGGCGGAGCTCGATGGCAAGCGCGCTGCGCTCGCGCCGGCCTTCGTCCATCGAGCGGTCGTAATAGCAGACCTTGTCGGTTATCGAGCGCTTGGCGCGGTACATGGCAAGGTCGGCAGCGCCGATGAGATCGTCGCTGTCGGCGGCGTGGTCAGGATAGACGCTGACGCCGACGCTGGCGCCGACCGACAGCGTCTTGGCCTTGTTCTGGATCGGATCGAGCACGCTGTCGATCAGCTTGCGCACGAAGCTGTCGATCTCCTCGGTCGAGGTGATGTCCTGCTTGACGGCGACGAACTCGTCGCCACCGACGCGGGCAACCAGCTCACCTGCGCCGGTCAGGCTTTTCAGCCGGCTGGAGACCGTCTGGAGCAGCAGGTCGCCGGCGTTGTGGCCGTGGACGTCGTTGATTTCCTTGAAGCGGTCGAGATCGACGACGATTACGGCGGCCTTGTTACCGCGCGCCTCGCTGCGCTTGAGCATGGCCGGCAGCTTGTCGGAGAGGAAGGCGCGGTTGGGCAGACCGGTCAGCGGATCATGCTGGGCGGCGTGGCGGAAGCTGTCGACCAGTTCGCGCTGCGACCGTGCGTCCATGACGTAGAGCGTCAAGCCGGTGATGACTGCCATGGTGGCGAGTACCAGCACGGCGAGGAATTCGCTGGAGAAGACCTTCGTCGGAACCGGAATGGACGGATCGGGCACGACGGTTGCCGCACCCATGGCGGTGAAGTGCATGGCGCAGATGGCCAGCACCAGTGCCAGCACGGAGAGCGGCTTGTAGTGGCGCACGCTGCGGCGGGAGGCCAGATGCATGGCCAGGGCCCCGAAGGCCAAGGCGAAGAGAATCGACGCCTCGACCAGCGCCATGTCCCATTCGATCCTGCCGGCGATCTCGAAGCCCCGCATGCCGGTGAAATGCATGGCGACGATGCCGGCGCCAATGACGGCGCCGCCGACTTCGGCCGCCAGCCCGCGCGGCCGGGTCGCGGCCAGATGCAATCCGGCGGCGGTGAAGAAGATGGCGATCAGCAGGGACGCGATGGTCAGGGCCGGATTGAAGGCATGGTCGAACGGCAGCCTGTAGCCGAGCATGGCGACGAAATGAGTGGTCCAGATGGCCGCGCCGCAGGCAATGCCCGAGAGTACGATCCAGCCGGGACGAGACTGTGCCGAGATCCTGACTGCGCGCTCGAAGAGCCGCATGGTCATGGCCGCCCCCGCGACACAGACGATCGCTGCTATGACCACGAACGAATAGTCGTGATCGTAAGCAAGACAGGAAATGACCTTAAACATTGCCACGCCCCCACCGCCGGACAATGCTTGCCGGCCAGCCTTGAGGCGAGTGTCTGCTGTAAAAGTGAAAGAAATCCCTAATGTAGAACTGCTTCCGGCAAGTTATCGCAAAGCTGGCCTGTCGGTTTCACCAGGCTGCACCATCCGGCGGAGCTTGCCGCCACCGGCTGCCGATGCGTCTTCGACCTGATCGCAGCGGTTGCGCTGCCTGCGCTTTTCATCGACAAATGCGTGTCGCATGGTCAAGGGAGCTGGGCATGGCCGAGACTAAGAGCAAGCGTTTCGAAGCGACGCTGACGGCGTTGCGTGGGGTCTTGATCGCAGCCGCGGCATTGGTCGCGTTCTTCTATCCGACGCAGGCGGTGCAATTGCTGGTGCTGGTCGGCGGCGGCCTGCTTCTGGTCGACGGCGTGCTCGGACTGGTGACCATCGACCGTTCGGCCGCCCGGACGACCGGCCATTGGGTGGCGCTCATCCGCAATCTCCTGTCGATCCTCGCCGGCGTGATCGTGCTCGCCAGCGGCCTGCTCGTCAGCGTGTTCACGCTGTCGTTCCTGATCGGCATGGTCGGTCTTCTGGCGCTGCTTGTCGGGCTGTTCGAGATGGCTTCGAGCTTTCTCGATGGGGAACGTCAGACGCGGCTGTGGCCGACGCTGGTCGGTGGCGCCGTCTATGCCGTGTTCGGGCTGGCGCTGATGTTCGTGCCGCTGACGAGCGCTGCAACGCTGATGCGCATCGCCATGGTGCTGATGCTCGCCTATGCGCTTCTGCTGTTCTACCGCGCCTGGCGCACGCGGGCAGGCTCTGTTTGAGCCTGCCAGGGTATTGCGGGAGGACGAGCAGCCGGACCGGGCGATCGGGGCTAGCGCCTGATGGCGCGTCCGACTGCGATGAGGATGCATGCGCCGACGAAGCCGGCGGCCAGGTATCCGATCCAGCCTGTGAGCGCGATGCCCACGAGGCCGAGCAGGGCGTTGGCGACAACAGCACCCACGATGCCAAGAATAATGTTCATGAGGAGGCCGGTGTTGCTCTTCATGAACATCTCGGCGAGCCAGCCAGCCAGGCCGCCAATGATGATAGCTGCTATCCAGCCGACTTGTGCGTTATGCATGTAAGTAACTCCAGTAGCGGCGTTCATTCGCCACTAAAGAAATGCTGGCCTCGCGCGGTTGGTTCCATTTCGGTCACAACTTCCATTTGGGGCTGAAAGTGTTCAGCGCAGCCGATGCGCGCCGCCGAAACCGGTCAGGAAGGCGGTCAAATTGTCTCCCAGCGCGTCGCAGAGGTAGCCGCCCTCCTGAACGATGACGGTGGGCAGGCCAAGACGGGCAATGGCTTCGGCAATCCGCGCAAATCCTGGTGTCGATACCTCGAGCCCGCCGAACGGGTCGCCTTCGAAGGCATCCAGGCCCAGAGCCACCACCAGCGCTTCGGGCGCGAAGGCCTCGATGCGGGCGAGGCCATGGCCAAGGGCGTCGATGAACTCGGCGTCTCCCGACTTCCGCGCAAGCGGCAGGTTAAAGTTGTAGCCGAGGCCGGGACCTTGACCGCGCTCGTCGGCATGGCCCCAGAAGAACGGATAGAAGCTGATCGGATCGACATGTACCGAGACGGTCATGACGTCGGGCCGGGCATAGAAGATGCCTTGCGTGCCGTTGCCGTGGTGCAAGTCGACGTCGAGGATGGCGACGCGTGCCGCTGTGGCGCGGAGCCTCTGCGCGGCGATGGCCGAATTGTTGAAGAAGCAGAATCCGCCGGCGACGTCGGTATACGCGTGATGGCCCGGAGGACGGCACAGCGCATAAGCGGCCGGTTCGCCCGACAGAACCGCTTCTGCCGCGGCCGCGGCGCTCCAAGCACTCCAGCAGGCGCTGTCGAATGTCTTGGCCGAGATCGGGCAGGCGGTGTCGGCCATGTGAAAGCCGGCCTGGCCGACCGGGGAGGCGGGGTAGGTGCCGTTGCGGGCGAAGGGGTGGATGTTGGGGATCACCTCCGGAGAGGCTCCGTCCAGGTGCTGCCAGCGCTCGTATATGTGGGCCAGGAAGTGGATGTATTCGGGAGTGTGGACAGCGGCGATGGGTCCCAGGCCGTAATTGCCGGGCCTTGCCACTGCCGAGCCCGCGGCGCGTGCGCCCGACAGCAGGCGTTCGACGCGCTCGGGCTTTTCCGGATTGGGCTTCAGCGCGCCCGCCGACAGGAAATTCCTGGGGTCGTGGCGCTTCTGTTCCTCGGCGTAGAAGGTCTTCATACTCGCTCCCGATCAGTCCTTTGCTGGCTCGCCCAGGGCGACGAAAGCCGGCCCCTGGGCGATGTAAGATCGCTGGTCGTGCGAATGGACAAGGCCGAGGCCGAGATAGAAGCCATGGGCGCGGACATTGTCTTCATCCACCGCCAGTCGCATGTAGACGCCGCCGCGCTCGCGCGACAGCCGGGCGACATGGCGCAGCAGGCTTTCGCCGATGCCCAAGCTGCGGAAGCCCATGTCGACGAACAGATCCTGGACGAAGACGCCCGGGCGGCCGTACCAGGTCGAGAAGATCGGGAAGAACAGGCACATGCCGGCAAAGGCGCCGTCGGCTTCAGCGATAACGGCCTCGAAGGCCCTGGTGTCGCCGAAGCCGAAACGCCTGAGGTCGTCTTCGGTGCAGGACATCTGTCCGGTTTCGCCGAGATGTTCGGCAATGCCCTCTATGCCCGCCATCAGCAGGGGTGCATCGTCGACGGTGGCTGGTCGGATGAGAATGTTGGTCAAGCGTGCTCCAGTCGCCAGCAGCAGAGCCCATGGCCCGCACTGCGAAGATGTCGAGCGCCATTGATAGCATCGGCGCCTGACAGGGCGATGGAAATTGCTGGTCTGGCCGCAGGGATCGGGCCGCCATGGCCCGATGCGCCCCAAAAGGCAGGTTTGTTCAGGCTTCGACCAGCTTGAGACGCTTGTCGAATACGCCGAGAACACGAGCCAGCTCGTGACCGCGCTTGAGGATCAGGCCACCGGCGGCAATCACGCTGAAAGCACCCTGCTTGCGCGCCAGCTTGGGATCCTTGACGATCTGGTAGAGTGGCGTTTCGCTGGTTCGGCGAAAAACGGAGAAGACGGCGCGGTCGCTCATGTGGTCGATTGCGTAGTCACGCCACTCGTTGGCGGCGACCATGCGGCCGTAAAGCCTGAGAATCTGATCCAGTTCCCGTCTTTCGAAAGCCACCGGAAGGTCGAGCCGCTCCCGGCGGGCCTCATGAAGCGGGATCAATACTCCGGATGTCTCTGCATCCTCCGCTCCGGCACCGCGATCGGTCATCAATCGTTCCTTTTGCAGATTCTGACCTAAGGAGAAGGTCGCGCTTTCGGGCCAAAATTGCAACCCCCGGCTAAGAATCGCGGGCCGGAAAGGCCTTTCGACAAGGTTACCGCGACGGTAACGATTGCGAGACAAACTGTTGGAATTGGTGATGATGTGCCACATTCCTGCCGTTTTTTATCCGCGCTGACGCCCCAATGTCCGACGAATTTACACCCGTTGCCTGAGACGGTTCGGTCCGGCACTGGCTCGTAAACCCCAAGCCCCCCGCCCACGGGCCCGAGTCGGATCGAACCAACCTCGGTTCTCCTTTTGGATAGACCAGGTGCGACGATCCCAAGATTCACGGCCGATGCCAGTCCAGCTGGTGTCGGCCTTTTTACATCCGCTGCTGTAAGACGGTGGGACGGCGCACGATCGCCGCGCCGAGAATGGGCCCTGGCAGCCCGTCCTTGCCGACGGCCTGAAGCAGTACGGCACAGCCGCCCTTCTTTTCCACCTCGCTCTTGGGCAGCTCGAAGCGCTGGGCTTTGCCGTGCCACATGCCGGCGGTGTGGAAGTCGGTCACGGCGTTCCAGTAGGTGACGCGGCGGCCCTTGTTCTCGCCGCGCTGCAGGTCGACGGCCATCGGCGGTTGGAAATGCACCACGATCACATGTGCGGGCCCGCCCGCTCCGGCAGCCTCGCCGACATCGATGGTGAAGGTGTCGCTGTTCTGCGTGACCTTGAGGTCGACGCTCATGCCCTGGCCGGTCTGGTTCAGATTGTCGAGGGCCGCGGTCACGTCCTCGCGCTTGGCGCCGCTGACATGGGTGCGGCCGTTGATGACGGCTTGCGGCGTGTAGACCGAGCGCGACCCGAAGGCGCGCATGTAGCCATATTGCCGGTCGGTGTTGTCCTTGCTGCCCAACTGGTCCTGCCAGCCGAGATAGTCCCAATAGGTTACGTGATAGGCGAGCGCCACCATGTCATTCTTGGCGGCGAATTCGGCGAACAATTCGTCGGCCGGCGGGCAGGAATTGCACCCCTGGCTGGTGAAGAGTTCGATCACGCCGCGGGGGCGATCGTTGGGGTCGGCCTTGGCCATGCCGGCAAATCCGGCCACGGCCAGCGCCAGCGCTGCCAGCCGAAAATATCTGCGAGACTCCATGACCAATCCAAATCCTCGGCCGGCGGCACCGGCTTTTTCTTGTCGTTGGCGGAATATGTGGCAGATGCGCCATTCAACGGGAAGTCACGTTGAGGTGAAACTTTTTGCTTTTCGAATATTCCGTAACGTCATGTCTGCGGAACGAAATTTGTTATCGAAACGCTCGACGCGGGCGTAAAGTTGGGGTGGGGGGAACTTGCGATGCTGGAACAGCTCGGCCAACATATCGACCTCTATTGCGAGCGCCTGGGGCCGGGCCTGTGGGCCGAGCCATTGAACGCGCTGAGCAACCTTGCCTTCTTCGCCGCCGGGTTCTGGGGCGTCCGTGAGGCGCGCCGGCTCAAGGCCGGCCTGTTTGCAGAGGTGCTCGGCTGGTGGGTGGTGGCCGTCGGCGTCGGCTCGACGCTGTTCCACACCTTCGCCACCGAAGGTACCAAATGGGCCGACATCCTGCCCATTGCCGGTTTTACGCTCGCTTACACCCTGTTCAACCTGCGCCGCTTCGCCGGCATGAAATGGCCGGCGGCGCTCGCCATTTTTTTCGCCTTCTATCTGGTCGTCGGCACGGCGACCGCCATGGTGCCCGACTGGCTGCGTCAGGCCTCCAACGGCACGACAGGCTATTTGCCTCCATTCCTGGCACTGGTGTTCTTCGGTGGCGTGGTGATCGCCCGCGGCAGCCCGGCCGGCTGGTACAACATCGTTGCAGCCATCATCTTCCTGGGGGCGGTCACCTTCCGGGTCATGGACCCGCTGGTGTGCGACGTGTTGCCTGTTGGCACACACTTCATGTGGCATGTGCTGAACGGGCTGATGCTCGGCGTGCTGATGGCCGCGACCACGCGCTACGCGAAGCCACGTATGAGCCAAGCGCCGGCGATGCAGGTGATGCGGGCCTAGAGCGTTTCCGCTTTTCTTCGAATCGCGAAAACACTCTATCTTTTTTGTTTTGACGCAATTCCGGGCGGAAAACCGCTACGCACTTTTCCTGGAATTACTCCAGGCCGACTCAGGCGCTTGACGCAGCCGCTGCCTGCGGCGCGACCGCGTGACGCTCGGCCCATGCGTCGAGCCACTCGGCGCCCTGCATTTCGATCAGCCGCGACGAGGTGCGGTCGAACTCGAAGGCCTCATGGCCACGCTTGCCGACATAGAGCTTGTCGGGTGTCGCAGCGGCGCTGACCACCAGCCTGATGTGCTGGTCGTAGAGCGTGTCGACCAGAAGGATGAAGCGTTTGGCCTCGTTGCGGTTGGCTTCTGCCATCACCGGCACGTGGTCGACGAAGATCGTCTTGTAGTGCGCTGTTATCGCCAGGTAGTCGCGCGCCGCCAGCGGCTTTTCGCACAGATCGGAGAAGGCAAAGCGGGCGCAGCCGTCGACAGCTGCGGGGACCGCTACCTTGCGGCCCTTGACGGTGACTGTTGCAGGCTCGGCGGGCGCGCCATGGGTGACCTTGGTCCAGGCCTTGTCCATGTCGCGGTCGGCCGTCTCGCCGAGGGGGCTGAGATAAACAGGCACGCGGTCGAGTTTTTCGAGCCGGTAGTCGGTGTCGGCGTCTAGGTTCAGCACATTGGCGTTCTGCTCGATCAGGCCGATGAAGGGCAGGAAGAGCTGGCGGTTGAGGCCATCGCGGTAGAGATCGACAGGGGCGACGTTGGAGGTCGCGACCAGGACCACGCCGCGGGCAAACAGCGCCGCAAACAGGCGCGACAGGATCATCGCATCGGCAATGTCTGTGACCGAGAATTCGTCGAAGCACAGAACCCAGGCGTCTTCGGCGAGTTCGGCCGCGACAGGGGGGATCGGGTCGTCGTCGCGAGAGGTGCCGTTCTTCCGCGCCGCCCGCTGTTTCTGGATGCGGTCGTGCACGTCGGCCATGAAGTCGTTGAAATGGACGCGGCGTTTGTGCTTGACCGGCACGAGCTCGAAAAACATGTCCATCAGCATGGTCTTGCCGCGGCCGACGCCGCCATAGACATAGAGCCCCTTCACCGGGACATGCTGGGGCTTGCGCTTGGCAAAGAGCCAGCCGAGCGCGCTCGACTTGCGCGCCAGCCTTTTGTCGGAAATTTCGTCGATCAGCCGGTCGAGGGCGGCGACAATCGCGAGTTGGGCAGGGTCGCGGCGGACACTGCCCAGTTCGACGAGGTGATCGTAGCGCTGCCTGACGGTCACATGGGTCTGCAGGCCGTCACGCAGGTGCATGGTTCACTCTGACTGCTACGAAGGCCGCGTCAGCGGTTCAGCGAAATCGGCAGGCCGTTCGAGGTCTGCCCGTCGAAGCGACCGGCGCCCGACGAATAGAGCTTGGCCAGCGGCGAGCCGCCTTCATCGTAGAGCGTCAGCTGCTTGCCGGCGACGTTCCACGACTTCACACCGTCGATGGGGGCCGGGCAGCGCAACGGGCCAGCGCGGAAGCCCTGGCCGAACTTGGTCTGCGGTGTCGCCACCTTGCAGCTCTGGCCCGAAACCGAAGCGCTCCACACGCCAGCGACGCTGGATGCGGTGAGGTCGGGCGCGTTGGCGGCAGCGGCACCGCCGTCAGCCGGAAGGGCTGCGACCTGCGTCTGCTGCTGGGGAGCTGCCGGGAACTGCGAGGCGCCGGGGGCAACCGGCGGCGGCAACTGGCCGCTGGTCACGGTGCCTGCCGGTGCAGCCGGCAGCGGGGCCGGCTGGGAATCCATCGACGAAAGGCGCGTACTGGTGCAGCCGGCGGCCGTCATCAACGCCACCAGCGATGCGGCCAGCAGGCCGGTTTTCGAAAAAGCCATTGCAGTCCCTCCGTGGGGCAGTTCTGGGGGCGCCCCCGCGCAATCGATAGCTCGCCTCTAAAGCGGCGAAGTTGGCAGAATTTCAACCGGATATGGTTAAAATAGGGTTTGCGTCGGAACTTGTTGCAAAATTGTCGCAGCGATGTGTTCGGCCGGCAAGACTGGTAATTCGACGATGTTTCCGCCATATAGGCGCCGAACAGCCAAGAGAATTCTGCGCCATGGCCAATGAGGCCCCTTTCGCCAAGATGAACGGGCTCGGCAACGACATCATCGTCGCCGACATGCGTGGTCGTGCGGACCGTGTTACGCCTGCTGCGGCGATTGCGCTGGCGGCCGATCCGGCGACCAAGTTCGACCAGATCATGGCGATCCACGATCCGCGCACGCCGGGTACCGTAAACTACATCGAGATCATCAATTCCGACGGCACCCACGCCCAGGCCTGCGGCAACGGCACGCGCTGCGTCGTGCAGGCGCTGGCTGCCGAGACCGGGCAGAAGGTGTTCACCTTCGAGACGGTCGCCGGCATTCTCAACGCCGAGGAGCATGAGGACGGTTCGATCTCGGTCGACATGGGCATTCCGCGCTTCGGCTGGCAGGACATTCCGCTGGCCGAGGAATTCCGCGACACGCGCGCCATCGAGCTGCAGATCGGGCCGATCGACGAGCCCGTGCTGCATTCGCCCTCGGTCGCTTCGATGGGCAATCCGCACGCCATCTTCTGGGTCGACAAGGACGTCTGGTCCTATGACCTCGACCGGTTCGGCCCCCTGCTCGAAAATCACCCGATTTTCCCTGAGCGCGCCAACATCTCGATCGCCCAGGTGACCTCGCGCGAGACGCTGAACCTGCGCACATGGGAACGTGGCGCCGGCCTGACGCTGGCCTGCGGCTCGGCCACCTGCGCTGCTGCTGTGTCGGCCGCGCGCACCGGACGCACCGGCCGCACTGTGACGGTGACCGTGCCGAGCGGCGGTACGCTCAGGATCGACTGGCGCGCCGACGACCATGTGGTCATGACCGGCCCGGCCGAGTGGGAGTTCTCCGGCAGCTTCGACCCGGCCACCGGCGCCTGGCGCCGCGACCAGCAGGACGTCGCCTGATGGCGGTCGACGTCGTTACCTTCGGCTGCCGCCTCAACACCTATGAGTCAGAGGTGATGAAGCGCGAGGCCAAGGCCGCGGGGCTTGAAGAGCTCAAGGGCGGCGCTGTGATCTTCAACACCTGCGCGGTGACGAGCGAGGCTGTGCGCCAGGCCAAGCAGTCGATCCGCAAGGCGCGGCGCGAAAATCCGGACGCACGCATCATTGTCACCGGCTGCGCGGCGCAGACCGATCCGGCGGCCTTTGCCGACATGGCCGAGGTGGATCTCGTGCTCGGCAACGAAGAGAAGCTCAAGGCGCACAACTACCGGGCGCTGCCTGATTTCGGCGTCAACGACTTCGAGAAGGCGCGGGTCAACGACATTTTCTCCGTGCGCGAGACGGCGGGCCACATGGTCGATGCCATCGAGGGCCGGGCGCGTGCCTTCGTGCAGGTCCAGAACGGCTGCGACCACCGCTGCACCTTCTGCATCATCCCCTATGGGCGCGGCAATTCGCGTTCGGTGCCGATGGGGGCGGTGGTCGAGCAGATCAAGCGCCTTGCCGGCAATGGTTATGCCGAGGTTGTGCTGTCGGGCGTCGACATGACCAGCTACGGCGCCGACCTGCCGGGCGCTCCGCGTCTCGGCAAGCTGGTCAAGACGATCCTGCGCCAGGTGCCCGATGTGCAGCGCCTGCGCCTCTCGTCCATCGATTCGATCGAGGCCGACGAGGACCTGCTTGAGGCCGTCGCAACTGAGATGCGCCTGATGCCGCATCTGCACCTGTCGCTGCAGTCGGGCGACGACATGATCCTCAAGCGCATGAAGCGCCGCCATCTGCGCGATCAGTCGATCCAGTTCTGCGCCGATGTTCGCAGACTGCGCCCCGACATCGTCTTTGGCGCCGACATCATCGCCGGCTTCCCGACCGAAACCGACGAGATGTTCGAGAATTCGATCCGTATCGTCGAGGAGTGCGGGCTGACCCATCTCCACGTCTTCCCGTTCAGTCCGCGCGAGGGCACGCCCGCCGCGCGCATGCCGCAGGTCCGCCGCGACATCGTCAAGCAGCGCGCCGCACGCCTGCGCGCCGCCGGCGACGTTGCATATACGCGTCATCTCGAAAGCCTCAAGGGTTCGCGCCAGAAGGTGCTGGTCGAGCGCGAAGGGCTCGGGCGCACGGAAGGCTTCACCCTCGTTGGGCTCGACCGGGGCACGGCAGGCGAAATTCTGGAAGTCGACATCGCCGGGCATGACGGCGAGCGGCTGACCGCGGCACCGGCCGCCGCGCGCGCGGCCTGACGAAAGCGACCGCATGGCATTCGGGTTCATCAAGAAAGTTTTCTCCTTCGGCAAGAAGGACGCTGTGCAGCAGCCGGCCGAGGACGAGATCCTGCCGCCGCTGAATTTTGAGGCGCTCGATGCGCTGAAGCCGGCGGAGGACGCGCTTGCCGCTGCGGAAACGCCAATGGCCGAGACGCAGGCCGCTCCGGTCGAGGAACCGAAGCCGGAGCTGGTTCCAGTCGTCGCGCCTGAACCGGCGGAGCTGCCGACGCCGGTCGAGCCTGCGCCGCAGCCCGTTCTGCCTGACGAGCCGCAGCCTGAGCCGGACGTGCCCGCCATCGAGCCCGAGAAGCCGTCCGAACAGCCCGTGCCTGCGCCGATACCGGTCGAGCCGGAGCCCGCGCCGGTCGAAGTTCCGGTTCCGCCGGTTGAGCCGTCCGAACCTGACCTGCCCGAGGAAGTTCCGGCGCAACCAGAGCCCCAGGCGCCCGAGCCAACGATGCGTGCTCCCGAGCCGGGGCCGGTCGTTGAAGCGGCCGCGCCGAGCACCGCCGAGGCGTCCCCCTCTGGTCCTTCGGGCCATCTCCCACGCAAGGGGGAGCCGACCGCCACTCCGGTCGCCGACGAAGTGTCGAAACCCGCGGAAACTGTTGCGGCACGCCCTGTCGAGGCGCCCGAGCCGGTCGTTGTAGCGCCTGAGCCTGCTCGGACAGCGGTCGAGGATGAGCAGCCGATTGCCGCGTTGCGCGAAACTGTTGCAAAGCCTGCGCCTGCGGAGCCGGAGCTGGCAGCGCCTGTGTCGGAGCTAAAGCCTGCCGCCGGCAAGGTCACCGTCCAGAAGAAAGTCGAGCAGAAGGCCGAAATCGCCGAAGCGGTCGCCGCGCCTGCGCCGCGCCAAAGCTGGTTCCAGCGCCTGCGCCAGGGGCTGTCGCGCTCGTCCAAGGAATTGTCGGGCAACATCGCCGGCATCTTCACCAAGCGAAAGCTCGATGAAGACACGCTGCAGGACCTGGAGGACGTGCTGATCCGCGCCGATCTCGGCGTCGAGACGGCCCTTCGCGTCACCGATGCGCTGGCGTCGAGCCGCTATGGCAAGGATGTTTCGGACCACGAGGTCCGCTCGATCATGGCAGTCGAGGTCGAGAAGGTGCTGAAGCCGGTGGCGCTGCCGCTGGAGCTCGACCTGTCGCACAAGCCGCATGTCATCCTGGTCGTCGGCGTCAACGGCACCGGCAAGACCACCACCATCGGCAAGCTCGCCGCCAAACTCACCGACGGCGGGCTGTCGGTCATGCTCGCCGCCGGCGACACCTTCCGTGCCGCTGCCATCGAACAGCTGAAGATCTGGGGCGAGCGCACCAAGTCGCCCGTCATCGCCACCAAGCTCGGCGCGGACGCCGCCGGCCTTGCCTATGACGCCTTCGAAAAGGCCAAGGAGGCCGGATCGGACGTGCTGATCATCGACACGGCCGGGCGCCTGCAGAACAAGGCTGAGCTGATGGCCGAGCTCGAGAAGATCGTTCGCGTGCTGGGCAAGCTCGATCCCGATGCGCCACATACGGTGCTGCAGACGGTCGACGCCACCACCGGCCAGAACGCGCTCAACCAGGTCGAGATCTTCCGCAATGTCGCAGGTGTGAACGGCCTGGTGATGACCAAGCTCGACGGCACGGCGCGCGGCGGTATTTTGGTCGCAATCGCCGCCAAACATAAGCTGCCGGTCTATTTCATCGGCGTCGGCGAACAGGTCGACGATCTCGAACCTTTCTCGGCAAGCGATTTCGCCAAGGCGATCGCCGGCGTTGCCTGATCGGGCAAGCCCAGCGACGCGGTAGCAAGGAAGCCAATGAACGCCCCTATTCTCGAACGCGACCCCGCCGACCCGCAACGCAAGAAGCAGGAGGTCAGCCCGATGCTCAAGCTGGTGCTCGAGCTCGGGCCGCTGGTGGTGTTCTTCTTCGCCAATGCGCGCGGCGAGTGGCTGGCGTCGCATTTTCCGACGCTTGCCGAGCTGGGCGGTCCGATTTTCATCGCCACCGGCCTGTTCATGGCAGCGACCGCGATCGCGCTTGCGGCTTCATGGATGCTGACCCGCTCGCTGCCGATCATGCCGATGATCTCGGGCGTGGTGGTATTCGTGTTCGGGGCGCTTACGCTCTATCTGCAGGACGACATTTTCATCAAGATGAAGCCAACCATCGTGAACACGCTGTTCGGCACGATCCTGCTCGGCGGCCTGTTCTTCGGCAAGTCGCTGCTCGGCTACGTCTTCGATTCTGCCTTCAAGCTGGATGCCGAGGGCTGGCGCAAGCTGACTTTCCGCTGGGGGCTGTTTTTCCTCTTCCTCGCCGTGGTCAACGAGGTGGTGTGGCGGTCATTCTCGACCGACACCTGGGTGGCGTTCAAGGTTTGGGGCATCATGCCGATCACGGTGCTGTTCACCTTCAGCCAGATGCCGCTTATCATGCGCCACTCGATCGAGGAACCGGCGCGCAAATAGCGCGCGAGCCAAGCGATCGTTTAACACCTCATTAAGGTGGCATGCGCCCAGTGCATTGCTGCATTGCAGCATCTTATTTTGCGGCGCAGCAGTTCCTATGTCATGTTCGGATCGATCAGGGAGGTCGGTTCAAGCCGCATTGGGCGGCAGACGAAAGGAACGCAAGATGTTGTTCGACAACCTTCTGACCCGCGCGCGCCAGAGCGCCGCCAAGCGCAAGCAGTACAAGCGTCTCGTTGCCGAGATCGACAGCTTCTCGGGCCGCGATCTGGCCGACATGCGCGCCGACCGCAGCGAGATGCTGTATCAGGCCTACAAGCACGTCTACGGCTAAGGCCGAGGCAAGAATGTCCGGCCGGCGTCTGACCGGCCGTTGCGACAAGGCGCAAGGGCACCCTAGGGGATGCCGCAAGCGCCTTTTCTGTTTCAGGCGTGCCGTCCGGCTCAGTGCGCCGGCTTTGTTGCCGTCACGCGTGCATGGGCCCGCTTTAGCCAATAACCGAAGATCGCCGCGGTGATGAAGGCGATCAACCCGTAGATCGCTGCCGGAATCGCCATGGTCGCGTTGTTCAGCAACAGCGGGCTCAGCGCGATGGCAATCGCTAGCGTGCCGTTGTGGATGCCGATCTCCATGCCGATTGCCGTTGCCTGGCGCTTTTCGATGCCGGCGGCGCGCGGGACGAAGTAGCCGACGCCGAGGCTGACCAGGTTGAAGGCAAGTGCCGCTGTGCCGACGATCGGCCCCCAGATGTTCAGCGTCTCCCACTCCTGGATCAGCGCCACGGCAACCACGGCAAACAGGAACAGCATCGAGAAGATCTTGACCGGCCGTGCCATGCGCTCGGCAAAGGCAGGCCAGCGGCTGCGCAGCCACATACCGATCAGCACCGGGCCGAGCACGATGACGAACACCTGCACCACCTTGGCAAACTGCAGCGGGATCGCCTGCTCGCCCGACATGAAGTGCGCCAGCGACCAGTTGACGATCAGCGGCAGGGTGAGGATCGACAGCGCCGAATTGATCGCCGTCAGCGTGATGTTGAGCGCCACGTCGCCATCGGCCAGGTGGCTGTAGAGATTGGCCGAGGTGCCGCCCGGGCTTGCCGCCAGCAACATCATGCCGACCGCCAGTGCCGGTTCGAGGCCGAAGGCATAGACGATGCCCAGGCAGGCGAGCGGCAGGATGACGGTCTGGCAGAGAAGCGCGACGATCACCGCCTTGGGTTTTTGCAGGACGTTGCGAAAATCATCTGATGTCAGCGACAGGCCGAGGCCGAGCATGATGACACCGAGTGCCAGCGGCAGAAAGATGACGAGCGCGGAACTGTCTTGCATTGACGTCTCCCCCGACAGCCGCTTGCCGCGCCATGGCGGCGCGCCTCTCCCCTACGGCTGTATGAGAACGTAGTGCAAATCCTGGCGATTCGCACGTGTCGCAAAAATGCGGATGCTTCCGGCTATTGCTGCGCCGCGAGCGCCTTTTCGATGGCCGGCATCAGGGTCGTGGTGACAGCCTCGGGCGACAGCGGGCCGACATGCTTGAAGGCGACCTTGCCGTCCTTGCCGACGAGGAAGGTTTCCGGCACGCCATAGACGCCCCAGTCGATTGCCGTGCGGCCATCGGGATCGACGCCGATCGCCTTGTAGGGGCTGCCGAGATCGCCGAGGAAACGGCGGGCATTCTCCGGCTTGTCCTTGTAGTTCAGGCCGGCGATGGAAAAGCGCTGGTCCTTGGACAGTTCAAGCAGAACAGGGTGCTCCTCCCGGCAGGGCGCGCACCACGACGCCCAGACATTGACCAGCGTTACCTTGCCGGTGAAGTCGGCGGAGTTCAGCCCGGGCACCTGCATGCCCTCGAGCGGAGGCAGTTCGGTCTTCGGCGCCATCTGACCGATCAACGCCGACGGCACGACCGAGAGGTCGCGGCCGGAGAGCAGCTGCATCAGGAAGACGCCTGCCAGCAGCAGAAAGATCAGCAGCGGCAGCAGCACGAAGATCCTGCGTGGCCGTGCCGGTTTCTGGCTTTCGATGCTCATGCCTTGGCCCCGCTCTTGTCGGACCGGCGGCGGTGGCCGGCGGCCTCCAGCTCGGCCATCTCGCGCTTGCGGGCACGCTGGTCGGCGAGTATCCACAGGACCAGGCCGGCAATCGCCACTGATGAAACCGCATAGGCGGCGGTGACATAGAGGGCGTGGACGCTCATCGGGCTGTCATCCCAGGGCAAATCTTGATCATGTCGATGTTTCCGACCATGCGCCTCGTTTAGCCGGGGCAGGGCGTGGGTGCAATCGGACGCCGCGCCGCAGCAAGCCAATTGAAGCGAACGTGATCAGTCGGTGCCCGAGCGCAGCGCCACCGCCGCCGCGAATGGCCCGATGACGGCAAGGAACATGGTCAGCGCACAGAGGATGAGGAACGGCGGCGTAAACGGGTCGGGATCGTTGACCGCGCCATAGGCTGCCGTAACGCCGAAGATCAGCACCGGGATGACCAGCGGCAGGATCAGCACCGAGATCAGCAGCCCCCCGCGCGGCAAGACGACGGTGACGGCGGCCCCTGTCGCGCCGATGAAGACGATGGCCGGCGTGCCGACAAGCAGGGTAAGTGCGGCAGCACCGATGCCCACCGGCTCCATGTTCATGAACAGGCCGAGCAGGGGCGCGGCGATGACCAGCGGCAATACGCTCGCCGTCCAGTGCGCCAGGCATTTGACGAACACGGTGAGTGCCAGCATGTGGCGGTCGGCATTGAGCACCAGCAGATCAAGCGAGCCATCCTCGCGGTCGGCCTGGAACAGGCGGTCGAGGCCGAGCAGGCTGGCAAGCAGGGCGCCGATCCAAAGGATCGCCGGGCCAATGCGAGCGAGCAGGTTGAGGTCGGGGCCGACGCCGAAGGGGATGGTGACGACGACGGCGAGAAAGAACAGCACACCCGTCAGCGCCCCACCGCCGGCGCGGACGCCCATTCGGAGATCGCGGAGGTAGAGGGCTAGCATGGGGGAGCTCCGGCGATCTGCGCGGAGAGAGGAGTGCGAAGAAGCGCTAAGCCCTCAGACATGCACCCGCCCCATCTCCAGGGTCTTCACGCCCTCCAGCCCGAGCGGCAAATGCGTCGCGGCGACGACGATCCCGCCAGCCGCGCAATGATCCCGCATCAACCCTGCGAAACGCGCGTCCGAGGCCTTGTCCAACCCTGCCGTGGGCTCGTCGAGCAGCCAGACCGGGCGGTGGCTGATGAGCAGCTTGGCGATTGCGGCGCGGCGCTTCTGGCCGGTGGAGAGATAGCCGAAGGGCAGGTGGCCGAGGTCGTCGAGGCCGACATGCTCCAGCGCCTGGCCAATGCCGAGCTGTCCGTTGCCGGCAAAGCTTTGCCAGAACTCCAGGTTCTCGTTCACGGTCAGCGCCGCCTTCATTGCGTTCTGGTGGCCGAGATAATGGCAGGCCGCGGCAACCGTGGAAAAATCCTCGCCGCCGCCCTCCACGGTGATTCGCCCCGAAGCATGCGGCAGGAGCCCGGCGATCACGCGCAGCAAGGTCGACTTGCCCGAACCGTTGGGGCCGGTGACGACAAGCGCCTCGCCATCGGCGAGCGCAAAGCCGATATCGGCAAAAACCGCCTCGCCGCCGCGTTCACCGCTGAGATTTTCGGCGATAAGCCGCATACTTCCCCCGTCGCCGAGACTATTTCGCTGTCGCTTCGCGTCGCAGCAAAATAGGCGAATCTCCGTCTAGAACTATTCTAGGAAATTCTCTATATGCCACTCGACCATGCCAGCGGTCGGCATGGAAACAGAATTTGCGCCGAACCAGCGCACGCGCCGCCTTGAACGGCTCGGGTTGCTTGGGACCGGACAGCGGAAATGGCCGTACCCGCACCTTTGCGCGTGATTGCATGCCCATCGGAGTCCGTTCCCTTTCAGGCTGAACAGACAAGGATGGATGCTCGTGTCCAAATCTCTAGATAGTTTCAATTGCCGTCGCACGCTGACCGCAGGCGGCGCGGATTACGTTTATTACAGCCTCATCGAGGCTGAGAAGAACGGCCTTACCGGCGTTTCGCAGCTGCCCTATTCGATGAAGGTGCTGCTCGAGAACCTGCTGCGCAACGAAGACGGTCGCACCGTCACCAAGGAAGCCATCCAGGCCGTTGCCGGCTGGCTGGTCGACAAGGGCACCGCCGGCGTCGAGATCGCCTACCGCCCGGCCCGCGTGCTGATGCAGGACTTCACCGGCGTTCCGGCCGTGGTCGACCTCGCCGCCATGCGTGACGGCATCAAGACCCTCGGTGGCGACCCCGAGAAGATCAATCCGCTGGTTCCTGTCGACCTCGTCATCGACCACTCGGTCATCGTCGACGAATTCGGCACCCCGCTGGCCTTTGCCCGCAACGTCGAGCTCGAATACGAGCGCAATGAAGAGCGCTACAAGTTCCTGAAGTGGGGCCAGCAGGCGTTCCGCAACTTCCGCGTCGTGCCGCCCGGCACCGGCATCTGCCACCAGGTCAACCTCGAATACCTCGCCCAGACCGTCTGGACGAACACCGAGGATGGCGAAACGACCGCCTATCCCGACACCTGCGTCGGCACCGACTCGCACACCACCATGATCAACGGCCTGGGCGTGCTGGGCTGGGGCGTGGGCGGCATCGAGGCCGAGGCCGCGATGCTCGGCCAGCCCGTCTCCATGCTGCTGCCCGAGGTCATCGGCTTCCGCCTGACCGGCAAGCTCAAGGAAGGCGTCACCGCCACCGATCTGGTGCTGACCGTCACCCAGATGCTGCGCAAGAAGGGCGTCGTCGGCAAGTTCGTCGAGTTCTTCGGCCCCGGCCTCAGCAACATGACGCTGGCCGACCGCGCCACCATCGGCAACATGGCGCCTGAGTATGGAGCGACCTGCGGCTTCTTCCCGGTTGATGCCGAGACCATCCGCTACCTCAACATGTCGGGCCGCGCCGAAAACCGCATCGCACTCGTCGAGGAATATTCCAAGGCGCAGGGCATGTGGCGCGACGCCTCTTCGGCCGATCCTGTCTTCACCGACCTGCTCGAACTCGACATGGCGTCAGTCGTTCCCTCGATGGCCGGCCCGAAGCGTCCCGAAGGCCGCATCCCGCTCGACGGCATTGCCTCGGGTTTCGCGAGCGCACTGGAAGCCGAGTACAAGAAGACCGTCGACACTGCCAAGCGCTACGCCGTCGAGGGCGAAAACTTCGACCTCGGCCATGGCGACGTGGTGATCGCGGCGATCACGTCCTGCACCAACACCTCGAACCCGAGCGTGCTCATCGGTGCAGGCCTGCTCGCCCGCAACGCCAACCGCGTCGGCCTGAAGCAGAAGCCGTGGGTCAAGACCTCGCTGGCGCCCGGCTCGCAGGTCGTTGCCGAGTATCTCGAGAAGGCCGGCCTTCAGAAGGAGCTCGACCAGATCGGCTTCAACCTCGTCGGTTTCGGCTGCACGACCTGCATCGGCAACTCCGGCCCGCTGCCGGCGCCGATCTCCAAGACCATCAACGACAAGGGCCTGATCGGTGCGGCCGTGCTCTCGGGCAACCGCAACTTCGAAGGCCGCGTGTCGCCCGACGTGCAGGCCAACTACCTGGCCTCGCCGCCGCTGGTGGTCGCCTATGCGCTTGCCGGTTCGGTGACCAAGGACCTTACGACCGAGCCGCTGGGCGAGGATCGCGACGGCAACCCGGTCTTCCTGAGGGACATCTGGCCGACCAGCGCCGAGATCGACCAGTTCATCGCCGAAAACGTCACCCGCGAGCTGTTCGCCCGCAAATATGCAGACGTCTTCAAGGGCGACGAGAACTGGCAGAACGTCAAGGCGCCTGAAGGCCAGACCTACGCATGGGACGACAAGTCGACCTATGTGCAGAACCCGCCTTACTTCGTCGGCATGGGTTCGAAGCCGGGCCAGATCGGCAAGATCGAGGGCGCGCGCGTGCTCGGCCTGTTCGGCGACAAGATCACCACCGATCACATCTCGCCGGCCGGTTCGATCAAGGCGGCGTCGCCTGCCGGCAAGTACCTGACCGACAACGGCGTCGGTGTTGCCGACTTCAACCAGTACGGCACGCGTCGTGGCAACCACGAGGTGATGATGCGCGGCACGTTCGCCAACATCCGCATCCGCAACCACATGCTGGGCGAGAACGGTCGCGAGGGTGGCTACACCTTCCACTATCCGTCGAAGGAAGAAATGCCGATCTACGATGCTGCCATGCAGTACCGCAGCGAAGGCGTGCCGCTGGTGATCTTCGCCGGCGTCGAGTACGGCAACGGCTCGTCGCGCGACTGGGCTGCCAAGGGCACCAACCTGTTGGGCGTGCGCGCGGTCATCGCTCAGTCCTTCGAGCGCATCCATCGCTCGAACCTTGTCGGCATGGGCGTGATCCCCTTCACCTTCGAAGAGGGCACGACCTGGAAGACGCTCGGCCTGAAGGGCGACGAGCAGGTGACGATCGACGGCCTCGAGACGATCAAGCCACGCCAGAAGATGGTCGCCAAGATCACCTTCGCCGATGGTTCGACGAAGGATGTGCCGATCCTCTGCCGCATCGATACGCTCGATGAGCTCGACTACTTCAAGAACGGCGGCATCCTGCAGTACGTTCTGCGCGACCTCGCCGCGTAAGCGGCACTCGCGATTCATGTGAAACAGCCGCCGGAGCTTGCGCCCCGGCGGCTTTTTTTGTCCAGGGCAAGCTGACCGCCGTTGCCGGTGCGCGCTTGCCTTGCGGCCCGTGCCTTCCTACAGACGATGAAGCGCAACCACGGGCAGGCGGGCAAGATGTCGCTGATTTCTGTCGCCATTCTCTTTCTTGCCGGCTTGCTGTCCGGCATCGTCAACGCCATCGCCGGTGGCGGCACCTTCCTCACCTTCGGTGCCATGACCATGCTTGGCATCCCGCCGATTTCCGCCAATGCCACCTCGTCGATTGCCCAGTTCCCCGGCTACATCACCTCGACCTGGGCCTATATCGACGACATCAGGCTGATGTGGCGCGGCGCCATCGCTTTCGCCGTCATCTCGGCAGTGGGCGCGCTGGCTGGCGCGCTGATCCTGCTCTCGCTCGACAATGTCGCCTTCGGAGCGTTGGTGCCATGGCTGTTGCTTGCGGCAACCGCCCTCTTCGCCGCCGGGCCCTGGCTGTGCCCGTCGAAGCTCGCCGAGCGTCCCGAAGGCGCGCCGGCATCGCTTGCCGGGCGCATTGTCCAGTTCTTCACCTCGATCTATGGCGGCTTCTTTGGCGCTGGTATGGGCGTGATGATGCTGGCAACCCTGGGCCTCACCGAGGGCGGCGACTACCACCGGCTCAACGCGCTGAAGAACATGCTGTCCATCGTCATCGCTGCGGTCGCCATCGTCATCTTCGCCTCGGGCGGGGTTGTGGCCTGGACGGCAGCGGCGGCCATGGTGCCCGGCGTGGCGCTAGGTGGCTATGCCGGCGTCTGGGTCGCGCGCCGCGTGCCACAGGTTTTCGTCCGCGCTTTCGTTGTCGCGGTCGGGCTGTTCCTGGCTTTTCATTATTTCATGAAGGGCTGAAGCGCCGCCGCCACTTCCTTCTCCCAGTTCACGGAAGAAGGTGCCGGCAGGCAGATTCGGACTGAGCGCCTAGCGCTTCTTCTCCACCCGTCCAGCCCAGAGGTCCGGGCGTCGTGCTTGCGTCAGCTTCTCCGCCTCGGAGCGCCGCCATTTGGCGATCTTGCCGTGATTGCCCGAAGTCAGCACCTCGGGGATCGCATGTCCTTCGAACGCCTGCGGCCTTGTGTAGTGCGGGTGCTCCAGGAGACCGCCTTCGAAGCTTTCTTCCTCACCTGATACTTCGTTGCCCATCACGCCGGGCAGGAGCCGCACAACCGCGTCGAGCAGCACAAGCGCCGCCGGCTCGCCGCCGGAGAGGATGAAATCGCCAATCGAGATTTCTTCAAGCTCGCGCGCGTCGATGACGCGCTGATCGACGCCTTCGAAGCGGCCGCACAGGATCACCGCGCCGGGCCCGGCGGCCAGCTCGCGCACGCGCTCCTGGGTCAGCGGCTTGCCGCGTGGGCTCATCAGGATACGCGGGCGCTGATCGCCGTCCGGCGAGGCATGGTCGATAGCCCTAGCGATGATGTCGGCGCGCATCACCATGCCGGCGCCTCCGCCGGCGGGGCTGTCGTCCACGGTCCGGTGTTTGTCTGTGGCGAAGTCGCGGATCTGAACTGCCTCCAGCGCCCAGTCGCCGCGCTCCATTGCACGGCCGGCCAGCGACACCCCCAACGCCCCCGGAAACATCTCCGGATAGAGCGTGAGCACCGTTGCGCGAAACATCAGCGATTGCCCCCCGCATCCCTTGGGCCGCGCGGGCGAGGGCGGGTATCGAACTCGCCCTCTTCAGGCGGGGGGCCGAGCTCGTCGTCTTCGCTCTCTACCAGCCCGGCCGCGGCTGTGTCGATGCCGACAAAGCCACCCTTGATGTCGACCACGGGAACGGCCGCCTCGGTGAACGGAATCAGCACGCCCTTGCGGCCCTGATATTGGATGTCGAGGATGTCGCCGCCGCCGAAATTCTGCACCGCGATCACCTTGCCGACCTTGGCGCCGGTCTCGTCACGAACTTCGAGGCCCATCAGGTCGGTGTGGTAGAATTCGCCGTCGTCGGCATCGTCTGGCAGCGCCGAACGGTCGATGAACAGCTCGAGATTGGTCAGCGCTTCCGCCGCATTGCGGTCGTTGACGCCCTTGAAGCGCACCACCACCACTTCGCTGGCCGGGCGGATCGAAGCGATCTCCAGGCTGCGGCCGTCCTTGGTGTAAAGCAGCCCGTAATCGGCCAGCGCCAGTGGATCGCCGGTGAAGGTCTTCACCCTGAGTTCGCCCTTGATGCCGTGGGCGGCGCCGATCACGGCCATCTGTACTGGATTTTCGAGCTTGGCCATGGCCGCTTCACCGCTTGCTAACTTGGTCTGGTTCACACTGACTTATTCAATCGGACCCCCGCTGCCAATGCAGGAATTCCTCGTCGTCGCAAAACCCGACCTGCAGGCGGCCCGCCAGCGCTGGCTGAAGGGGCTTGCCGGCGAGCGCCGGTTGTCGGCGTTGACTGTCGATGCCTATGAGCGCGATACGCGCCAGTTTCTGCAATTCCTGACCGGTCACAACAGCGGGCCACCAGGCATATCGGACATCAGCGACCTGCGCCCGGCTGACCTGCGCGGCTTTCTTGCCGCTCGCCGAAGCGACGGCGCCGGCGCGCGCACGCTTGGCCGCGGCCTTGCGGGGGTGCGCTCGCTTTTGCGCTTTCTGGAGCGAGAAGGGCTGGTCAACGCCGCCGGCTCCGCTGCATTGCGCGCGCCAAAACAGCCGAAGTCGTTACCCAAGCCGCTGACGGCGGTCGATGCCAAGCGGGTCGTCTCGGCAGGCGAACAATTGGCCGAGGAGCCGTGGATTGCCGCCCGCAACGCGGCCGTGTTGACGCTGCTCTATGGCTCGGGCCTGCGTATTTCCGAGGCGCTCGGGCTTTCCGGCGCCGAGCTTGTCTCGCCTTCCGACACGGTGCTGCGCATCTCGGGCAAGGGCGGCAAGACCCGGCTGGTGCCTGTCCTGCCGGTGGCGCTTGCGGCCGTCGCCGAATACCGCAAGCTTTGCCCCTATCACCTAAGCGCTGAAGCTGCATTGTTCCGCGGCGCTCGCGGCGGGCAGCTCGATCCTGCCATCATCCAGCGCGAGATGCGCAAGCTGCGCTCGGCGCTCAACCTGCCGGATACGGCGACGCCACACGCGCTGCGCCATTCCTTCGCCACCCATCTGCTCGGCCGTGGCGGCGATCTCAGGACCATCCAGGAACTGCTCGGCCATGCCAGCCTTTCGACCACCCAGGTCTATACCGGCGTCGACACGGCAAGGCTGCTTGAGATCTACGATGCGGCCCACCCGCGCGCCTGACCGAGTTCGAGCCGGACAATTGTCACCGCGGCATTAACCGTTTTGCCGCTTTTGACGGCTACACAGGCACAATGAAACGCTTCGTCGCCATCGCCGACCGTGCCTCGCTGCCTGCGCTGAAGCTGCTCGCAGCTGTCAACGTGCTGTTCTTCATCCTGTTCTTCGCCATTGCCTTTCTGGTATCGGGCAAGGCCCATGCCGAGGCACCTGCCTGCAAGGGCAAGGACATGCTGGCCGAGCTTCAGACGAGCGATCCGGCGCTGCTCGCAAAGATCGAAGCGGAGGCCAGGGCGACCATCAACGGCGAAGGACTTTTGTGGAAGCTGGAGAAGCCGGGCCAGAAGCCGTCCTGGCTCTATGGCACCATGCATGTGACCGATCCGCGCGTGACCGAGCTGGAGCCGGCGGCACAGACAGCCTTCGACGCCGCGCACACGCTGGTCATCGAGACGACCGACGTGCTCGACCAGCAGGCCATGCTCGCCTCGCTGATGAAGCAGCCCGAACTGATGATGTTCACCGACAACACAACGCTGACGTCGCTGATGACGCCTGATGAGGTGGCGACGGTGAACGCGGCGCTTGAGGCACGCGGCATCCCACCCGGTAGCGTCACCAAGATGAAGCCATGGATGCTCTCGGCGATGGTGGCACTGCCCGCCTGCGAACTCAGTCGCAAGGCCGCCGGCGCGCCTGTACTCGACATCCTGCTTGCCCAGAAGGCCAAGGCCGCCGGCAAGGACGTCAAGGGGCTGGAAAGCGCTGCCGACCAACTTTCGGCCATGGCCTCGCTGCCGATCGAGTTCCACATCAAGGGTCTGGTCGAGACGCTCAAGCTCGGCGACCGCATGGACGATGTCATCGAAACGATGGTCGTGCTCTACCAGCGCGGTGACATCGGCATGTTCTGGCCGTTGTTCCGCAACGCTCTGCCGTCGGGCGGCAAGGATGATGAGTCCAGCTATGCCGCCTTCGAGGAAGCAATGGTCACCAGCCGCAACAAGACCATGGTCGAGCGCGCCGGGCCGCTGGTCGGCGCTGGCGATGCCTTCATGGCGGTCGGTGCGCTGCATCTGCCCGGCCCAGACGGCCTGGTCGACCTGTTCCGCAAGGCCGGTTACACGGTTACGGTCGCCGACCGCTGATCTAGCCTTTCGCCACCTGCGCCAGCATCGCCGGCACGATGATGTTGTGGAACGGCATGACGATGGCGAGATAGACGCGCCCGAACAGATTGTGCGGTCTGACCAGCGTCGAGGCGCTGATTTCCTGTCGGCCTTCGCCGAGTTCCTTGATCTCGACCACAATCCGGAAATCGAGATGGCTGTCATCCAGCCCGAGAACCATGCGCGACTGCGATTGGCTCAGCACCGGAAACATTCCTTTGCGCCCGAGCTGCGGCGACAGCTCCGCCTCGCGCGTCTTCAGCCCGAACGGCCAGACCAGCAGGTTGCGCAGTGCCATCAGCGCCCTGATCCAGGCTGGCCGTTTGCCAAATGCACGCCCGGCTGCGGCATCCGCATCTAGAGATTGTCCTGATACCACGATGACAAAACGGTCGGCGAAGCTGGCGCCGGGCAGGACGTCTGTGGAGGTCGGGCTCGGCACGGCAGGCATGTCGTCTATCCCCGATTGCTGGACTGGTTGCAGCCTAATCCTGTTCCTGGGGCTTGGCGGCGTGGCGAAACGCCGCCTGGGCAGGTTCACTTCCAAATTTTCACAGCAATGTGAAACCGAACGCCATTTCGCGCGTTGATTGCGATGTTCACGCAATGATTGCGGAGCGCATCTGAGGGAGATCTCAATGGTGAACAATCCAGACTCGGGCCCCGGCCAGTCCAGTAGGGGCAGCACATGGCTGATCGCCGTCATCATCGTGTTGCTCGCTGCAGTGGCCTACTACGTCTTCGCGCCGCGGCACGCGGCAACGCCCCCGGCCGCCGAGCCCCCAGCCAGCAGCGCACCTGCGCCTAAGCCGGCTGAACCGGCTCCGGCACCGTCGACCTCGGCGCCGGCACCTGCTCCGGCTGTGCCCGCACCAGCACCGGCAACCCCGGCCCCAGCCACGCCGGCTCCGTCTGGCGGCACCACCACGACGCCTGCACCTTCGGGTGGCGCCATGGCTCCGGCTCCCGCCCCGGCAGCACCCGCAAACTGAGCTTACCCTCAAATACAAACGGCCCGCTCATCGAGCGGGCCGTTCCTGTTTCAGGCGCGTGGCGCAATCTTACATATGTCCAGACTTACATGTGAATCGGCTTGAAGAAGGTGGCCAGGGCAGCCTCCTTGACCGCTTCCGACATGGTCGGATGGGCATGGCAGGTGCGGCCGAGGTCTTCGGACGAGCCGCCGAATTCCATCAGCACCGCCGCCTCGTGGATCATCTCGCCGGCACCGAAGCCGACGATGTGCACGCCCAGCACCTTGTCGCTGTCCTTGTCGGCCAGCACCTTCACGAAGCCATCGGTGTGCAGCATGGCCCGCGCCCGGCCGTTGGCGGTGAACGGGAATTTTCCGACCTTGTAGGCGACGCCGGCTTTCTTGAGCTCTTCCTCGGTCTTGCCGACCGAGGCGACCTCGGGGCTGGTATAGACCACGCCCGGGATGACGTCGTAGTTCACGTGGCCGGCCTGGCCGGCGATGATCTCGGCGACCGCGACGCCCTCGTCCTCGGCCTTGTGCGCCAGCATCGGGCCGACAACGACGTCGCCGATGGCATAGATGCCGGCAACATTGGTGCGCAGGTGACCGTCGGTCTTGACCCGGCCGCGCTCGTCCATCTCGACGCCGGCTTCCTTGAGGCCGAGGCCGTCGGTGTAGGGCTTGCGGCCGGTGGCGACCAGCACGACGTCTGCCTCAATGGTTTCCGCCGCGCCGCCCTTCACCGGCTCGAAGGTCACTGTCGCGCCCTTCTTGGCCTTGGCGGCACCAGTCACCTTGGAGCCGAGCTTGAACTCGAAGCCCTGCTTGGCCAGCATGCGCTGGAACTGCTTGGCGACGTCGCCGTCCATGCCGCCCAAGATGGTGTCGAGATACTCAACCACGGTCACCTTGGCGCCGAGGCGGGCCCATACCGAGCCGAGCTCGAGGCCGATGACGCCGCCGCCTACCACCACCAGGTGCCCGGGCACCTTTTCCAGCGACAGCGCGCCGGTCGAGGACACGATCACCTTCTCGTCAAAGGCGACATCGACGCCGGGAATGCCGGCGACGTCGGAACCAGTGGCGATGACGATGTTTTTGGTCTCGAGTTCCTGGGTCTTGCCATCAGCGCCGGTGACGCCGACCTTGCCGGCGCCCAACACCTTGCCTGTGCCCTGGAAGCTGTCGATCTTGTTCTTCTTGAACAGGAACGACACGCCGTTGACGTTGGAGGCGACGGTGGCGTCCTTGTGCGCCATCATCTTGGTCAGGTTCACCTTGGGCGCGCCGATCTCGATGCCGAGCGTGTCGAACGAATGCTGTGCCTCGGCCAGCATCTCCGACGCGTGCAGAAGCGCCTTGGAGGGAATGCAGCCGATGTTCAGGCAGGTGCCGCCGAGGGTCGCGTTCTTCTCGACCACGGCGACCTTCAAGCCGAGCTGCGCTGCCTTGATAGCGCACACATAACCGCCTGGGCCCGATCCGATCACGACGACGTCATATGCCATTTTCTTGTCCTTCTCCTGGGGGGCGGTCAGCGGCCGCCGCTCACGTTCAAAATCGAGCCCGTCGTATATGAGGCTGCATCCGACAAAAGCCAAATGACAGCCTGGGCAACTTCTTCTGCCTTGCCTTCGCGTTTCATCGGAACGAGGCCGCGAATGGCGGCGATCCGGTCCGGCTGTCCGCCCGAGGCATGGATTTCGGTATCGATGATGCCGGGGCGCACCGCATTGACGCGCACGCCCTCGGTGGCGACCTCCTTGGCCAGCCCGATGGTGAAAGTGTCGATGGCACCCTTGGAGGCGGCATAGTCGACATATTCGCCGGGCGAGCCGAGCGAGGCCGCAGCCGATGAGATGTTGACGATCGAGCCGCCCGCGCCGCCATGCTGGCTCGACATGCGCTTCACCGCCTCACGGGCGCACAGGATCGAGCCGACAACGTTGATGCGCATCATGCGCTCGAGCCTTTCGGCGCTCATCTCGTCGACGCGCGCCTTCATGTCGACCACGCCGGCATTGTTGACGAAGGCATCGAGCCTGCCGAAGGTCTTGTCCACCTTGGCGAACATGGCGAGTACGTCGGCTTCGTTGCCGACATCGCCCTTGATGGCGATGGCCTCGCCGCCTGATGCCTCCAGCTCGGCCACCAGGGTCTGCGCTGCAGCCGCGTTGGAGGCATAATTGAGGGCCACGCGATAGCCGGCAGCAACAGCCAGCCTGCAGATGGCAGCACCTATGCCGCGGCTGCCGCCCGTGACCAGCAGGACTTTGCCAGCAGTGCTCATTCCTGGCACCCGGCTATCTCGAACACGTCCCACGGCACTTTCGAGAACCCGTCGGGCCCATAGGCCGCCGACATGCGCAGCGAATGGCCGAGATCCGAGAAGATCAGCCTTTTCGGCGCCGGAGCCCCGATGCGCTCGCGCGGCAACAGTCCGACATTACCCTCGGCGTCGACGCTGTAGATGACGCCCTGCCACACCGTGCAGGCGTCCAGTTCCTCGCCGGTCACGTCGCCTTCGGGGCAACGGTGCATCAGCATGCCGTTCGGCCGCGCCACCCCGTCCGACCACATCACCACGCCATCGAGCACGGTGTCGTTGTCGAGCACCATCTTGAAGCTGTTGGTGACGGTGGCCGATTGCAGCGTCGGCCGAAAATCGATCGATGCCGCCTTGTCACGGTCTTCATAGACGGCGAGCTCGATCGGGCATGCGGCATTGGCCGTCGTCGCCGACAGCATCGCCACAGCCGAGATGAGCGCTGCAATACGCATCAGCCGGCCTGCACGGTGGCGAGCTTCACGCCAAGCCCGATGAAGATCATGCCGGTTGCCTTGTTGAACCAGCGGCCCCAGGAAACGAAACGCTCGCGCACCGAAGCCATGGTGAAGAACATCGACACGCCGACGAACCAGGCAATCAACACCACGGCCATCAGCAGGCCATAGACGCCCTTCACCGCTGCAGGGGTCTCGTGACTGACCATGGCCGTGAACAAGGGCACGAAGAACAGCACCGCCTTGGGGTTCAGCGCGTTGGTCACGAAGCCCATCAGGAAGCAGCGCATTGCCGAAACGGTTTTGACGTCATCACTGCCTTGCGGCATGTCGACGGCAGCGAGTTCCATCGGCCCGGCGCGCAGCGCCTTGATGCCGAGATAGACGAGATAGGCGGCGCCCGCCCATTTCAGCATGGAAAACAACAGCAGCGACTTCGACACGATCAGCCCGATGCCGAGGATGGTGTAGCTGACGTGGAACAGCAGCGATGTGCCAATGCCGAAGCTGGTGATGATTGCCGCGCGCCGGCCATGCACCACGCTCTGGCGCACGACCATGACGAAGTCGGCGCCGGGCACCACCAAAAGCACCGAGAACACGGCCAGCAGGCCGGCAAATTCGAATGCGTATTGGGTCACTGCTTCACCCCGTCCGTATTGGCGGCCAGCAGCGCGTTGCCCAGGGGCGCGTTGAACGCCCAGACATGGCCGAACGGATCCTGGATTTTGGCGTAGCGAGCGCCCCAGAACATGTCGTCGGGCTGCATGATAACCTTGGCGCCGGCAGCGACAGCACGCTCGACTGCGGCATCGACTTCGCCTGCTAGTTTCAGGTTGATGTTGACGGTCATGCCGGCACCGCCCCTGGTCAGCGGCGACAGGACGTCTGCGCCGAATTCGGGAAACTCGTCGTGCAGCATCACTTCGCTGCCGAACATGGCGAGGTTGGCATGCAGCACGCGCATGCCGTCGTCGGCCAGCTGCTCGAAGGTCTCGACCGCGTCGAACGCCCTCTCATAGAAGGCGATCGCGGCCTTGCCGCCCTTGACGCAGAGATGCACCTGGATCGGGGGAATGTCGGGTTCGAAGGCCATATACGGTTCCTGTTGGCGCTAGGAATTTGAGCACAGGGCAAAAGCACGCTCCTGCCCATGTGCACAAGTGCCAGCACCGCTTTGCGCCGCAGCCACGTCGTTCCCCGTCCCGGTCTCAGCTCATCAGCCGGATCAGCATCATCGCCAGCCCGACGATCGAGGCGAGCCAGACGACCGTGCGCAGAACTGGCACGCCCGCGGCGTATAGGACGACGTAGACCACGCGCGCTACGATCCACAGCATCGCACCCGTTGCCGCGATGCCGCCGGTCTTGCCGGTCAGCGCCAGTGCCAGCACCAGGGCGATGAAGGCCGGATAGGTTTCGAGCAGGTTGTGCAGCGCGCGCAGCAGCCTTCCGGCGACAACGCTTTTCGAGACGCGATTTTCGTCGCGGGCACTGAACAGATATTTCGGGCCGAGATCGCCGGTGGCAGAGGCCTGGGCGATCACCTGTGCAAGCAACAGTGCCGTGCTCCAGCCAAGCACCCAGATTTCAGTCGATGCTGCAACAGCTTCCATATGCGTTGTCCCCTCGAAGCGAGGCGATTTGCGCCTCGCCATGATCAGTTACAAGCGAAAGTCGTTTATCGGCCGGTCATTTCGACCGGCCACGAAGAATAATCTTCCCTGTGCAGCAGCCGCAACTCAGAGATCGAGAACCAGGCGCTCCGGATCTTCCAGGCTGTCCTTGACGCGGACCAGGAAGGTCACGGCTTCCTTGCCGTCGACGATACGGTGATCGTAGGACAGCGCGAGATACATCATCGGGCGGATGACGATCTGGCCACCGACCACGACCGGACGATCCTGGATCTTGTGCATGCCGAGGATGCCCGACTGCGGCGCGTTCAGGATCGGGGTCGACATCAGCGAGCCGTAGACGCCGCCGTTCGAGATGGTGAAGGTGCCGCCCTGCATGTCGGCGACCGACAGTTTGCCGTCGCGCGCGGCGAGGCCGAGGCGGCCGATTTCCTTCTCGATCTCGGCGATCGACATCTGGTCGGCATCACGCACGACAGGAACCACCAGGCCCTTTTCGGTGCCGACGGCAACGCCGACATGGGCGAAGTTCTTGTAGATGATGTCGGTGCCGTCGATCTCGGCGTTGACGGCCGGGATTTCCTTCAGCGCGTGCGTCACGGCTTTGGTGAAGAAGCCCATGAAGCCGAGCTTCACGCCGTGCTTCTTCTCGAAGATGTCCTTGTACTTCGAACGCAGCGACATCACCGCGCTCATGTCGACCTCGTTGAAGGTGGTCAGCATGGCGGCCGTCGACTGCGCCTCCTTGAGGCGGCGGGCGATCGTCTGGCGCAGCTTGGTCATGCGCACGCGCTCTTCGCGCGGGGCATCTTCAGTGCTCGACGGGGCGCGTGCAACGACAGGGGCGGCAACCGGAGCTGCGGCAGGCGCCGAAACGCCCTTGGCGATGGCTTCGAGCACGTCGCCCTTGAGCACCTGGCCACGCTTGCCCGAACCGGCGACCTGGTCGACCGACAGGTTGGTCTCGGCGAGCAGCTTGGCTGCGGCCGGTGCCGGCGGCATCTTGCGCTCTTCGATGGGGGGAGCGCCGGCGACCGATGCGGTCTGGGCGATGGCTTCCTTGACGGTCGAGGGAGCATTCGGTGCGGAGGCCTGGGCGACTGCGGCGGGCTTCGGAGCGGCCACAGCACCGTCGGCAGCGCCGATGGTGCCGAGCAGCGCGCCGACGCCGACGGTCTCGCCTTCCTTGACGGCCAGTTCGACCAGAACGCCGGCGGAAGGCGCCGGCACTTCGATGGTGACCTTGTCGGTTTCGAGTTCGACCAAGGGTTCATCGACGACGATCACGTCGCCGGCTTTCTTGAACCACTTGCCGATGGTTGCCTCGGAAACGGATTCGCCGAGGGTAGGGACACGGATTTCGGTAGCCATTTTTTTGCCTGTCCGTTCTTTGTTTATTCGCCGAGGGCGTCGTCGAGGAATGCCTGGAGCTGCGCCAGGTGCTTGGACATCAGGCCCGTCGCCGGGGAGGCGGCGGCCGGACGGCCGGTGTAGCGCACGCGCTGGTGCTTGGCGTCGATATGGGCGAGCACCCATTCCAGATACGGGTCGATGAACGACCACGCGCCCATGTTCTTGGGCTCTTCCTGGCACCACACCATCTCCGCGTTGCGGAAACGGCTGAGTTCGGTGATCAGCGCCTTGGCCGGGAACGGATAGAGCTGCTCGACGCGCAACAGGTAGATGTCGTCGATGCCGCGCTTCTCGCGCTCCTCGTAGAGATCGTAATAGACCTTGCCGGTGCAGAGCACGACGCGGCGGATCTTCGAATCCTTGACCAGCTTGATCGGCTCGTTGCCGAGATACTGGGCGTCGTCCCACAGCAGGCGGTGGAACGAGCTCTCGCCCGAGATCTCCGACAGCGAAGACACGGCGCGCTTGTGGCGCAACAGCGACTTCGGCGTCATCAGGATCAGCGGCTTGCGGAAGTCGCGCTTCAGCTGCCGGCGCAGGATGTGGAAGTAGTTGGCCGGCGTGGTGACGTTGGCCACCTGCATGTTGTCTTCGGCGCAAAGCTGCAGGAAGCGCTCGAGGCGCGCCGAGGAGTGCTCGGGGCCCTGGCCTTCATAGCCATGCGGCAATAGACAAACGAGGCCCGACATGCGCAGCCACTTGCGTTCACCAGACGAGATGAACTGGTCGAACACCACCTGGGCGCCGTTGGCGAAGTCGCCGAACTGGGCTTCCCAGAGCGTCAGCGCCTTGGGCTCGGCGAGCGAATAGCCATATTCGAAGCCGAGCACGGCCTCTTCCGAGAGCATCGAGTTGATGACCTCGTAGCCGGCCTGTGCCGCCGACAGGTTGTTGAGCGGGATGTAGCGGTTTTCGTCGCGCTGATCGTAGAGCACGGTGTGGCGCTGCGAGAACGTGCCACGCTCGGAATCCTGACCCGACAGGCGGATCGGATTGCCGTCCAGCAGGATCGAGCCGAACGCCAGCGATTCCGCCGTTGCCCAGTCGAGGCCTTCGCCCGTCTCGATTGCCTGGCGGCGGTTTTCGAGGAAGCGCGCGATGGTGCGGTGGACTTCGAAGTCCTTCGGCACTTCGGTCAGCTTCTTGCCGATTTCCTTCAAAGTCTTCACCGGTACCGCGGTCTTGCCACGGCGCAGTTCGTCCTGGTTGTCGGCGGCGCGCAGGCCAGACCACTGGCCATCGAGCCAGTCGGCCTTGTTCGGCTTGTAGGCCTGGCCTGCCTCGAACTCGGTCTCGAGGTTGGCGCGCCAGTCGGCACGCATCTGGTCGACGTCGGCCTGGCCCAGCAGGCCTTCGTTGATCAGCTTGTCCGCATAGACCTGCACCACCGTCTTATGGGTGCGGATGTTGCGGTACATGATCGGCTGGGTGAAGCCCGGCTCGTCGCCTTCATTGTGGCCGAAGCGGCGGTAGCAGAACATGTCCACGACGACAGGCTTGTGGAACTTCATGCGGAATTCGGTCGCGACCTTGGCCGCGAAAACGACAGCTTCCGGATCGTCGCCGTTGACGTGGAAGATCGGCGCCTCAATCATCTTGGCCACGTCGGACGGATAGGGCGACGAGCGCGAGAAACGCGGGTTCGTCGTGAAGCCGATCTGGTTGTTGATGATGACGTGCAGCGTGCCGGCGACGCGGTGGCCGCGCAGGCCCGACAGGCCGAGGATTTCGGCGATCACGCCCTGGCCGGCGAACGCAGCATCGCCATGCAGCAAGAGCGGCATGACCTTGGCGCGCTCTTCCTGCGGCACGATCTCGCCACGGGCGCGGCCGAACAGCTGGTCCTGCTTGGCGCGGGCCTTGCCCATCACCACGGGATCGACGATCTCGAGATGCGAGGGGTTGGCTGTCAGCGACAGGTGCACCTTGTTGCCGTCAAACTCGCGGTCCGACGAAGCGCCGAGATGGTACTTCACGTCACCAGAGCCTTCGACGTCGTCAGGCGCATAGGAGCCGCCCTTGAACTCGTGGAACACGGCGCGGTGCGGCTTGGCCATGACGTTGGTCAGGACGTTGAGGCGGCCGCGGTGAGCCATGCCGAGCACGACCTCCTGCAGGCCGAGCGAACCTCCGCGCTTGATGATCTGCTCGAGCGCCGGGATCAGCGACTCGCCGCCGTCAAGGCCGAAGCGCTTGGTGCCCTTGTACTTGACGTCGATGAACTGCTCGAAGCCCTCGGCTTCGATCAGCTTCTGCAGGATCGCCTTCTTGCCTTCGGCGGTGAAGCTGATTTCCTTGTCCGGACCCTCGATGCGAGCCTGGATCCACGCCTTCTCCTCGGGATCGGAGATGTGCATGAACTCGACGCCGAGCGTCGAGCAATAGGTGCGCTTCAGGATCTCGAGCATCTCGCGGATGGTCGCGTATTCGAGCCCGAGCACATGGTCGATGAAGATCGGCCGGTCGTAGTCGGCGGCGGTGAAGCCATAGGCCTCCGGCGACAGCTCGTTATAGTCCTCGAGCGGCTTGGCGATGCCGAGCGGATCGAGATTGGCGTGCAGGTGGCCGCGCATGCGGTAAGCGCGGATCATCATGATGGCGCGCACGGAATCGCGCGTCGCCTGCATCACGTCGATCGGCGAGACCTTGACGCCATCGGCGGCCGCCTTGTCCTTGACCTTCTTCTCGACGACCTTCTCGACCAGGCCCCAGTTGCCGTCGAGCGCCGACACCAGTTCGCCATTGGCCTGCAGCGGCCAGCTCGGCCGCGACCAGGACGCGCCCTTGGCGTTCTTGCGGATGTCGCCGGCGTCGTCCTTCAGCGCGCCGAAGAAGTCGCGCCATTCCTGATCGACCGATTCAGGGTCGTCGAGATAGGCGGCGTGCAGCGCCTCGATGTAGTCGGCGTTGCCGCCATAGAGGAAGGAAGTGAGGGAAAATTGGTCGTTGGCCTGATCTGATCGTGCCATCTGATTTCGGAGCTCTGCTCCGTCTCCTTGTTTTGGTCCTTCGCGCCGTGCCGCCCTGCCGCCGCGTCGCCCCTTGAGGGGGAAGCGCCGACGCCCTCCCCCCGCGCTGTGCAGGGAGAGGGCATTTCAGGTGAGATGTCTGGCGGGCTTGCGCCGCGAAAGACTCCTTCTCAATTCGAGCCGTCAGGCCCTTTTCAGCCCTTGATCGCCTCGACCAGCGTGGTGCCGAGACGTGCCGGCGATGGCGACACGCGGATGCCCGCTGCCTCCATGGCCGCGATCTTGTCCTCGGCGCCGCCCTTGCCGCCCGAGATCACTGCGCCGGCGTGGCCCATGGTGCGGCCTTCCGGTGCGGTGCGTCCGGCGATGAAGCCGGCCATCGGCTTCTTGCGGCCGCGCTTGGCTTCGTCGATGAGGAACTGCGCTGCGTCCTCCTCGGCCGAGCCGCCGATCTCGCCGATCATGATGATCGACTTGGTCTCGTCGTCGGCCAGGAACATCTCGAGCATGTCGATGAATTCCGTGCCCTTGACCGGGTCGCCGCCGATGCCGACGGCGGTCGACTGGCCGAGACCGGCGTTCGTCGTCTGGAACACCGCCTCATAGGTAAGCGTGCCGGAGCGCGAAACAACGCCGACCGAGCCCTTGCGGAAGATGTTGCCCGGCATGATGCCGATCTTGCACTGGTCGGGGGTGACGATGCCAGGGCAGTTCGGGCCGATCAGGCGCGAGGTCGAGCGGTCGAGGCGCGCCTTGACCTTGATCATGTCGGTGACCGGAATGCCCTCGGTGATGCAGACGATCAGCGGGATCTCGGCTTCGATCGCCTCGATAATCGCTTCCGCTGCACCTGCCGGCGGGACATAGACCACGGACGCATTGGCGCCGGTCTTTTCCTTGCCTTCGGCAACCGAAGCGAAGATCGGCAGGGTCTCGCCCTTGGCGCCGGTCCAGTTTTCGCCGCCCTTCTTGGGGTGGATGCCGCCGACCATCTTGGTGCCGTGATAGGCCAGCGCCTGTTCGGTGTGGAACGTTCCGGTCTTGCCGGTCAGGCCCTGCACCAGGATCTTGGTGTTCTTGTCGATGAGAATGGACATGGATCAGTTCCCCTTCACCGCAGCGACGATCTTCTTCGCCGCGTCGTCGAGGTCGTCGGCCGACGTGACGTTCAGCCCGCTCTCGTTGATGATCTTCTTGCCGAGTTCGGCATTGGTGCCTTCGAGGCGCACGACCAGCGGAACCTTGAGGCCCACTTCCTTGACCGCCGCGATCACGCCCTCGGCAATGACATCGCACTTCATGATGCCGCCGAAGATGTTGATCAGGATGCCTTCGACCGCGGGATCCGCGGTGATGATCTTGAACGCCGCCGTCACCTTCTCCTTCGAAGCACCGCCGCCGACGTCGAGGAAGTTGGCAGGCTCGGCGCCGTAGAGCTTGATGATGTCCATCGTCGCCATGGCGAGACCGGCGCCGTTGACCATGCAGCCGATGTTGCCGTCGAGAGCGACATAAGCGAGGTCATACTTCGAGGCCTCGATTTCCTTGGCGTCTTCTTCGGTCGTGTCGCGCAGCTCGACCACGTCGGCGTGGCGGAACAGCGCGTTGTTGTCGAACGAGATCTTGGCGTCGAGAACGCGCAGGCGGCCGTTGGTCATGACGATCAGCGGATTGATCTCGAGCAGGCTCATGTCCTTCTCGACAAAGGCCTTGTAGAGGATCGGGAACAGCTTCTCGCCGTCAGCCGCTGCCTCGCCCGTGAGCTTCAGGGCGCCGTTCAGCGCCTTGAGGTCGGCGGCCGTCACGCCCGCTTCCGGGTCAATGGCGACGGTGATGATCTTCTCGGGCGTGTCATGGGCGACAGCCTCGATGTCCATGCCGCCTTCGGTCGAAACCACGAAAGCAACGCGGCCGACGGTGCGGTCGACCAGGATCGACAAATACAGCTCGCGATCGATGTCAGCGCCGTCTTCGATGTAGAGGCGGTTGACCTGCTTGCCGGCCGGGCCGGTCTGCTTGGTCACCAGCGTGTTGCCGAGCATCTCCTTGGAGAAGGCGACAACTTCCTCGATCGACTTGGCGAGACGCACGCCACCCTTGGCGTCGGGCGACAGTTCCTTGAACTTGCCCTTGCCGCGGCCGCCGGCGTGGATCTGGCTCTTCACGACGTAGAGCGGACCGGGAAGGCTCTTGGCCGCAGCCTCGGCTTCCTCGACCTTGAAGACCGGCACGCCGTCAGCGACGGGCGCACCGAAACCCTTGAGCAACTGCTTGCCCTGATATTCGTGGATGTTCATCGAAAACCCCTTACTTCTTGCCGAGGTTCGGCGCGATCGCCACGCAGGCGTCGCAGAGGCCCTTCACGGCCTCGACCGACTTCTCGAACATCTTCTGCTCGGCCTTGTTGAAATCGATCTCGATGACGCGCTCGACGCCACCGGCGCCGATCACGACAGGAACGCCGACATACATGTCCTTGATGCCGTACTGGCCCGACAGGTGCGCAGCGCAAGGCAGCACGCGCTTCTTGTCCTTGAGATAGGCTTCGGCCATGGCGACCGCCGACGAGGCCGGCGCATAGTAGGCAGAGCCGGTCTTGAGCAGGCCAACGATCTCGCCGCCGCCCTTACGGGTGCGCTCGACGATGGCGTCGAGCTTCTCCTGGCTGGTCCAGCCCATCTTGACGAGGTCGGGCAGCGGGATGCCGGCAACGGTCGAATACCGCACCATCGGCACCATGTCGTCGCCGTGGCCGCCCAGCGTCATCGCCGAGACGTCTTCGACCGAAACCTTGAACTCGTCGGCCAGGAAGTGGCGGAAGCGGGCCGAGTCAAGCACGCCGGCCATGCCGACGACGTGGCTCTTGGGCAGGCCCGAGAATTTCTGCAGCGCCCACACCATGGCGTCGAGCGGGTTGGTGATGCAGATGACGAAGGCGTTCGGGGCATATTTCTTGATGCCGGCGCCGACCTGCTCCATGACCTTCAGGTTGATGCCCAGAAGGTCGTCGCGGCTCATGCCTGGCTTGCGCGGCACGCCAGCGGTGACGATGCAGACGTCAGCGCCCTCGATGCCGGCATAGTCGTTGACGCCGACATAGCGGGCGTCGAAGCCGTCGACCGGCGCGGACTCGGCGATGTCGAGGCCCTTGCCCTGCGGAATGCCTTCGGCAATGTCGAAGAGGACGACGTCGCCGAGCTCCTTGAGACCGATCATGTGGGCGAGCGTGCCGCCGATCATGCCCGAGCCGATGAGGGCTATCTTGTTGCGTGCCATGAAGGAATTTCCCTTTGCCTTTAACGACGCCGTGACGGCGGGTGTGGAACAGGTTTGGGCCAGACAGGCCGCAGGATGCAGCCAGAAAATAGCGGCTCGCAATAGCTCCGTGGCCAAAAAAATTCAACCGATTATTTCCAGCCCAACTAATTCAATCGGTTAGAAACAACGGGATTTACGTAAACGTCAAAGTTTTGTGACGAAAATGCAAACAAAATATGAAGAGGGGCGGCGATGACCGGCATCCAGATCCGCAGACTCCTGCCCGGCGAGGAATTGCTGCGCCGCACCTGATGTCTTCGACGGCCCCGTCGATCAGGCCCGGCTGGGCGCCTGCCTGGCGCAGCCGGGCTACCTGCTCTTCGTCGCCCTCGATGATGGCCGAGATGTGGCGCAGGCCGCGGCCATGATCCACCATCACGCCGACGGGTCGCCGGAACTCTATGTCTGTACAATCGGCGTCTCTGATCGATGCCCTCTTTGCTGCTGGCCGCGCTGAAGCCTGGCTCGGCACCGATCCGGAGCCGGTGGAGATGTTTGTCATGTATGCGTATGACTTGAGAGCTGAGAGGTGAGAGCCCGAAAGACCGGTCTCTCCGCCATCGGAGTTGGCTACAATCTTTGTCCTGCATTCCTGCGATCTCGGGAGGGCAGGGGAATTCGAAGCTGTGCCGGCATACCGTGATCTGGCATTCTATATGTGCAAGCATCTGCCGCCAGGTGACTGCGCACGTCGTGTCGTGGCAGGGCAGTTTGCGCGACACACGCCAAGCGCGTAAAAAAGACGTCGCCAAGGCGTGACAAATGGCGGAAATGGCGCTATGTGCCCGTCCGAACCGGGCGAAAAATCGTCCAGTTCCGTCAACAATGACGGTGTAGTCGCCACTGCCGGAAGGCCCGAAAGGGAGTGAAGGCATAGCCGAGCGGTCATTGGAACTGCAAGGCGAGTGTTGGGCGCTCTGGCTGTCGGAAGAACAAGAAGTGGATTTTTGAGATGGATATCATCCGCCAGCTCGAGGCCGAACAGGCCGCCAAGATCGAAGCCAAGCGCACTCTGCCCGAATTCCAGCCCGGCGACACCGTTCGCGTGCTGGTTCGCGTCACCGAAGGTTCGCGCACCCGCGTCCAGGCCTATGAAGGCGTTGTGATCGCTCGTTCGGGCGCCGGCTTCCAGGAAAACTTCACCGTCCGCAAGATCTCCTATGGCGAAGGCGTGGAGCGCGTGTTCCCGGTCTACTCGCCGATGATCGAGGGCGTCGAGATCGTCCGCCGCGGCAAGGTCCGTCGCGCCAAGCTGTACTACCTGCGCGACCGTCGCGGTAAGTCGGCTCGTATCGTCGAGAACACCGGCGTTCGCGCCCGCAAGCTGAACGACGCCGAGCGCGACGCAGCCAACGCCGAGAAGGCCCGCATCGAGGCCGAGAAGGTCGCAGCCGCCGAGGCGCTGGCCGCCGAGAAGGCCGCTCAGGAAGCCGCCGAGAAGAAGGCTGCTGCCGAGGCCGCCAAGGCTGCCGAAGCCACCGCCGAGTAATCGCTGGCGCTACCAGGTTTCGAAAGGGCGGCTTCGTGCCGCCCTTTTTTGTTTCGGGAGGACGAAAGGTGACCCAAAGAGAATTCGTCGTCCGCAGGCTGGTGGCGGGCGAGGGTGCTGCCCTGAGGCGCCTGCGCATGGCAGCACTCGAAAACGCGCCGCTTGCCTTCAGCTCGAGCCCGGAAGACGAGGCGCACCTGACCGACGCCGATTTCGAGGCGCGGACCAGCCTGCCCGAGCCGGATGCGGTGTATGGCGTTTTTGGTGGCGGCGAGCTGGTAGGCGTCGCGACCTTCATTGGCGAAAAGCGGCGGAAGACACGGCACAAGGGCGCGATGTATGGCGTCTATGTCGATCCTCGGTGGCGCGGCACAGGTGCCGCGCGGGCGCTGGTGCAGCGGGTCATCGATCACGCGACCGAACGCGGCCTTGCGGTACATGCCCATGTGATCGCCGACAACGATCCGGCGTTGCGCCTCTATCTCGGGCTCGGCTTCAAGCCCTTTGGCCGCGAGCCGAAGGCCCTGTTCTGGGACGGGCGGTTCCATGACGAGGTGCTTCTGGTCTTCGGCGCGGACTGAACCCGGCTTTCCGCAGAAGCGACAAAAATCGCAACAAAGACCGGTGCAGGGACCGGTTTGGCGCATCGTCCATGCTTGCAAGCCTATCCGGGACGGCTAAAGTCTCGCGCAACTGACCGGCGCCGCCGGTCCTGTGTTTTTCGGGGATCAGACCATGAATAGCCTCAAATTCGCGCTGGCCGGCGCCTTCGCCCTCATGCTTTCGCCCTTTGTCGCCCAGGCCCAGAGCCTGCCCGACCTCGGCGGCAAGACCGTCACCGTGGTGACCGAGAACGCCTATCCGCCGCTGCAGTTCATCGACCCCAAGACCGGCAAGCAGATCGGCTGGGAATATGACGCGATGGACGAGATCGCCAAGCGCCTGAACTTCAAGATCGAGTACCAGAACACCAGTTGGGACGCGATGATCCAGGCGGTCTCGGACGGCCAGTACCAGATCGGCATGACCGGCATCACCATCAAGGACGAACGCAAGGAAAAGGTCGACTTCTCCGATCCCTATATGCGTTCGCAGCAATTCATGCTGGTGCGCGCTGACGAGAAGCGCTTCACCGACGCCAAGAGCTTCGGTGCCCTCAAGGACGGCCTGATCGCTGCGCAGCCGGGCACCTCGCCCTTCTACACCGCCGTCTACGAAATCCTCGACGGCAACGAGCAGAACCCGCGCATCAAGCTGTTCGAGACCTTCGGCGCTACCGTGCAGGCACTCAAGGCCGGCGACGTCGACCTGGTGCTGACCGACAGCGTCGCGGCGCAAGGCTATGTCGATGCCTCGGAAGGCAAGCTCAAGGTGGTGGGCGAGGCTCTGGGCAGCGAGGACTTCGGCTTCATCTTCAAGAAGGGCTCGGATCTGGTTCAGCCGATCAACGCGGCGATTGCCGCGCTCAAGGCCGATGGCACCTTCGACGCGCTGAACAAGAAGTGGTTCCTCGACTACAAGATGGGCCAGTGATTGCGCTGCCGTCTCCGCTTCGCGGCGGAGACGGCAAACGTCCGGTCAGGCACCGGCTCCGTAGCGGCTGGCACCGGCGTGGTCGACGACATAGAGCCATGTGCCGTCTGCCTGCCTGCGGACGATCTCGGCGGTGAAGCCGGAATAGAGGGGCGTGCCTTCCTCATCGACGATTGCAAAATCGGCGCGCAGCAGCGCCAGGTCGCCATGTTCGACACAGAAGGTGTTTTGCGACCTCATCGTGCCGGGCATGCGCACCAGCCGCTCAAGTTCCTCGGCTATTGCGGCTTTGCCGGCAAAGCCGGCGCCGCCAGGATCGACCAGCAGCCGGGCATCGTCCTCGTAAAGCGCCAGCAGAGCCTCGACAGCGCCGCTGTTGCGGATGGCGGCAAAGGTTTCGTTCATGTCGGCTGGCCGGTAGACTTTCAATGACATTGGCTTTCTCCTTTGCTGCGGACGAAAACATGCCGCTTCAGAACTATCCAAACGGGTATCCCGAATGAATGCAGACATGACCGCGACCAGCGAGCGCGAGGCGCCGATGCCACGGCGGCCAGAGGTGTGCCCGGTCGAGGACTGGCTGTCCTTTCTCGGTCATCGCTGGAACGCGCTGGTTTTGTGGCAGCTGTCGGTCGGCCCGAAGCGGCACGGCGACCTGATGGCACAGCTTCCCGGCATCACCGCCAAGGTGCTGTCGGAGCGGCTGGACGGCCTGTTGGGGCGCGGGCTTGTCGAGCGCGGAGCAGTCGCTGCCTTCCCGCGCGGCGTCGTCTACTCGCTGACGGCGGGCGGACGCCGGGTGGTTGCCCTGCTCGACCAGTTCGAGACGCTGCCGCATTCCTTTGCCGGCCCGCGGCAGGGCGCAGCATGAGCCAGTATCCGGTCAAGAAGGACGATTTTCCTTGGTGGCTGGTGGCTGCCGTGGTCATCGGTGTGGCTTCGGCGGTGACGATCGCGATCAGCGACGTCTACACCCAGATTCTCGGAACATTGGTCAAAGGGCTTTGGGTGACGCTTTTCGTCACCATAGTCGCCTTTGCCATGGCCTCCGCGCTGGGTCTGTTCATCGCCTTGCTCGGACTGTCGAACTCGAAAGTGCTGCGCCAGGTCTCGCGCTTCTATGTCGAGATTATCAGAGGGCTGCCGATCCTGGTGCTGCTGTTCTGGATCGCCTTCGTCGGCGCACCGGCATTCGTCGTGGCGTGGAACTGCGTGACCCTGCCGTTGCAGTCGGCGGGGTTGATCGAGCCGATGCAGGTGCGCGACTTCTCGCTTTTGTGGCGAGCGATCATCGCGCTGACGATCGCCTATTCGTCCTTCATCGCCGAAATCTTCCGCGCAGGCATCCAGGCTGTCGACGTCGGCCAGATCGAGGCAGCGAAGGCGCTGGGGCTGTCGCGCTACCAGCGCTTCCGTCTGATTGTCTGGCCGCAAGCGTTCAGAACCATCTTGCCGCCCTATGGCAACGACTTCATCGCCATGGTGAAGGATTCTTCGCTGGTCTCGGTGCTGGGCGTCGCCGATATCACGCAGATGGCCAAGGTCTATGCCTCGGGCTCGTTCCGTTTCTTCGAAACCTATTCCATCGTAGCCTATGTCTATCTGCTGCTGACCGTCGGGCTGTCGCTCAGCCTGAGGGCGCTGGAGCGGCGGATGCGGAGGGATTTCAAGCCATGACCGACGAGGCCGACAAGACCGCGCTCGACATGGTCTATGCGGCAGAGACGGAAACGCAGCTGGCCGCTGCCTATGCGGCCTGGGCCAATGGTTACGACACGGAGACGGCGGCTCTCGGCTACTGCCTGCCTTTCGTGATTTCGGCATGGGTGGCGCGGCATGTGCCCAAGGGTGAGGGGCCGTTGCTCGACGCCGGTTGTGGCACGGGGCTGTCGGGGCCGTATCTTGGGTCACTCGGCTATGGCGAGATCGAAGGGCTCGATCTTTCCGAGGCGATGCTCGAGCTGGCGCGGGCGCGCGGCGGCTACGGAGCGCTGACCAGGGCGGCACTTGGCGGGCCGCTGCCATGGGCTGACGGGCATTTCGCCGCCGTCTTCTCGGCCGGCGTGTTCACCGCAGGCCATGCACCGGCGTCCAGCCTGGACGAGCTGACGCGGATCACCAGGCCGGGCGGCTTCGTCATCTTCACAGTGCGCGATGTCGTGCTGGACACAGGCGGTTTCCGTGAAAAATTCGCCGGGCTCGAGGCTGCGGGCAAATGGCTGCCGGTCGAGGAAAGCCAGCCGTTCCGGGCTTTTGCCGTGGCCGAACCGGATGTGATGGTGCAGGCATTCGTCTTCAGGGTCGCCTGACTTCAACGATGTCTGAAATGTCGCGCGTCATTCGGCCCCTGCGACCGGATGGCGGATTGCTGGCGCAGGCTTGCCGGTCAACTCTCCGGCCATGTCACAAATCAGCCGCCTGTTCGCCGATCCCCTGTCCCGCCTGCGTCTTGCCGGCCTTGTCGAGGGCACTACGCTTGTGTTCCTGGTGCTGGTCGCGGTGCCGCTGAAGCATCTCGCCGGCTATCCGCAAGTGGTCAGCGCCGCCGGGCCGGTGCACGGCGTCGCCTTCGTGTTCTACGTCGTGGCTCTCGTCGACAATTTTTCCGGCGGTGGTTGGACGGTGCGGGAGATGCTGCGCACCGGGCTTGCCTGTTTCGTGCCCTTCGGCACCTTCCTCAACGAGCGCTATCTCGCCGCCCGGGCGGCCGCCGGCCAATGAGCTACCTCATCATCAAGGCGCTGCATGTCGTGGCGATGGTTGCGTGGATGTCAGGCATGATTTTCGTGCCGCTGACCCTTTCGCGCATGCAGGCGGCCGGCAATATCGACGGCAAGCAGGTGGCGCGCCTGCAGAGCGGCTTCAGCCGGGTGGCGACGCCGGCCATGCTGGCGGTCTGGGCGCTGGGGCTCTACCTCGCCTACAGCGCCGGCCTGCTTGGCGATGCCTGGCTGCACGCCAAGATGGCGCTGGTCATGGCGATGTCGGCATTGCACGGCGTGCTGGCCGGGCAGCTTCGCCAGCTGGCGGGCGCGCGGCTGGCCAAGCCGGCAAAGCTGGTCCTCAAGCTGCATTGGCTTGTCGGAGCGCTGCTTGTGGCCATCGTCGGACTGGCTATCGTCAAGCCGTTCTGATGGAACCTGCGTTGCGATGACGCGTTGGGGGCTGAACCAAACGGAGCCGCCATTGGAACAGCTCGTCGAAGAATTCGGCCATCCGACCTACACTTCATTTCCTGTCATCGTGGCACGCATGCTGCTGGCTGCCGCATTCGGCGCGGCCGTCGGCTTCGAGCGCGAATGGCGCAACCGGCCGGCCGGTTTGAGGACGCATATTCTCGTCTGCGTGGCCGCGGCCACCTTCGCACTGCTGACGATCGAGATCGTGCATGCGCCGATGTTCGGGCCCGAGGTGTTGAAGGACGGTGCGAAGGTCGACCCGATCCGCGTGGTCGAGGCAGTCACCGCAGGCGTCGCTTTCCTTGCCGCAGGTGTGGTGTTCTTCAGCCGTGGCGAGGTGCAGGGGCTGACGACGGGAGCCGGTATGTGGCTGGCCGGTGCCATCGGTCTCGCCGCCGGGCTCGGCCTCTGGCAGATCGCTGCCTTCGTCACCTTGCTTGCGCTATGCGTGCTTGGCCTGCTGCACAGCTTGGAGGTCAAGTTCGGCCTCAGCGAGGACAAGCGCGACGAGAAGCCCGGCGTGCGCAATCCGGCCAAGGGCAAGGCTGGCTAGTCAGCCGTCACTTTCGCCGCCTGACCGGGCCGGCGCATCGTCGCGAACCTTTTCGAACAGCTGCCGCAGCGACCGGCGCAGCCTTTCCATTTCCTCCGGGCTGGTCAGTTCGGCCCAGCGGTCGTCGACCTTGCGCCCGGTGGCGGACGCGATCGGGCGCACCGCCTTACCGCGTTCGGTGAGGAAGACCAGCCGGCCGCGGCGATCGTTGGGGTCGGGCCGCCGCTCGACATAACCAAGCTTCTCCAGCTCCTCGACGGCCTGGGTCATGGTCTGCTTGCGCACATGGGCGAGCTTGGTGAGTTCGCTGACCTGGATGCCCTCTGGCGGGGTGAAGGTGAAGACGTTGGCGTGCGGCGGGCGAATATCGCCAAAGCCTGCGGCATCGAGGGCCGTGTCGACGGCCTGGGTCCAATGCTGGTGGACGAGGCGCAGCAACAGGCCGAGCGGCGGATTTTCCGGGATCGTTTCTTTCAAGATGGACAGGTGCCTGACTAATTGATATTAGACAGGTACCTTACTATTTAGCGGTCAGAAAGGAAAGCGGATGCCTGAGATCAATGTCCTCGACTCGACAATCTCTTATGTGGATGTGGGAAGCGGTGTTCCGTTCGTGTTCCTGCACGGCAACCCGACCTCGTCGCATCTTTGGCGCAACGTGCTTCCCGGTATCGGAGAAGGCGTGCGCCGTCTTGCGCCCGACCTGATCGGCATGGGCAGCTCCGGCAAGCCTGACATTGCCTACAAATTCGACGATCACGCCCGCTATCTCGACGCTTGGTTCGAGGCGATGGGGCTGGAGGAGGTCGTGCTTGTCGGCCACGACTGGGGCGGGGCGCTGGCTTTCGACTGGGCGGCACGCCATCCCGGGCGGGCCCTGGGGATTGCGGCGATGGAAACCATCGTGCGGCCGATGACGTGGGCCGACTTTTCCGACAGCGCCAGGCCGCGTTACGAAACGCTGCGCGGCGCAGGCACCGGCGAGACCAAGGTGCTGGATGAGAATTTCTTCATCGAGTTCGCCCTGCGCGCCACCGTGCTCAACGACCTGAGCGACGAGGATCTCGACGTCTATCGCAGACCCTATCCGACGCGCGAAAGCCGGCGGCCGCTGCTCGAATGGCCGCGCGCCATGCCGATCAACGGCGAACCGGCCGACGTGATTGCCCGCATCGAGGCCTATGACCGTTGGCTGGCCGTGAGCGGCGACGTGCCCAAGCTGCTTCTGACCTTCGAAGGCTCGCCCGAGACGCTGATGATCGGGGACGAGATGATCCGCTGGTGCGCCGACAACATCGCCAGCCTGGAGATCGGCAATTGCGGCCCGGCCCGGCACGCAGCGCCCGAGGACCAGCCGGAGGCGATTGCCGCCGCCATTGCCGGCTGGGCCGACCGGCACGGGCTTCGCAACCGCAAGGCTGGGCTGGCCCACACTGCATAGTGGCTCGTGCCGGAATCCTGCTGGCCGGCTCCGCCGCTTGGGCCAGCAGGAGCTTGTGATTGCCGGGACGTCAAAAGATTGATATTGAGCCGCTTATGGAAGAACTGTTTGGAGATCCGGCCTACAAGGGTTTCGTGCTGCAGGACCACAAGCGCCTGCCGTCGCGTTTCTTTGCCCGGATTTCAGGCGCGCTGACCAGCCGACTTATCTAGTCGCCTGCGCCGAGCCGACGGGCCCTTGGCGCGCCCTATTGCCTTCCCCAGTTTCATATCGACGGATCCAAAGCCATGAGCGCACCGCGTACCCTCTACGACAAGATTTTTGACGACCACATCGTCGACCGCCAGGACGACGGCACTTGCCTGCTCTACATCGACCGCCATCTCGTCCACGAGGTGACCAGCCCGCAGGCCTTCGAAGGTCTGCGCATGGCCAACCGCAAGGTCCGTCACCCCGAAAAGACGCTCGCAGTCGTCGACCACAACGTGCCGACTTCGCCGGATCGCAAGAACGGCATCAAGAACGAGGAAAGCCGCATCCAGGTCGAGGCGCTGGCCAAGAATGCCGCCGACTTCGGCGTGGAGTATTACTCCGAGAACGACAAGCGTCAGGGTATCGTTCACATCGTCGGCCCCGAGCAGGGTTTTACCCTTCCGGGCATGACCATCGTCTGCGGTGACAGCCATACCTCGACGCATGGTGCTTTCGGTGCCTTGGCGCACGGCATCGGCACGTCCGAGGTCGAGCACGTGCTGGCCACCCAGACGCTGATCCAGAAGAAGGCCAAGAACATGCTGGTGCGTGTTGACGGCCAGCTGCCTGATGGCGTCACCGCCAAGGACATCGTGCTTGCCATCATCGGTGAGATCGGCACTGCCGGGGGCACCGGCTACGTCATCGAATACGCCGGCGAAGCGATCCGCGCTCTGTCGATGGAAGGCCGCATGACGATCTGCAACATGTCGATCGAAGGCGGTGCCCGAGCCGGCCTGATTGCACCCGACGAAAAGACCTACGCCTACGTCCAGGACAAGCCGCGCGCGCCGAAGGGCAAGGCGTGGGACATGGCGCTGGAGTACTGGAAGACCCTGCACACCGACGAAGGCGCGCATTTCGACAAGGTCGTGGTGCTCGACGCAGCCTCGCTGCCGCCCATCGTCACCTGGGGCTCGTCGCCCGAGGATGTCGTTGCCGTCACCGGCGTGGTGCCGGATGCAGAGGTGATCGAGGACGAGAACAAGCGCAACTCCAAGAAGCGCGCGCTCGACTATATGGGCCTGTCGGCCGGCACCAAGATCACCGACATTGCCATCGACCGCGTCTTCATCGGCTCGTGCACCAATGGCCGCATCGAGGATCTGCGCGCTGTGGCCAAGGTGGTCGAGGGCAAGAAGGTGGCCTCGACCGTCAACGCCATGATCGTGCCGGGCTCTGGCCTGGTGAAGGAGCAGGCGGAAGCCGAAGGCCTCGACAAGATCTTCGTCGAGGCCGGGTTCGACTGGCGCGAACCGGGCTGCTCGATGTGCCTCGCCATGAATGATGATCGCCTCAAGCCGCATGAGCGCTGCGCCTCGACCTCGAACCGCAACTTCGAGGGCCGTCAGGGCTTCAAGGGCCGTACCCATCTGGTGTCTCCGGCAATGGCCGCTGCCGCTGCGATCGCGGGCCACTTCGTCGACATCCGCGACTGGAACTGAGCACAACGGAAACAAATTAGCGTATCGATCAAAAGGCGGTGGGCGCGAGCCTGCCGCCTTTTCAATTTGTTGAGGATGACTTGAAGGTTACGTGCGCAGCCAGGTCACGTTAACGTCTTTTTCTCGCTGATATGGTTTGGTTCGTCCCCAGGAGACGACTTCAGACGATGAGCGGTGCAGAGTTCATTCTCGCGATCAACGTGTTCGTTGCCGGCCTGCTGGCCGCGTCGTTCATGGCGATCTCGATCTATGACGCCAGGCGCGTTTCCGCGCGCTGGTTTGCGCTGTGCTATTTCACCGGCCTGATCTACATCGCCACCGAATTCGCGATCCCGTGGTTCGAAAACACCCGGCCGATCGCCACCGCCAATTTCGTTGCTTTCCTTGCGACGCTCATCATCATGAATGTCGGGCTGGCGCGCCGCTACGAGATGGCGGCGCCATGGCGCTCGATGCTGCTGTTCCTGGCGCTGGCGACGGTTGCCGTCTACGCGACCCAGGCACTGCCGCGCGATTCGCTGCTTCGGATGATGACTTACCAGACGCCCTACGCTATCGCGCAGGCGGTGGGGGCGGCGATCGTGCTGCGCTCGCGCGGCAAGTTGAGCCAGTTCGACTACGGCCTCGCCGCCGTGCTTCTGGCGAGCGCGCTGCAGTTCTTCTCCAAGCCCTATCTGGCGCTGGCTGTCGGCGGGCCGGGTTCGGATCCGCATCTTTATCTGCAGAGCACCTATGCGATGATCTCGCAGGCGTTGGGCACGATCTTCGCGTTGTCCATCGCGCTGACGCTGCTGGTGATCCTGGTGCGTGACATCGTTGCCGAGGCGACGCACAAGTCGGAGACGGATGCGCTGTCAGGGCTGCTCAACCGCGGCGGCTTCCAGCGGCGCGCCGGCATCGCGCTGCGCGAGGCTGAGCGCCATGGCCTGCCGGTGACACTCGTCATCTCCGACCTCGATCACTTCAAGTCGATCAACGACACCTATGGCCACGCCTCTGGTGACCGGGTCATCGAGGCCTTCGCCCGCTTCATCCACGAATCCAAGGTGGGGCACCACATTGCGGGTCGCATCGGCGGCGAGGAATTCGCCATCATTCTGCCGGGCACGCATCTGGCGGCGGCACGGCTGTTCGCCGAAGGTGCTCGCAGCGCCTTTTCGGCGCTGGCGATTGACGGGCTGCCGTCGAACCGGCGCTTTACCGCGAGTTTCGGCGTCGCCCAACTGATAGCCGGCGAAGTGATCGACCAGCTGATGCGCCGGGCGGACGCCGCACTCTACGAAGCCAAGAAAGACGGGCGCGATTGCGTGCGCGTGGCGCCGGGCAGTTTTGCCGAGGTGCAGGTTGAGACCAACGTCGTACCATTCGGCGGCAAGCCGCCGGCCTGAGCCCGATCAGGCGTCAGTAGCAGCGCAGGAAGGGCTGGGGGATCTCGCCCTCGGAGAAGCCATACATGTAACTGCGGCCCTTGAGCAGCATCGGCGGGCTGTAGCAATGGCGTCCGGCCTGGTCGCCCTGCTGGTCGAGATAGATCACCTTGGGGCCGGTGGCGCCGGTGTAGGCGGCGAGCTTGCGGGCCGAATGGCCCTGGCCGACGACGATGCGCTTGTAGCCGGCAGCACCTTCGACCACGAGATTTCCGAAAGAATCGGCATAGACACGATCCTGCGACCAGCCGCCCGACAGAGCCGGCGAAGATATGGCCAGTGCTGCCGCAAACGCCAGCGGCGTGGTCGCCAGAAATGCCAATACAGGACGCATCGTGCTCTCCATGCTGGCCGGCTAAACGAAACCGGATGCTGCGGTGCAGCTTAATCCTTTCTTAACCGTTGTTAAGGGTCGGGTGCAAAAGATTAATAGGCATGGTTAATTTTCTCCTTAGGGCGGGCTGCGACTCGGCTGGCGGGTGGGCGGGGCCGACGCGAAAGTTGCCGTAATCCCAACGAGATGGAGCGAATGGATGCGCAACGGCTACCCACGCGGGTGGTGCTCGCGTCTCTTCAATCGATTGAAGCCGCGATGTGACTAAATAGGTGCGCCAGAACGGTTTTCCGACTTTGACGCGGTGCAAAAAGCGCATTAGAAAGCCCGCAGTTCGACGTCGCAAAACTGTGCGACGACGCCGTATTCAAGCCACGCTCGGACGCAGACCCGGGGGAGCCATGAGCAAATCACAAGCAACCCAATCGCGAGCGCGGCCGCTTTCGCCGCATCTCGGAATCTATCGGCCGACTGTCACCATGACGACGTCGATCGTTCACCGCATTACCGGTTGCGCGCTGTATTTCGGCACGCTGCTGGTTGCCTGGTGGCTGATCGCTGCGGCGACGTCCAGGGAATACTTCGATTTCGTCAGTTGGGTGTTCGGCAGCTGGATCGGCCAGCTCGTGCTGTTCGGCTACACCTGGGCGCTGATGCAGCACCTGCTTGGCGGCGTCAGGCACCTGATCTGGGACACCGGCGTCGGCCTCGAGAAGCACACGGCTTCGAAGATCGCCTGGGCGACGGTGTTCGGTTCTGTCGTGCTGACGCTGCTCGTCTGGATCGTCGGCTACATGCTGCGGGGAGCATAAGATGAGCGGCTCGAGCAACGATATGCGCACGCCATTGGGCAAGGTGCGCGGCCTGGGTTCCGCCCGCGAAGGCACCATGCATTTCTGGCGCCAGCGCCTGACCGCGGTCGCCAACATTCCGCTGATGCTGTTCTTCGTCGGCCTGCTGATTGCCCTCAATGGCGCCGATTACGATGCCGTGCGCGCTTCGCTGGCCAACCCGTTCGTGGCGCTGGTGATGGCGCTGATGCTGATCTCGGGCCTCTACCACATGCGGCTCGGCATGCAGATCGTCATCGAGGATTACGTGCATGGCGAGGGCGGCAAGCTCGTCCTCCTCATGCTGAACACCTTCTTTACCATTGTAGTCGGCGCGGCCTCGTTGTTCGCCCTGCTCAAGATTGCATTCGGAGGCTGATACGGTGGCCAGCAAGTCCAGCGGAGCATCCGCCTACACATTCGTCGACCACAAGTTCGACGTCGTCGTTGTCGGCGCCGGTGGCGCCGGCCTGCGGGCCACGCTCGGCATGGCCGAGCAGGGTCTGAAGACGGCCTGTATCACCAAGGTTTTCCCGACCCGTTCGCACACGGTCGCGGCACAGGGCGGCATCGCCGCCTCGCTGCAGAACATGGGTCCCGATTCCTGGCAGTGGCACCTCTACGACACCGTCAAGGGCTCGGACTGGCTCGGCGACGTCGACGCCATGGAATATCTGGCGCGCGAAGCGCCTGCTGCGGTCTACGAGCTTGAGCACTACGGCGTGCCGTTCTCGCGCACCGAAGACGGCAAGATCTACCAGCGGCCGTTCGGCGGCCACATGATGAACTATGGCGACGGTCCGCCCGTGCAGCGCACCTGCGCTGCCGCCGACCGCACCGGCCACGCCATCCTGCACACGCTCTATGGCCAGTCGCTGAAGAACAATGCTCAGTTCTTCATCGAGTATTTCGCCCTCGACCTGATCATGGAGCCGGATGGCACCTGCACCGGCGTCGTGGCCTGGAATCTCGATGACGGCACCATCCATCGCTTTTCGGCCAAGATGGTCGTGCTGGCCACCGGCGGCTACGGTCGCGCCTACTTCTCGGCAACGTCGGCGCACACCTGCACCGGTGACGGCGGTGGCATGGCCGCACGCGCCGGCCTGCCGCTGCAGGACATGGAGTTCGTGCAGTTCCACCCGACCGGCATCTACGGCTCGGGCTGCCTGATCACCGAGGGTGCCCGCGGTGAAGGCGGCTATCTGGTCAATTCCGAAGGCGAGCGCTTCATGGAGCGCTATGCACCATCGGCCAAGGACCTTGCGTCGCGCGACGTGGTTTCGCGCTGCATGACGCTGGAAATCCGCGATGGCCGCGGCGTCGGCAAGAACAAGGACCACATCTTCCTGCATCTGGACCACCTCGATCCGGCGGTCCTGCATGAAAGGCTTCCTGGCATCTCGGAATCGGCCAAGATCTTCGCCGGCGTCGACGTGACCCGCGAACCGATCCCGGTGCTGCCGACGGTCCACTACAACATGGGCGGCATCCCGACCAATTTCTGGGGCGAGGTGCTCAATCCGACCAAGGACAATCCGGACCGCGTGTCGCCCGGCCTGATGGCCGTCGGCGAGGCCGGCTGTGCCTCGGTGCACGGAGCCAATCGTCTTGGCTCGAACTCGCTGATCGATCTCGTGGTGTTCGGCCGTGCTGCCGCCATCCGCGCGGGCGAGGTCATCGACCGCGATGCGCCGATTCCTTCGCCGAACGAGGCTTGCGTCGAAAAAATCATGGCGCGCTTCGACCGCCTGCGGAACGCCAATGGCTCGACGCCGACGGCGGTGCTGCGCGAGAAGATGCAGAAGGCCATGCAGGAAGACGCTGCCGTGTTCCGCACGCAGGAATCGCTCGAGCAGGGCTGCAAGCGCATCTCCGAGATCTGGGGCGAGCTCAAGGATGTCAAGGTCTTCGATCGTTCGCTGATCTGGAACTCGGACCTGGTGGAGACGCTGGAACTCGAGAACCTGATGGCCAACGCCATCGCCACCGTCTATGGCGCCGAAGCCCGCAAGGAAAGCCGCGGTGCGCATGCCCGCGAGGACTTCTCCTCGCGTGACGACGCCAACTGGCGTGTGCACACGCTGGCCAATGTCGCGGAGGACGGCAAGGTGACGCTCACCTACCGTCCCGTGCACACCGAGCCGCTGCTCAAGGAAGAAGACGGGGGCATCAGCCTCGCCAAGATCGCGCCGAAGGCGCGCGTGTACTGAGCCATGGCGCTGCCGGCGGCAGGATATTCACCAACGCCGCTTGCGGCCAAGCTCGGCCTCAAGGACGGGCAGAGCGTGGTGTTTGTCGACCTGCCGGACGAACTCGGCGAACTGGCTTCGTCGCGCGACTTTGCGGCGAAGAAGCTGACGGGCTGGTCAGGTCTTGCTGAAGCCGGAGGCGGGCATGACGTGGTCCATGCCTTCACCAGGCGGCGTGCCGACCTCGACGACAGCGCCGAGACATTCAAGAAGATGATCGCGCCCGACGGCGCGGTCTGGATCTCCTGGCCCAAAAAGGCAGCGAAGATCGCGACCGACGTGACGGAAGACGTCATCCGCGAGGTGGTGCTGCCCAAGGGGCTTGTGGACGTAAAAGTCTGTGCCGTGGACGCCGTGTGGAGCGGGCTCAAGCTCGTCATCCGCAAGGAATTGCGCGCCAAGATGTGAGGAACCGATCGTGGTCGAACTGACACTCCCCAAGAACTCGCAGGTGAAGCCGGGCAAGACCTGGCCCAAGCCGGAGGGCGCGACCAATCTGCGCGAATACCGGATCTATCGCTGGAACCCCGACGATGGCGAGAACCCGAGTATCGACACTTATTTCGTCGATGTCGACGATTGCGGCCCGATGGTTCTGGATGCGCTGCTCTACATCAAGAACAAGATCGACCCGACGCTGACGCTGCGCCGCTCGTGCCGAGAAGGCATCTGCGGCTCCTGCGCGATGAACATCGACGGTTCGAACACGCTGGCCTGCACCAAGGGCTGCGACGACATTTCCGGCGCGGTGAAGATCTATCCGCTGCCGCACATGCCCGTCGTCAAGGACCTGGTGCCCGACCTCACCAATTTCTACGCCCAGCACCGCTCGATCGAGCCGTGGCTGAAGACGGTTTCGCCCGAGCCGGCTAAGGAATGGCTGCAGAGCCATGAGGATCGCCAGAAACTCGACGGCCTCTACGAGTGCATCCTCTGCGCCTGCTGCTCGACCTCGTGCCCGAGCTACTGGTGGAACGGCGACCGCTATCTCGGCCCGGCCGTGCTGCTGCAGGCCTATCGCTGGCTGATCGACTCCAGAGACGAAGCCAAGGGCGAGCGCCTCGACAATCTCGAGGATCCGTTCCGGCTCTATCGTTGCCACACGATCATGAACTGCGCCCAGACCTGCCCGAAGGGTCTGAACCCGGCCAAGGCGATCGCCGAAATCAAGAAGATGATGGTCGAGCGGCGCGTTTAGTTCGGCGATCGATTGTCGGCTGCGCGCCTGTGGTGTCGCGGCAGCCGAGATCAAGCAGATGATGGTTGAACGCCTGAAGTGAGGCTATAGCGGCTGATATGACGGACACGGACCTTCCCAATCTCACTGCGGTCGAAGCACGCGTGCTCGGCTGCCTGATCGAGAAGAAGGAACTGACGCCCGACGTCTACCCGATGACTTCGAATGCGCTGGTGTCTGCCGCCAACCAGAAGACGTCGCGCGAGCCGGTCATGGCCCTGGAAATGGTCGACATCACCAGGGCGCTCGCTTCGTTGCAGGCGAAGGGACTGGCGAAGCAGCAGTTTGCCTCGCGGGTCGAGCGCTACGAACATCAGATGGCCCAGAAGTTCTCGCTGACACGCAACCAGAGTGCTGTGGTCGGCATGCTTCTGCTGCGCGGACCGCAGACCGTCTACGAGTTGCTCGCCCGCACCGAGCGCATGGCGAACTTCGCCGATGCCGACGCTGTGCGCGGCGAACTCGACATGCTGATCGGCCGCCGGCCGGCGCTGGTCAAGGAGATCGGCCGCGCCCCCGGCCAGCGCGAGGATCGCTTTGCACATCTGTTGTCAGGCGATGTCGACGTTGCCGCCGTCGCCACTGTTGCCAGCCGAGCACCGAGCACGGCCTCACCCGCCGTGTCGGAGCTTGAGGAACGCGTTCGCCTTCTGGAAGGAGAAGTGGCGGCGCTGAAGGCGCGGCTCGACGCTGTCGGCGGATAAGCGCTCGGCGAACGACAGCCGGGTCCGCGCCGCTGACCGGTTGGTCGACCTTGTTCCTTCGTATCTGCTATAGCGCTCCGTGGTGGTTGGCACGCGAGGGGTGGCAGATTTGATCGATCGGCATTTTCCAGCATCGATGGATCCGGCAATTGTGGCCGAGATCGACAGCCGCCTGGCGGATGTCGCACGTCGTCACCATGTGTCGATTCCCCTGGCAGTCGAGAGCGGCAGCCGGGCTTGGGGGGGCCATCGCCCGATAGCGACTATGATTGCCGATTTGTGTTTGTCAGGGCGGCCAGCGAGACTTTCACGCTGTTCCCCGAGCGCGATGTCATCGAAATGCCGTTGACTTCGATCCTTGACGTCAACGGCTGGGAGCTTTCCAAGGCCCTGAAGCTGTTGCTCAAGGGCAATGTGGTTGTGGTCGAGTGGCTGACGTCCCCCTTGACCTACCAATGCGACACAACGTTTCGCGAGGCGTTCGCCAAGCTTGCGGACCAGGTCGCCGACCGTGCGTTGACAGGGCGACACTATTACCACCTGGCGGCCAATCACCTCGAACGTTTCCTGGCAACACCGGAGCGGGTGCCGCTCAAGAAGCTTTTCTATGCCTTGCGCCCCTTGATGGCCCTGAAATGGCTGGACGAGAATCCGAACTCGGCAATCGCACCGATGAACTTCCCAACCCTCTGCGCAGGCGTGACTCTTGAACCTGCCGTCGTTGGGGCCATTGATGAATTGATGGCACGCAAGGCCGAAACCCGCGAACTTGGCGAAGGGGAAATACCAGCGCCTATACGGGCTTTCCTGGCTGCGGAGTATCCGCGTGCGCAGATATGGCGAGATGGGGCTGAGGCGCGCCGTCCGGGCAGCGAACGACTTCTCGATGATTTTTGGCGGGAATGGAGCCACAGGCTTGCCCCATCGAACTGATCTGCCGCGCATAGTGGCCTGATACTGGCGAGGCTATGCTGCCCCTTGATCCGCCCGCCGGCACCTTCTCCCCGCGGGCGGGGAGAAGGAAGCTGAGCTGTCTTACGTCCGTGCAGCCTCGACGATCTCGCGGGCCATGGCTTCGGCGACAGCGTCGGTGGTGCGGCCTTCGCGTTCGGCGCGCTGGAAAATCCTGGTCAGCGTGTCGGCGATTTGTTCGACGCGCGGCATGACTGCCTCGACATGATAGCCGCCTTCGGTCATTTCGGCTGCGACATTGATGACGCCGCCGGCGTTGATGACATAGTCGGGGGCATAGAGGATGCCGCGCTCGACCAGGCGTTTGCCGTCTTCCGCCGTCGCCAGCTGGTTGTTGGCGGCACCGGCGACGATCCGGGCCTTGAGCAGCGGGATGGTCTCAGCCGAAAGCATGCCGCCGAGTGCGCAGGGCGCAAAGATGTCGACATCGGCGGCAACGATCGCGTTGCCCTCGACAACCGTCGCGCCGAACTTTTCGGCGGCGCGGGCGGTGCGCGTGGCATCTAGGTCGCAGACGGTCAGCACGGCACCTTCGGCATGAAGCTTCTCACACAGCGACCAGCCGACCGAACCGAGGCCCTGGACGGCGACGCGGATGCCTTTGAGTTCGTCGCTGCCGGTGCGGTGGCGTAGTGCCGCCTTGAGGCCGAGGAAGGCGCCTTTGGCCGTAAACGGTGAGGGGTTGCCGCTGCCGCCCTTGGTGGTGCCGCTGACATTGGGTGCACGCTCGGCGAGGAAATCGGCGTCGGCGAGCGTCATGCCCACGTCTTCGGCCGTGACATACTGGCCCTCGAGTGCCACCAGCATCTCGGCATAGGCCTCGAGCATGGCAGGCGTCTTGTCGGTCTTCGGATCGGCGATGATGACCGCCTTGCCGCCGCCGAGCGGCAGGCCGGCGATGGCCGACTTGAAGGTCATGCCGCGCGACAGGCGCAGCGCGTCCGTGACGCCAGCCTCGAAGCTGACATGCGGCCAGATGCGAGTGCCGCCGAGCGCCGGTCCGAGCACTGTCGTGTGGATGGACACGATGGCGGTCAGGCCGCGCACGGCGTCGCGGCCGAGCCAGACCTGCTCGTGGGCGTCGAAGCCGGGGATACGGGCGGCGTCTGCGGTGATGTCGGTGATTTCGAGGGTGGTGGCGCCGGAAAGCTTGGCCTGGCGCGGTTCGGTGACGTTCAGCATGAGGGTTCCTCCCGGTGGGCTAGTCCCCTCCAAAGCTAAACATTTCGAGCGATCTTTGGTTTCGAAGACGGGCAGCGACGCGACCGTGCATTGCGCCCAGGTGCCTCGTCGCGCAACAAACGAAAAATCCGGCTTGCGAAGAAAAAGTAGGCCGGGCGCGGGTCTGCCCCCCTGCGCCCGGCCCGCTGGACTGCCAGCGGCCATGCCACTGCCCTGGCATGGGGTGCTGTAGCCAGACCTCCTCCTGCGCCGCACCAGGGGTGCCGCGGCAGGGCCGCCTCGATGGGCGACAGGACTGTCGGTCCGCCGCTACCGGTCCGAGGTGTCCTTTGGTTCTTCAGGTTCGCGCCGCGGCCTTGGTTCGGCCTGCTTGGGAACCTTGGTGCCGAGTGCCATGGGGGCGAGGAAGGCACGCGGGTTGAAGCCCGCCGCAGCCAGCGCTGCGAGCGTCTTGAGAAATTGAAGGTGGTGCATGTCCGATTTCCTCGTACCGCCAGGACTGGACCCGCTTCGATTTGCGAGGGGAAATTAGACGGCGGGCGATGCCGTTTCTTGGACTGGGCGGCCCCTTTTTCGGGTTTCGGCGGTACGGGCTTGACCTATTCTTCGGCGCGAAATAGAAAGACGTCCTGCCCGCCTTGGTTGTATCTTGTTGAATAGGCCAATGACCGATTCCGACGGGCAGAACGTCTCCTTCCATATGCTTTCCGATGACCTCCCGGCGCAGGAGCGGCTTGCCGTGCTGCGCGAGGTCTATGGGCGCACGATCCTCAGGGCCGAGCTGGCGCCGGTAAACGATGCGCCCGTTCACATGGACATGCGGGTGCGGCTGCTGCCGGGCGTCGGCATCGCCACCGGCACCGCCTCGCCGATAAGCGTCGGTATCGGCAAGGAGATGATCGACAATGACGACGTCATTCTGCTGGCGGCGATTTCCGGCGGCAGCCATATGCAGATTGGCAGCTTCGAGGAAAGCATCCGTCCCGGCTGCGCGATGTTCGTGCCGGGCGGACGGGTGGGCGCGAACGTCACGCGTCCCGGCTTCACATACGTAAACCTACGATTCGAGCGGAAGGCGCTGCAGCCGCTGCTCGGCGACGTGTCGAAGATGATGATGCGGCCCATCCCGATCGACCAGGGCCCGATGCAACTTCTGATCAGCTACGCAACGGCGCTGCAGAAGCTGGATGTCGCGCTGCCGGGCAATATGGCGCGGATGGCAGCGAGCCACCTTCTCGACCTGACGGCGCTGACGCTGGGGGCTGCACGCGATGCCGAGCAGGTGGCGCTGGGGCGTGGCTTGCGTGCGGCGCGGCTGGCTGCGATCAAGGCCGACATAACGGCACGCAGCGACCTGCGCGGACTGTCGGCCGAGGCGATCGCCGCCGAACACAAGCTTTCGCCACGCTATGTGCGCAAGCTGTTCGAGAGCGAGGGGCTTTCATTCACTGAGTTCGCGCTCGGCCAGAAGCTGCGGCGAGCGCACCGCATGCTGGCCGATCCACGATGGGCACAGCGCAGCATCACCGACATCGCCTATGAGGCCGGGTTCAACGACCTGTCCTATTTCAACCGGGTGTTCCGCCGGCGCTTCGATGCGACGCCCTCGGAGGTGCGGGCGGACGGCTTGGCCGCCTGAACGATGGATGCGGGCGCCGGATCGCTCCGACACCCGCACAGGATTGGCATCAGGCGAGCTTTGCGTCGAGCGACACCTTGATGGCGCCGAGCGCCTTGGAGACCGGGCAGTTCTCCTTGGCCTTGGAGGCGAGTTCCTGGAACTTGGCGTTGTCGATGCCCGGCACCGTGCCGACAAGGGTCAGCGCGCTTTCGGTGATGCCTGTGCCGGGGATGAGCGTCACCACCGCCTTGGCGTCGAGCTTGGCGGCGGGCGTGCCGTTCTCGGCGAGGAAGTGCGACAGCTGCATAGCAAAGCAGCCGGCATGGGCGGCGGCGATCAGCTCCTCGGGGTTGGTGCCCGACTTGCCGGTCTCGTCCTCGAAACGGGCCTTGAACGAATATGGCTGGCCCTTGAGCGCACCGCTCTGGGTGTCGAGGGTTCCCGAGCCTTCCTTCAGATTGCCTTTCCAGACGGCATTGGCACTGTGGTTCATGACGTTCTCCATGATTTCTGACGGGGCCAGGTGCGGCAACCGGGTGAGACTATAGCGCCGGCTGCCGCGCCCGCCAGCTTCAAGGCTGAAGGAAAGGCGCGTCCGCAGAAAAAAACTGTCTCGCCAAAATGTCTGGATATCGCCCGTCGCATCGTCCTTGGGGAGCCGCAGCATGTCGTTGCGGCTGCCGGAGGATGAGATGCAGATGCTGCCGCATGGCAATCTGGGAAAAGGAATAGTCGGGGCGCATGCTCCCGACGGATGTCATGTGCGGTCATCGGGCGTTGGCCGGATGCTCCTGGCGTTCGGCATCATCCTTGTGCTGGCTTTGCTTCTGGACGCGACGACATTGCGGCCAGTCGCCCGGTCCGCACCGCAGGTGATAGGCTTTCCAACACTGCAAGGGAGCGTGGGATGAAATATCTTTGCTTGGTTTATCATGAGGAACAGCAGCTTGGTGCGCTGTCGCGGGACGCTGCGGCGAAGCTCGACGCGGATTCGCTCGCCTATGACCGGATGCTGGAAAGAAGTGGCAAGCTGATCGCGGCAGAAGCGCTGCAATCGGTTAAGACGGCAAAGACCGTCAAACGCCGCAACGGCAAGAAGCTGGTGACCGACGGCCCGTTCGCCGAGACCAAGGAACAGCTGATCGGTTTCGTGATGATAGAGGCAGCCGACCAGGAGGAAGCCCTGGAGATCGCCTCGAACATTCCCCTTGCCGCCATGGGCCAGATCGAGGTGCGGGCGATCTACGATATTCCGGGATCGTAGGGGCACTTCGACAAGCTCAAGATGTGGGCTCTCGACGGCGCCGGTGTTCGGCGCGCCGCCTACCTTGGTATCGGGAGATCGGACAAGTATCGAAGGCGGAAACGGTCCTCTGGATCGGTCCCGGTTTCACTGGCGTTCCGACGTGGATCTCCAACGCGCGCCTCTCGGGCTGCTCGCTCACGAGAGGGAGTTATGAATATTTCTGAAATCTAAAAGAATAATAGCGTCAATTTTTTGCGGCAACGTTGGCGCGTTGAAGTCATTGACGATCTTGCCTATGCTTACCCGGCATCAAGGGGCTTGATATGCATATCCTGATTATTCTGCTCGGCTTGCTGGGCGGTGCGGCGTTCTGGTGGTACAGGATCCGTTACTTGAGTGAGGCTGCAAGCGAAGTTGCCGATGCGGTTGGTCGGGTGCGCGGCTCGGTTCGGCGTAAGCAGCTGCGGAAGCAGGCAGAACTCTCACCCCTGGCGACCATTGATGATCCGGTTGTCGCGGCGGCCACGCTAATCATTGCCATCGTCACGGAAGGCATGGCGATTGCGCCGGACCGCGAAAACGTCATCAGGTCCGCGATCTCGGAAATTGCCAATGTCGGGAAGGCCGATGAGGCGGTCATCTATGGAAAGTGGGCGGCGTCTCAGATCGACGATGCGAACGTCGTTATTGACAAGCTCGGGCCATTTCTCCGGGATTGCCTCAACGAAAGCGAACGGCACCACGTCCTGGATATGATCCGCGACGTTGCCGCCGCTGGAGGCTCGCTCCCGCCCTTGCTCGATCGTCGTGTGCAGCGCCTTCGCCAGAAGTTCGGTTTTCAGGTCAACTAGGACTTGCCTTAGAGTTTTTCCGCTTTTCCACGAGTTGCGGAATCCCTCTATATCTATTGCTATTGCGCAAATCCGGACGGAAAACCGCTGCCCACTCTTCCCGGAATTGTCCTAGATCGCCTCCCCCCTGAGCAGGCGGGGAGTCTCGCCGGTCATACCGGAGGCCTGGCGGATGAAATATTCCTTCAGGCGAGGCACGCGGTCGACGAGGCCGAGGCCAATATCTCTGATGGCGCGGACCGGGGCGATGTCGTTGGAGAACAGGCGGTTGAGCACATCAGTCGTCACGCCCATGCGCACGGTGTCGAAGCGGCGCCAGGTCTCGTAGCGCTCCAGCACGTCCATGGCGCCGATGTCCTGTCCCAAGCGGTCGGCCTCGACGATGGTCTCGGCAAGGGCGGCTGCGTCCTTGAAGCCGAGATTGAGGCCCTGTCCGGCGATGGGGTGGATGCCGTGGGCGGCGTCGCCAGCGAGCGCGAAGCGCGGTGCGACGAAGGCCCGCGCCAGCGTCAGGCCGAGTGGCCAGGCGCGCGGCTTGTCCTCGACGCGGATCTCGCCGAGCTTGAGGCCGAAGCGCTGCTCCAGCTCGATCTCGAAGACGAAGGGGTCGCCCTTGACCAGCTTGTCGGCGTCCTCTGTGCGTTCGTTCCAGACGATGGAAGAGCGGTTGACGCCGTCGCGCGGCTTGAGCGGCAGGGTGGCGAAGGGACCGGCGGGCAGGAAATGCTCCTCGGCGCGGCCCTCGTGCGGACGCTCGTGGGCAACAGTGCAGACGATGCCCGACTGGCCATACTCCCAGCGCACCGTCTTGATGCCGGCCATGTCGCGCAGCTTGGAATTGACGCCGTCGGCGGCGACGAGCAGGCGAACGTCGATGCTGATGCCGTCGGCGAGATGCACCTTGGTGGCGGTCGTGCCGGTTTCGAAGGACTGGACGGCGACGCCCTCGATGATGTCGATGCCAAGCTCGGCGGCGCGGCGGCGCAGGGCGCCGTTGAGCACCTTGTTCTCGACCATGTGGGCGAAGGGCTCGCCGGGCGCGATCTCGCCGTCGAAGGTAAGGAACACCGGTCGTACCGGGTCGGCAGCCTTCGAATCGGTGATGATCATGTCCATGATCGCCTGCGCCTCGGGCTCGATCTCGGCCCAGCAGCCGAGTTGGTCGAGCATGCGGCAGGCGGCGGCGGCGATGGCCGAAGCTCGGCCGTCCTTGCGCCAGACCTCGGCGGGGGCGGCGTCGACGACGGCGATGTGCAGGCTCGGGCGCGACTGCTTCATCGACACGGCAGTGGCCAGCCCGACATAGCCGGCACCGGCAACCAAAACGTCGAGTTGCGTCGGTTTGCTCTGGTCCGTGGCCATGGCCGCTCTCCTCTTATCCGGCTGCCGCCTTGACTCGGCGGGGGCTTCCTGCTGGAAACCGAACGTCTTCCGACCCGAAAGGGGAAAACATGCCTGCCGCCATACAAGAGCTTCTCAGCATTCTCAATCTCGAGCAGCTGGAACACAACCTGTATCGTGGTCGCAGCCCGAAGGTTGCATGGCAGCGCGTCTTTGGCGGCCAGACCATCGCCCAGTCGCTGGTGGCGGCCCAGCGTACCGTCGAGGAAGACCGGCATGTGCACTCGCTGCACGGCTATTTCATGCGTCCGGGCGACATCAACGTGCCGATCGTCTACGAGGTCGATCGCATCCGCGACGGCTCGAGCTTCACCACCCGCCGGGTCGTTGCGATCCAGCACGGCAAGGCGATCTTCTCGCTCGAAGCCTCGTTCCAGCTCGACGAACCCGGCCTCGAATACCAGATGCCGATGCCACTCGATGTGCCGGCACCCGAGACGCTGAAGTCGCAGCGCGAGCTGCTCGAGGAAGCGCCTCACGTGCCCGACATGATCCGCATGTTCTGGGCCAAGGAGCGGCCGCTGGAGCTGCGCCCTGTTTATGCCGAGCACTATTCGAGCCGCGACAAGCTGCCGCCGCTACAGAAGGTGTGGATCCGGCTGACCGGGCCGGTGCCGAACGACCGGCCGACGCGCGCGGCCGTGCTTGCCTATCTTTCCGACATGACGCTGCTCGACACCGCGACCTTCGCGCATGGCCGCGGCATCTTCGATCCCGACATCCAGGCCGCCAGCCTCGATCACGCCATGTGGTTCCATCGCGAGCATTCCCTCGATGGCTGGCTGCTCTACACCCAGGACAGTCCGTCGACGTCGGGCGCCCGTGGCTTCACCCGTGGCGCGCTCTACGCCCAGGACGGCACACTGATCGCTTCGGTGGCGCAGGAAGGTCTGATCCGCCTGCGCACAAAGCCTGCAAAATAGGCATTTTAGTCTTTTTGCTCATTCTATGAGCAGGTGAATTGCTGCACGTGCGAAGACCTGCGCGCGCCTTCGCTTTATTCCTCTTTAAATACATATAGTTAGCCAGTGTCGGCCCAAACTGGCACGGAGCTTGAATCACCTTTTGCACTCACCGGTGGCTTTCGGGTCCGTCGGCGACGTCTGCAATCGCGGGGGACCCGCACCAGCAAGGGGTGAAACCTGATGAAAATCGTGATGGCTATCATCAAGCCGTTCAAGCTCGACGAGGTGCGTGAAGCGCTCACCAATGTCGGCATCCAGGGCCTGACGGTCACCGAAGTCAAAGGCTACGGGCGCCAGAAGGGGCATACCGAGATCTATCGCGGTGCCGAATATGCCGTGAGCTTCCTTCCCAAGATCAAGATCGAAGTCGCCGTTTCGACCGACCTCGTCGAAAAGGCCGTCGAGGCGATCACCGCCGCCGCCAAGACCGGCCAGATCGGCGACGGCAAGATCTTCGTCTTCGGCATCGACCAGGCCGTGCGCATCCGCACCGGCGAAACCGACACCGACGCGCTGTGAGCGGCCAACCAATTCTCATGGAGACCTCAATGCAAATTCCAACCTCATTGAAGACGGCGGCGCGGGCGGCCCTTGTCGGCACGCTCGCCCTGACCGCCCTGGGAACGGTCGTTGCCTTCGCCCAGGAAGCCGCACCCGCGGCCGCCGATGCCGCTGCCGCCGCGCCGGCAGCGGCCGACGTGATGGAGAAGGGCGACGTCGCCTGGATGATGACGTCTTCGCTTCTGGTGTTGTTCATGGCGCTGCCGGGCCTGGCTTTGTTCTATGGCGGTCTGGTGCGCGCCAAGAACATGCTGTCGGTCCTGATGCAGTGCACGATGATCGTGGCGCTGGTGATCGTGATCTGGACGCTCTACGGCTACTCGATGGCGTTCGGCGACGCGCCCAGCCCTTACTGGGGCGGTTTCGGCAAGGCGTTCCTGGCCGGCGTGACGCCTGAAAGCATGGCGGCGACCTTCACCAAAGGCATCGTCATTCCCGAATTCGTCTTCATCTGCTTCCAGATGACGTTCGCCTGCATCACGCCGGCGCTGATCGTCGGCGCTTTCGCCGAACGCATCAAGTTCTCGGCCGTGCTGCTGTTCGTGGCGCTTTGGGTGACCTTCGTCTACTTCCCGATCGCCCACATGGTCTGGGATTCGGACGGCCTGATCTATGGCTGGGGCGCGCTTGATTTCGCTGGCGGCACCGTCGTTCACATCAATGCAGGCATCGCCGCTCTTGTCGGCGCCCTTCTGGTCGGCAAGCGCACCGGCTATGGCAAGGACAACATGGCCCCACACTCGATGACGCTGACCATGGTCGGCGCCTCGATCCTGTGGGTCGGCTGGTTCGGCTTCAACGCCGGCTCCAACCTCGAGGCCAATGGCGGCGCAGCACTTGCCATGATCAACACCTTCACCGCGACCGCCGGTGCCATCATCGCCTGGGTGCTGATCGAAACCTTCGCCCGCGGCAAGGCCTCGATGTTGGGTGCGGCCTCGGGCATGGTCGCCGGCCTTGTTGCCGTCACCCCGGCCGCCGGCTTCGTCGGCCCGGTCGGCGCCATCGTGCTCGGCGCTATCGCTTCGGCCATCTGCTACTTCTTCGTCGCCGTGGTGAAGATCAAGCTTGGCTATGACGACTCGCTCGACGTGTTCGGCATCCACGGCGTTGGCGGCATCGTCGGCGCCATCGGCACCGGCGTCTTCAACGCCAAGGCGCTGGGAGGCGTCGGCTACGGCACGCTGTCGATGGGCGAACAGGTGTGGACGCAGTTCCTCGCCGTCTGTGTGACCGTCATCTGGTGCGGCATCGGTTCGCTGGTGCTCTACAAGCTGGTCGACCTTCTCGTCGGCCTGCGTCCGACTGTCGAAGCCGAACGTCAGGGCCTCGACCTCACCTCGCACGGCGAAGTGGCCTACCATTCGTAACGGCTCCGGCGGTTTGAACGAACCGCCGCATCCTCCCTATCCCGTCGTGCCCGCCACAAGCGGTCACGCCTTTTGGGGCCCGGAACGATCCGGGCCTCCTTTTTTGTCCAGGGATATCAGGCGCTCAGCTGAACAGCGCCTTCACGCGAGGCCACCAGCCGATGGCGGCGCGCACCTGCCGGGCGGCACTGCCACCCCTGACGGCATCGCCGAAATGGCAGTAGCAGACGATATTGTGCAGCTGCCGGTCGGACAGGTCGAAGAACCGCCTGGCTTCGCCATAGCTGTCGTCGGTGAGTCCGGCGGCACGGAAGGCAGGATCCTCGAACGCCACTGTTATGGGCGACCCCTGGGCGCGCATGGTCAGCCGCGCCTCGGGCGGGGCGTATTCGGTGCCGGAAAGCGTGCCCAGACGGCGTTCCGGCTGCCTCTCCAGAAGGTCCGCCCAGCGCTCGAGGCGCTCCTTGCGCGTCATCGGCAGGTAGGGAGTGGCAGTTTGGATTTCAGCTAAGGCCTGCAGTTGCTCGATGCTTTGATGCTTCATCGTCGCCTCCTGGCACGGATTGTTGCTGATCTCTGGGAGATATGGCGCACCCCGGCGGCGGCAAGGCTTGACATTGGCGGCCCATGCAAAAACCCGGAGAGACCTCGCAGCCAAAGGCCGGTCGGCTCGGCCCATTTCAGCGGGCCGTGATGCGCATCGTCATGAACGATGGCTTAACCTTAATGCGGCCTTAACCTTCCCCTCGATAGTCTGGATTCCGAATCTGCCCGCGATGCGTCCGCGCGTGGGTCATGGCATCTATGGACGGGGACAAGCATGCGTTCTGGGGTTTCCTCACCGCTCGCGCTGACCGAAACGGGGCACGGCATCCAGGCATTCGCACGACGCCAGGCCGGCCGCGCCGCGGGGCTTGGCCTGTTCGCCTTCGTTGCCTTCGGCCTGGCCGCGCTTGGCACATGGAACGTGGCCGATCCGAGCTTCAGCCATGCCACCGACAATCCCGTCACCAACGCCATGGGCTATTCCGGCGCGGTGTTCGCCGACCTCGCCATGCAGTTCTTCGGGCTGGCAGCGGTGGCGGCACTCGTTCCGGCCGTCATCTGGGGTGTGCTTTTCGCCACTGCCCGCGGTGTCGACCGCATGCCGAAGCGTGGCCTTGCCTGGTTCGGCTCGGCGCTGCTGGCTGCGGCCATCGCCGGCTGCGTCGGCGCGCCGCCCACCTGGCCGCTGCCGACCGGTCTCGGCGGCGTGTTCGGCGACATGGTGCTGAACATCCCTGGCCTGTTCATCGGCGGCTACCCCACCGGACTGGTGGCGACCGTCATCGGCGTGCTGCTGATTGCGCCCGCGCTGTGGCTGTTTGCCTATGGTGCTGGTCTGCTCAACCGCGAGAACGGCTTTGCCGCCGTACACGCCAAGCCCAAGCCCGACATGCGGGAGCAGGATTTCGCCAGCTTCGACGATGAGGATGACGACGACAGCGAAGGCGTGCTGGCGCTCGGCGCCATCACCCATTGGTGGCTGTCCGCCAAGGCCTGGATGCGTCGCCGTGCCGCCAGGCGGCGCGAGGAGGATGGCTTCGACATGCCGCCGGTCAAGCGCGAAAGCGCCTGGCGGCAGGCTGCCGAGCGCGTCGAGAAGGCCGAGCGCGCCGAAGCGCGGGTCACGCCCGCCGGCCGCGCCCGCGTCGAGCCCGAATTCTTTGCCCAGATGGTGCAGGAACGCGGCGCCTCGATCGACCCCGACGATCAGGATGTGTTCGGCGACGACGACGATTTCGACATGCCGCAGGGTGGCGCGCAGGTGCAGAATTTCCGCACGCCTGCCTCGGCGGGACCGGCTTCGGCGCGCGTGGCAGCACCCGCGCCGCGGCCCGCTCCCGGCGCCCGCGTGCAGCGCGAGGCACAGACGTCGCTGATCGGCTCCGACACGTTCGAGATGCCGTCGCTGCACTTCCTGGCCGAGCCCAAGAACGTGGCGCGCGATCCGAGCCTGTCCAAGGATGCGCTGGAGCAGAATGCGCGTCTGCTCGAGGGCGTGCTGGAGGATTTCGGCGTAAAGGGCGAGATCATCCATGTCCGCCCGGGACCCGTGGTCACGCTCTATGAGCTGGAGCCGGCCCCTGGCATCAAGTCGTCGCGCGTCATCGGCCTTGCCGACGACATTGCCCGTTCGATGAGCGCGATCGCGGCCCGCGTCGCCGTCGTTCCCGGCCGCAACGCCATCGGCATCGAACTGCCCAACGCCAAGCGCGAGACGGTTTACCTGCGCGAGATCATGGCCAGCCGCGATTTCGAGACGACCAAGGCAAAGCTGGCGCTTGCGCTCGGCAAGACCATCAATGGCGAGGCTGTCATCGTCGACATCGCCAAAATGCCGCACGTGCTGGTGGCCGGCACCACCGGTTCGGGCAAGTCGGTGGCGATCAACACCATGATCCTGTCCTTGCTCTACCGCATGACGCCACAGGAATGCCGCCTCATCATGATCGACCCGAAGATGCTGGAACTGTCGGTCTATGACGGCATCCCGCATCTTTTGACGCCCGTCGTCACCGACCCGAAGAAGGCGGTGGTGGCGCTGAAGTGGACGGTGCGGGAGATGGAAGACCGCTACCGCAAGATGTCCAAGGTCGGCGTCCGCAACATCGACGGCTTCAATGCGCGAGTGGCCGCGGCCGACAAGAAGGGCGAGAAGATCTCGCGCACGGTGCAGACCGGCTTCGACCGCCAGACCGGCGAGGCGATCTACGAGACCGAGGATCTCAACCTCGAGCCGATGCCCTACATCGTCGTCATCATCGACGAGATGGCCGATCTGATGATGGTTGCCGGCAAGGACATCGAAGGCGCTGTCCAGCGCCTTGCCCAGATGGCCCGCGCGGCCGGCATCCACGTCATCATGGCGACGCAGCGTCCGTCGGTCGACGTCATCACCGGCACGATCAAGGCCAACTTCCCGACCCGCATCTCCTTCCAGGTCACGTCGAAGATCGACAGCCGCACCATCCTTGGCGAGCAGGGCGCCGAACAGCTGCTCGGCATGGGCGACATGCTCTATATGGCGGGCGGCGGTCGCATCCAGCGCGTCCACGGCCCGTTCGTCGCCGACGACGAGGTCGAGAAGGTGGTTGCCCATCTCAAGCTGCAGGGCGTCCCGGAATATCTCGACGCCATCACCGAGGACGACGGCGAAGGCGACGACGACCAGCCCTCGGGCAAGGGTGGTGGCGGTGGCGGCAATTTCGAGGATTCGGACGATCCCTACGATCAGGCGGTGGCGGTCGTGCTGCGCGACGGCAAGGCGTCGACCAGCTACATCCAGCGCCGGCTCGGCATCGGCTATAACCGTGCCGCCTCGATCATCGAGCGGATGGAGAAGGAAGGCATCGTGGGCGCGGCCAATCACGCCGGCAAGCGCGAGATCCTTGTTCCGACCGAAGACGACAAGATGTAGAATCCTCGGAACCGGCGATCACGTTTTCGCGTTCGGTGGGCGCTTGATGAACCATGTCAAACTTCAGCCCTACTAAGTGCCGATAGAACCGTCCAACTGGAATGAGAGAGTTACCGGCATGAACGATGACATTCGCACCCCGACCCGCCGGCGCCTGCTTGGCCTGGCGGCTGCGATCGCGCTGACCGCAACCCCGCTGATCGCGCTTCAGGCCCCGGCCCAGGCACAGGCAACCGACGCTGCGCAGCGCATCGCCGACCATTTCTCCAGCGTGCGCTCGATGTCTGGCGAGTTCGTCCAGTTCGGCCCGCGCGGCGAGCAGACCGGCGGCAAGTTCTTCCTCGAACGCCCCGGCAAGATCCGCTTCAACTACGAGGCGCCGTCGAACTTCAAGGTGATCTCGGACGGCCAGTCCGTCGTCATCCTGAACTCGAAGATGCGCACCTCCGACCTCTATCCGCTGTCGAAGACGCCGCTGAAGCTTCTGCTCGACGACCGCATCGATCTCAGCGGCAACAAGGTGAAGAGCGTCACCGAGGAGGACGACCTGACGACCATCAAGCTTTCCGACAAGCAGGTGTTCGGCAATTCGACCATCACCATGATGTTCGATCCCAAGTCCTACGACCTGCGCCAGTGGACGATCACCGATACTCAAGGCAAGGACACCACCGTCATGGTGTTCAACGTCAAGGTGGGCGGCTCCTTCCCGGCCGACACGTTCAAGATCGACTACAAGCTCAACCGCGAGCTCAACGCCCGCAAGAGCAACGACTGAGAAGCCGGCTCCGTCCAGCCGGTCATCTGATGCGGCTGGGTGCGTTGTCGGGCTCTTGCCTCGAACCTGCGCGCCTTAGTTGTGGACAGCGGCGCCGATGGTGCCGCTTTTGCCATCGCGACTTGTCACGGCCATCTGGCGCTGTCAGGTTCCGCGCCGAAGTCAGCCGGAACCTGCCATGCCCTTCTCCATCGCCACCTGGAATATCAACTCCGTGCGCCTGCGCATGCCGCTGGTCGAGCGCCTGCTGCTTGAGCGAGCACCCGATGTCCTGTGCCTGCAGGAGACCAAATGTCCCGACGACCAGTTTCCGTCGGCGGGATTCCGCAAGCTTGGCTACGAGCACATCGCCTTCCACGGCCAGAAGGGCTATCACGGCGTGGCGACGGTGGCGCGGCGGCCGCTGGAGATCGTGGAGAAGCGCCGCTTCTGCGAGATCGACGACAGCCGCCACCTGTCGGTGCGGTTCGACGCCGGCGGCAAGAAGGTGACGTTGCATAATTTCTACGTGCCTGCCGGCGGCGACGAGCCCGACACTGAAATCAATCCGAAGTTCCGCCACAAACTCGACTTCGTCGCCGAGATGAACGCCATCCGCGCAGCGCATGACGATGGCTCGGCCTCGGTGCTGGTCGGCGACCTCAACATCGCGCCGCTGGAACATGACGTGTGGTCGCACAAGCAGTTGCTCAACGTCGTCAGCCACACGCCTGTGGAGACCGAAAACTTCGAAGCGATGCGCAAGGCCGGCGAGTGGGTCGACCTGATGCGCCTCAACGTGCCGGACGATGAGAAGATTTACACGTGGTGGAGCTATCGCGCCAAGGACTGGGAAATCTCCAACCGCGGCCGCCGCCTCGACCATGTCTGGTCTTCGCCCAACCTCGCGCCAAGCCTCGCCGGCATCGAAATCCTGCGCGAGGCGCGCGGCTGGGAACGGCCGTCGGATCATGTGCCCGTGATCGCGCGGTTCGACCTGGACTGACGGATTCAGGTGAGGCTACTCCGACTGGCTGACTATCCCGTGCGCACAGCCATTGCGATGGCAAGACAGCGAGCAATCTCCGCGTCACGCCAAGACATTCCAGACCTGAACGCGGTGCGGCCGGGCGCTACTTGCCGAACCTGGGCGCCATGCTCTCGATGCGCGCGATCATGTCCTGGAGGTCTTCGAGGATATGCTGGTGCAGGCTGGCGGCGACCTCGGGGTATTCCTCGAGGATGCGGTGGAACATCTTGCGGTTCAGGCGGATGATTTCCGAATCGACCTCGGCGGCGGCACTGGTAAGGCGGCGGGTGTCGGCGATGAGGGCCAGTTCACCAAGCATGGCGCCGGCGCCGGCCGAGCCCATGTCGGCGCGCACGCCTTCGATCTCGCGGTAGAGCGCGATGCGTCCCGAGATGACGACATAGGCCGAATCGGCCTCGTCGTCCTCGCGATAGAGCTTGCGTTCGGCGGGGAGATGGATGTTCTCCGCGCCGAAGGCCAGCAAACGCAGCTGTTCTTGGGTGAAGCCCTCGAACAGCCTCACGCCGGACAGGATGCGGATGTCATCATCCAGCGCCATTATGTCCCCGACTTCTCAGACCGGCTCCCCTCCCAATCGTTTGCCGGCGGCCCCGCTGCGCCGGTAAAAAAGCCGATCAGGGAACCAGCTTGTATCCGCCGCTTTCTGTCACAAGAATTTCCGCATTGGAAGGATCGCGCTCGATCTTCTGGCGAAGCCTGTAGACATGTGTTTCGAGCGTATGGGTGGTGACGCCCGAATTGTAGCCCCAGACCTCTTCGAGAAGGACGTCGCGGGTGACCACTTTCTGGTCGGCGCGGTAGAGATATTTGATGATCGAGGCCTCTTTCTCGGTCAACCGGACCTTGCCGCCGCGCGCGTCGATGAGCAGCTTCTGGCTCGGCTTGAACGTATAGGGGCCGACGGAGAAGGTGGCGTCTTCGCTCTGCTCGTGCTGGCGCAGCTGGGCGCGGATGCGGGCGAGCAGGACGGCGAAGCGGAACGGCTTGGTGACATAGTCGTTGGCACCCGCCTCGAGGCCGAGGATCGTGTCCGAATCAGTGTCGTGGCCGGTGAGCATGATGATGGGGGCCTTGTAGCCGCCCTTGCGCAGGATCTTTACCGCCTCGCGCCCATCCATGTCGGGCAGGCCGACATCCATGATGAGCAGATCGATCAGGCCGCCGCGCGCCGTGGCGACGCCCTTGGCGGCGCTCGCCTCCTCAAGGACTTCGAACTCCTCGTAGAGCGCCAGCTGCTCGACCAGCGTGCTGCGCAGATCGTCGTCATCGTCGACGATGAGGATGGTGCGTGAGGTCATGGATCAATCCGTGTTTAAAATCAGTATTCTGTTGACCGTAGACTATGGATGCGGAAGCTGATCGCCACAACCGTCGACGGGGTGATTTGTTCCGCCTGCGATCATACAAGAAAATTCGAAGGCGCAATTGGGGCGGGCGAGATTTTGCGACAAGGCATTTCCACGATAATTGTGCGGGCCAAGCCCGGTTGTGCGACCAAGGGGCTCTTGCAGGCGGGCAACCAGGTGTTTCCCTGCGCGCTCGGGCGCGGCGGCATCACCTCAAACAAGCGCGAAGGCGATGGCGGCACGCCGCTGGGGACGATGCGTTTGCTTTCGGGTTACTTCCGCAACGACCATTTTCGTGGACGCGGCACGCGATTGGCGATGAGCCCGATCGATGCGGACCTCGGCTGGTGCGAGGTGCCCGATGACCGCAACTACAACAGGCCGGTGAAGATACCCTATGGCGCCAGCCATGAGCGGATGAAGCGCGATGACCGCCTTTACGACGCCTGCATCGTGCTCGACTGGAACATCAGGCCACGCCGGCGCGGGCGCGGCAGCGCCATTTTCTTTCATCTGGCGCGGCCCGGCTTCACGCCGACACAAGGCTGCGTGGCGGTGACCGACAAGGTCATGGCGCGGCTGTTGCCGCTCCTGTCCAGCCGGACAGTGCTGAAGGTGGTTCGCTAGAGCAGACCCGGAGTGCCAAAAAAAGCGGCCCGAAGATCCCAGGGGATCGTCGGGCCTTAGGTACTGCTTCCAATGTAGCAGTGGGAGATGCGGAGTAAGGTCGGCTCAGCGGCGCGTGGGGCGGCGCGGCTGCTGCCAGCCAATGTCGAGCAGGCCAAGATGGCCGAGTTCGGCGTCGACCGCCTTGGCAATGTCTTTCCGGGCAATGCCGGTGTCGCGGAGGTAGTGCTCGGACAGCTCGGCCGCATCCTGCGCGGGCACGTTGAGGGCTGCCTTCATTTGGCGAAACCAATCGAAAACCTGATGCAGTCGTGCCGGCTGGGCATAGGTGGCTTTCAGGATATCGGTCGTCATGGTCATTTCCGTTCGTCCGGATATCAAATCCGGTTTGACATTGTTTCAACTGGTCCCATGATGGAGCGCGGAAAGACAAAAGAGAAACGAGTAGTTCTTTCTCGATCATCAAGTTTGGTTTGAAGATCCTGCGATGCGTTCGATGCCTGGGACACGTGCGCTGAGGACACTTGAGGCTGCCGGCCGGCACCTCAATTTCACGCGCGCCGCCGACGAGCTGGGGCTGACGCCGGCGGCCGTCAGCCATCAGATCAAGGAAATAGAGGACCAGCTCGGCGTGGTGCTGTTCACCCGCACAAGCCGTAGCATCAGGCTGACGGAGGCGGGTGCTGCACTCTGCGACGCAGCGGCAGATGCCATTGACGTGCTCAATCGGGCCGTGTCGAGGGCGCGAAAGCTGACGCGCGGCACGGCGTTGCTGAAGGTGACGCTCGATGCGCAGTTCGCTTCGAAATGGCTGATGCGGCGCATCGACGGCTTCCGCAAGCTGCATCCCGATATCGAACTGCGCTTCGACATCAGCTACGACGTGCGCGACTTCGACCTCGACGACGTCGATGTCGGCATTCGCTTCGGCACGGGCAAATATCCGGGGCTGGGTGCCGACCGGCTGTTCGACAACATGATCATTCCGGTGTGCAGCCCCAGGCTGCTGCGCTCGGGGCCGCCGCTGCGTGTGCCGCGCGACCTGTTCCACCACACGCTGGTGCATATCGAATGGTCACAGCAGGGCGTGACCTGGCCGAACTGGCGCATGTGGATGGCGGCGGCCGGTGTCGACGACTTCGACGACAGCCGCTCGGTCGTGTTCACCACCTCGTCGGATGCGGTGCAGGCGGCGATCGACGGCAGTGCTGTGGCGCTGGCCGATTTTGCCATGGTCGCCAACGACCTGTCGGAGGGGCGGCTGGTGCGGCCCTTCGACCTCGGCATCCGGGTGTCGCGTGAGTTCGCCTATTTCCTGGTCTATCCCAAGGCAACGGCAGACGATCCGCGCATCGCGGCGTTCAGGGCCTGGATCCTGGACGAGGCGGAGAAGACGCAGGCTTGAAGAAGCAGATTCTTGGGCTCTCGCGTTCCTTCGCCCCCCACAAGGGGGAGATCAGCAGCTTCGTCCTTGCCGCTCATCCTTCCAAGTTTCGCTTCACCGGCCCGAGATGACGGAGGCAGCGTCAGGCGAAGCGCCAGACGGTGGTGCGCTTGACTTCGGCGTCTTCGAGGGCGCGGGTGACCGGCACCTCGTAGGTCGCGAGCTTCTGCAGCCGGTCCTTGGGAAGGTAGGCGCGGCCGGGGTCGCCGACGAGGACCTCGGCGCCGCGGGCCCGCAGCGCTTCGAACCATGGCACGAGGCGGTCGGCGAACGGTTTTTCGTAGAAGACGTCACCGGCGAGCACGACGTCCCAGCCGTCGTCATGGCCGACGAGGTCGGAGCCTTCGAAACCGACCACAACGTTGTTGGCCTTGGCGTTGAGGCGGATGGCCGCTTCGCAGAACGGATCTATGTCGGCGCCGATGACGGAGGCCGCACCCGCCTTCATCGCCGATATGGCAACAAGGCCTGAGCCCGAGGCGAAGTCGAGGACGCGTTTGCCGGCCGTCGTTTCAGGGTGATCGAGCACATAACGCGCCAACCCCTGGCCGCCGGCCCAGGCGAAGGCCCAGAAGGGCGGCGGCAAGCCGATTTCGGACAGCTCTTCCTCGGTGCGGTGCCAGAGGTCATGCGCCTCGTCGGCGAGGCGCAGCGAAATCTCGGGCACATGAGGCGGCTGCATCAGCGCCGTGTTGGCAAAGATGAAGCTTTCCGCGCTTTCGGGCGTCAGACGGGCAGAGAGAGCAGCGGTCACGGTGCCTTGGCGAGCCCGGCCATGCGGCAGACTTCCCGCCATTCGTCAGGCGTGACCGGCTGGACGGACAGGCGCATCGAGGTGACCAGCGCCATCTTTTCCAGGGCCGGGTTGGCCTTGACGTCGGCTAAGGTGACCGGCTTCGGGATTTCGCTGTGGTAGCGGATGTCGACGCATTCCCAGCGCGGGTCTTCTGTTGTGGTGTCGTGATGGGCGAGCGCGCAGACCTCGGCGATGCCAACGACCTCCAGGCCTTCATTGGAATGGTAGAAAAAGCCGAGGTCGCCGATCTGCATGGCGCGCATGTTGTTGCGGGCGAGGTAGTTGCGCACGCCGTCCCACTGGGTGCCGTCTTTACCCTTGGCCTTCAGCATCTCGAAGGAGAATTTGAACGGCTCGGATTTGAACAGCCAGTATTTCTTCTCGCTCATATCGTCCCCTCGATGTGCCGATCAGGCGCTGGCCGGGTTGTTGAACACCCAGTTCCATGGGCGGATGTCGACACTGTCGAACAGGCCGGCCTTGGCGTAAGGATCGGTGTCGGCGATCGCCTTGGCCGCCGCTGCGTCAGCCGCCTCGATGACCACCAGGCTGCCGTCCGGCTTGCCGTCAGCGTCGAGGAAGGGGCCAGCGAACTTCAGCGTGCCCTTGGCGTTGAGGTCGTTGAGAAAGGCGACATGATCAGGGCGCGCGTCGAGGCGGACCTGGAGATGACCAGGCTTGTCCTTGCAGATCAGTGCGAAAAGCATCGTTGTCCCTCTATGGCTGAATTTCAGTCGGCTTCGGCACGCAGCGGGCGGGTCATCAGCCCGGCGACGGCCTCGTTGATGGTGATGGCATTGTCGAGCAGGGCAGCGACGGCCTCGATGATCGGCGCGTCAAGGCCTCGCTCGCGGGCGATGCGGGCGGCGATGTAGGCGGTAGCGACGCCCTCGGCGAGCGGACGGCCGGAAAGCTCCTCGCCTTTGCCGAGCGCCACGCCATAGGCGAAGTTGCGCGACTGCACCGACGAGCAGGTCAGCATCAGGTCGCCGAGGCCGGACAGGCCCATCAGCGTTTCGGGCCGGGCGCCGAAGGCAGCACCGATGCGGCGCAGTTCGACGAATCCACGGGTGACGAGCGCTGCCTGCGCCGAGGCGCCGAGGCCGGCACCTGTCACGGCGCCCGCGGCAATGGCAAAGACGTTCTTCAATGCGCCACCGATCTCGACGCCGATGAGGTCGTCGGAAGAATAGCACCGCAGGTTGGCGGCGGAAAAGCGCAGGGCGAGCGCCGAGGCGCGGGCCTCGTCCTCAGCTGCGACGACGACTGCCGTGGGCAGGCCGCGCGAGACGTCGGTGGCGAAGCTCGGGCCGGAAAGGGCGGCTACCGGGTTCTGCGGCAGGGTCTCGGCGGCAATGTCTGACAGAAGTCGGCCCGTGTCCCGTTCGATGCCCTTGGCGCACAACACAAGCGGGACATGAACGGCGACATGCGGCTTGGCCTCCGACAGCACGCTGCGCAGGGCCTGTGCCGGGGTGACGACCAGAACACAGTCGGCACCGGCGAGGGCGGTTCCCAGGTCGGTGGTGGCGACTATGCCTGTTTCGAAGCTGATGTTGGGCAGGTAGCGCGGGTTCTGGCCCTTGGCTATGGCCGCAACGCTGTCGGCATCGCGGGCCCATAGCGAGACGGCATGGCCGGCGCGCAGCATGGCGAGTGCCAGGGCCGTACCCCAGGCGCCGCCGCCAAGAACCGTGACCTTGTATGTGCTCATGCCTTGGCTCCTCGTCTGCCGGAGCCGACGACAGGGGCCGACACGCTGTCCAGCGGCCAGCGCGAGCGCGGCACGAAATCGAATGCGTCTTGCTCGACAAGATCGGCGCGCAGCCGCTCGATGCCAGCCCAGGCGATCATTGCGGCGTTGTCGGTGCACAGCGCCATGGGCGGTGCGATGAAGGCAAAGCCGTTCTTGGCGCAGAGTGTTTCAAGCCGGGTACGGATCTGCTTGTTGGCGGCGACGCCACCGGCAACCACGAGTGCCGGGGCAGCAACGCCGGGGAATTCGTCACGGAAGCGGGCCAACGCGCGCTTGACGCGGTCGCCGAGCGTGTCGGTTACGGCGGCCTGGAAGGAGGCACAGATGTCGGCGACGTCCTGGTCGCTGAGCGGCGCGACAGATGTCGCTGCCTGGCGCACAGCCGTCTTCAGCCCCGAGAAGGAGAAATCGGGCTGGGCCGAGCCCTTCATCGGGCGCGGAAAGACAAAGCGGCTGGCGTCGCCCGAGGCTGCCGCCATCTCGACATTGGGGCCGCCGGGATAGGGCAGGGCCAGCATCTTGGCGGTCTTGTCGAAAGCCTCGCCGAGCGCATCGTCGATGGTGGTGGCCCAGCGCTGGTAGTCGCCGACGCCGCGCACCAGCACGATCTGGGTGTGGCCGCCGGAAACGAGAAGCAAAAGATAGGGAAATTCGAGCCCGTCGGTCAGCCGCGCCGTCAGCGCATGGCCTTCGAGATGGTTGATGGCGATCAGCGGCTTGCCGGCTGCGGCAGCCACGGCCTTGGCGGTCATCAGACCGACGATCAGGCCGCCGACGAGGCCGGGGCCGGCAGTGGCGGCGACAGCGTCGATGTCAGCAAGCGAAACGCCGGAATCCTCGAGTGCTGCCTCGACGATGCCGTCGAGCGCCTCGACATGGGCGCGGGCCGCGATCTCGGGCACGACGCCGCCGAATGCCGCGTGTTCCTCGATCTGGCTGAGCACCGTGCTCGACAGGATCACCGGCGCCTTGCCCGGTTCGAGCGCAACGACGCTGGCCGCGGTTTCGTCGCAGCTTGTCTCGATGCCAAGAACACGGATCAATTGGTCGCTACCCTGCATGATTGCCCGGTGGTAATTTCCTAGATAGGAGGTACGGAACCGCCCCGCCAGCGCGGGGTTATCACGGACCGGGCGTCATGCAAACCAGAGCCTTGAAAATCGGAACCCGCGGCAGTCCGCTTGCCCTTGCGCAGGCGCAGGAGACGCGTGCGCGGCTGATGGCGGCGCATGGCTTGCCGGAAGAGGCGTTCGAGATCGTGGCGATTTCGACCAGCGGCGACCGCATCCAGGACCGCCCGCTGTCGCTGGCCGGCGGGAAGGGGCTGTTCACCAAGGAACTGGAAGAGGCGATCTATGCCGGTGAGGTCGATTTTGCCGTGCATTCGTCCAAGGACATGCCGACGCAGCTGCCCGACGGGCTCGAGCTTTCGGCTTTCCTGCCGCGCGAGGATGTGCGCGATGCCTTCATCGGCCGCGCAGCAAAGAAGATCATGGACCTGCCCGATGGTGCTGTCGTCGGCTCGTCGTCGCTGAGGCGCCAGGCACTGATCCGCCGCATGCGGCCGGACCTTGAGGTGGTGATGTTCCGCGGCAACGTGCAGACCCGGCTGAGGAAGCTGGACGAGGGCGTTGCCGAGGGTACGATCCTTGCCCATGCCGGCCTGCGCCGGCTCGGGCTGGCCGACATCATCACCGACCTGATGCCGGTGGACCAGTTTCCGCCGGCGCCGGGGCAGGGCGCGATCTGCATCGAAAGCCGCATTGGCGACGCACGCGTGCGCGACATGCTCGATGCGATCGACCACAAGCCGACAGGGCAGGCGCTGGCCTGCGAGCGGGCGTTCCTCGCCGCACTCGACGGTTCCTGCCGCACGCCGATTGCCGGCTACGCCGAGATCGAGGGCGACAGGCTGTCCTTCTCCGGGCTGATCCTGACGCCCGACGGCACGCAATGGCATGAAGCGAAAGCCGAAGGGCGCGCTGCCGACGGTGCTGAGATCGGCCGCAAAGCCGGCGAAGAGGTCAGGGCACGCGCCGGAGAGCAGTTCTTCGAGGGGTGGAGCTAGATGGCACGCCGCGTACTGGTGACGAGGCCGGATCCCGGCGCCACCCGTACCGCGCGGCGCCTCGAAACGCTCGGCTTCGAGCCGGTGCTTCTGCCGCTTTCCGAAACGCGTCCCGTGCCTGTGGCGCGTGATATCGTTCCGATCAATGCAACTGCGGTTGCCGTTACCAGTTCCAACGCGCTGCGCCATGCGCCCAGCGGCCTGGTCGAGCGTCTCAGCCACCTGACCTGCCATGCGGTGGGCGCCAAGACCGCTGACAGCGCCCGCCAGGCCGGCTTCACCTCGGTCAGGGAAGGCCCAGGTGATGCGGCAGCGCTTGCCGACCAGGTGGCACGCCAGCTCGGCAAGGCGACGCTGGCCTATCTCTGCGGCCGGGTGCGGATGCCGGAATTCGAACGTCGCCTCGAAGTGGGTGGCGTGCGGGTGATATCGATCGAAACCTATGACACCGTGGCGCTGACGCCCGACCCGGGGCTTGTCCGCCACAGGCTGGGCGGGCAGCCGGTCGATGCAGTGCTCGTCTATTCGGCGCGGGCAGCGGCAGCCTATGGCGAATTGCTTGCGGCCCATGTCGAGGCCGACATGCTGATGCGCCGGGCGCGCTGCCTGTGCCTGTCGGGGCGGATCGCTGCGGCCATGGGCGAGGGGCTCAACATCGAAGTGGCGCTCGATCCCAACGAAGACGCGCTGCTGGCACTTCTCGGCGATCCCGATTGACTGTGCCTTATGCTGGCCTTTTTTCGAAGGCCGGTGGATGTTACTGATTTTTATCTTCGACCCCGCAATGGTCGCGGGACTGTGCCAACGAAAATCGCGGAGCCCCAAGCATGGTCAAGACGCCGAAGACGCGCCATTCGAAATCGCACCGCGAGCCGGTGACAATCGAGCTCGAGCCGGGCGCCGTCTCGCGCGTCGAAGAGGCCAATGCTTCTGCTGACAGCGGCGCAGAAAACGTTGCCGCCACTGTTGGCGACGAGGCCGTGACCGAAGCCCCGACTGAGGCCGCTGCATCTGAGGCGAAAGCCGAGGCCGCCCCTGTCTACGACTACAGTTTCGAAAACACTAAGCCGGCGAATGAGCCGAAAGCCGAGGCCAAGGCTTCCGCCCCATCGAGCGCTGCCGGCAACGGTTCCAGGGCATCGAGCTCCGCGCCGAAAAACGCGCCGGCGCGCCAGCCGACATCGGGCCTGCTGCCCGGCCTGGCCGGAGGTCTTGCCGCATTGGTGATTGCCGGCGGGCTGCAATATGCCGGTATTCTGGGCGCGCCGTCGTCGGGCGCCGACGACAACGGGCAAACGCAGGCCGAAATCGCATCGCTGAGATCGCAGATCGCCGACCTCGCCGCGGCGCGCAATGGCGGCGACGACGCGGGGCGGATGGAGGGCCTGTCGAGCGAGATCGCCCAGATGAAATCGGAGGTCGAGGCACTCAAGTCCGCCGGCAGCAAGGCTGGAGCACCCGAAGCGCTTGCCGGTCTCGACCAGCGCATCAAGGATGTCGAGGCGGCGGTGACGTCGCTTGGGCAGGGTGGTGGCGCCGCAGGCGAGATCGCGGCGCTGAACGACAAGGTCGGCGCGCTCGATACGGCATTGAAAGCCGCCGGCGAGACGGCAACCGCCGATGACGGCAAGATCGCCTCGCTGGAGCAATCGGTGTCGCAGCTGACGTCAAAAGTCGATGCGCAGGCGTCGCAGCCGAAGATCGCGCTGGCGATCGCGGCTTCGGCGCTCAAGTCGGCTGTCGACAGGGGCGGCGCGTTCAAGGCGGAACTTGAGACCTTTGCGGCGATTTCGCCCGAGGCGCCGGAGCTTGCGACGCTGCGCGCCCATGCCGAAAAGGGCGTTGCGACGCGTGCCGACATCGTCGCCGAGACGGACGCTGCGGCCAATGCGATGATCGCGGCGGCCAAGCCCGTCAACCCCGATGCCGGCATCGTCGAGCGACTGGTGTCGAGCGCCGAATCGTTGGTCAAGGTTCGGCCGATCGGCGCCGTGGAAGGGCCAGGCGTGCCGGAAACGGTGGCACGCATGGAGTTCGCCGTGAGCCAGGGCGATCTCGCCAAGGCGCTCGCCGAATACGAGACCTTGCCGGAGCCGGCCAAGGCAGGGGGCGCTGAATTCGCCGCCAAGCTCCAGGCGCGGCTGGAGGTGGAGGCGCTTGTCGACCAGCTCGTCGCCGGCGCGATGAAGGCGTGAGGCGCACCAGATGATCCGCATCCTGTTCTATCTTGCCGTCGTCTTCCTGCTCGGGCTGGGCTTTGCCTGGCTCGCCGACCGTCCAGGCGAAATGGTGGTGACCTTCAGCGGCTATCAGTACCAGGTCAGCCTGATGGTGGCGGCGGTGACCGTAACTGCGATCGTGGCTGCGGTGATGCTGCTGTGGTGGCTGACCAAGTCGATCTGGAACAGCCCCTATGCGATCGCCCGGCATTTTCGCGCCCGCCGGCGTGACCGCGGCTACCAGGCGCTGTCGACCGGCATGATCGCCGCCGGCGCCGGTGACGCGGCACTTGCCCGCAAGAAGAACAAGGAAGCAGCCAAGCTGATCCGCTCCGACCAGGAGCCGCTGATCCATCTGCTCGAGGCGCAGGCGTCGCTGCTTGAAGGCGACCATGACGCGGCACGGCAGAAATTCGAGGCTATGCTCGACGACCCCGAGATGCGTCTGCTCGGCCTGCGCGGCCTTTATCTCGAGGCAGAGCGGCTGGGCGACCGTGCCGCAGCCCGCCATTATGCCGGACGCGCGGCAGGCCACGCACCGCAGCTGGCCTGGGCAGCGGATGCGACGCTCGAGGAAAAGGCCGAACGCGGCGATTGGGACGGCGCGCTGGCGCTGATCGAGGCGCAGAAGTCGTCGCGGCAGGTCGAGCGCCACATCGCCAACAACAAGCGCGCGGTGCTGTTGACCGCCAAGGCTATGTCGCTGGGCGACAGCGATGCCAATGCGACGCGCACGGCGGCACTGGAAGCCAACAGGCTGCGGCCCGAATTCGGACCGGCGGCGATGGTGGCGGCCAAGGCGCTGTACCGCCAGAACGACGTGCGCAAGGGCTCGAAGGTGCTTGAGGCCGCGTGGAAGGCCGAACCTCTGCCCGAGATCGCTGATCTTTATGTTCACGGTCGGGCGGGAGATGCGGTGCTCGACCGGTTGGCTCGGGCCAAAAAATTGCAGTCGCTGCGGCAGAACCATCCGGAATCGTCGCTCGCCGTGGCGCGCGCGGCGCTGGAAGCGCAGGACTACAAGCTGGCGCGTTCCGAGGCTGAAGCCGCCGCACGGATGCAGCCGCGTGAAGGCGCCTATCTATTGCTCGCCGACATCGAGGAGGCGGAGACCGGCAACCAGGGCAAGGTGCGGCAGTGGCTTGGCAAGGCGGTGCGTGCGCCGCGCGATCCGGCCTGGGTTGCCGATGGCGTCGTGTCCGAACGCTGGGCGCCGTTCTCGCCTGTGACCGGACGCCTCGACGCTTTCGAGTGGAAGGCGCCGGAAGAGCGGCTTGGCCACCTGATCGAGCAGGACGAGGAGCCGGCCGAGCGGGTGTCGATCCCCAGCATCCCGGCAGCCCAGCCGGCGGGCGACGACATTGTCGAGGTGGAGCCCGAAACGGAGAGCACACCGACGCCGCCGCAAGTGGCCAAGGCCGACGCCGCCGATGACGGTGCGGCGGACCTCAAGGCTGAGAAGGCAGGCGAGGGCGACGCAGAAGATCTCTCCGAGCCTATCCGCCTGCCCGACGATCCCGGCGTCGACCCCGATGAGGCGCGCGACAAGGGCCGCTTCCGGTTGTTTTGACGGCCGTCGCTGCCTAAATCCACGGCAACAAACAGGATTTGCCGATGTTCGAACGCATGATCTCCTTCCTCAAGGACCTGCCATCCGCAGGCGCCAGACACACCCGAGAAGACGATGTGCGTGTTGCCGCGGCGGCACTGCTCTACCATGTCATGGATGCCGACGGCGAGCGCCAGGACATCGAGTGGGAGCGGCTGAAGCAGTTGCTGGCGCAGGCCTACGGTCTTTCGGGGGCCGAACTCGAGCGCCTGGTGAAGGCCGGCGAGCAGGCCGACAACGAGGCTATCGACCTCTATGCCTTCACCAGCGTGCTGAAGCGCAATCTCGACGAACAGGCGCGCAAGGACTTCATCGGCATGATGTGGGAACTGGTCTATGCCGACGGCGACGTGCGCGAGATGGAGGACAACACCATCTGGCGGGTAGCGGAACTGATCGGCGTCGAAAGCCGCGACCGCATCGAGGCCAAGCGCAGGGTGGCGGGCAAGGCGGCTCATCCGGCCGCCAGCGACGACTAGGCCCGTCATGCCGGGGACAGCGCGGCCCAGGATACTGGTGGTTCTGCACCAGGAGCATTCGAGCGCAGGCCGCGTCGGCCATGTGCTGATCGAAAACGGCTTCGACCTCGATATCCGCCGGCCTCCGCTGGGTGATCCGCTTCCCGAAACACTCGATCGACATGCTGGTGCTGTTGTCTTCGGCGGGCCGATGAGCGCCAACGACCATGACGAGTTCGTGCGCCGCGAGACCGAATGGCTGGCAGTGCCGCTCAGGGAGAACCGGCCGTTTCTCGGCATTTGTCTCGGCGCGCAGATGCTGGTCAACCATCTCGGCGGCAAGGTCGAGGGTCATGGCGATGGGCTGGTGGAGATCGGCTGGTATCCGATCAAGGCGACCGAAGAGGGTCGCAAGCTGATGCATTGGCCCGAGATGGTCTACCAGTTCCATCGCGAGGGCTTTTCATTGCCGGGCGATGCCGTGCTGCTGGCGTCCTCGGACAGCTATCCAAACCAGGCGTTTCGTTATGGCGACAACGCCTGGGGCATCCAGTTCCACGCCGAGTTGACGCGGGTGATGATGCAGCGCTGGGTGGTGCGCGGCGCGGAGCGCTTCGTGCTGCCGGGGGCTCAGCCGGGCCGCGACCATCTTGGCGGACGGCTGATCTGGGACATGCATCTCAAGCGTTGGCTGGACGAATTCCTGCAGGTCGTTTTCAGCCGGCCGGCCAAGGCGCGCCGCTGATTCTTTTCCCTGCCGCACGCGTACGCGCTCTCCGCGAGTTACTTCTTGCCGTCGCGCGTTTCGATTTCCGTCTGTTGCGTGTCGATGGCTGATGTCTGGACCTTGGTGTTCTGGCCGGCGCCGATCATCCAGCGTCCGTTCTCCTTGACCAGCACATAAAGCGGCGCTCCTTCGAGGTCGCCTTCGATCGGCGTGCCGTCCTTGTGCACCGGGCGCTGGCGCACGTTCACGGCCGCCACGTTGGGGCTGAGCATGGTGATGTTGGCGATATCGTAGCGGGCATACTGGTCGCCGAGATCAGGGGTGAGCACCTTGCGGGTAAAGGCGGCGATCTCGTCCTTGCTGGAGAAGCGCCGGCCGAAGGCGGTGACCCAGACCGCATCGGACCGGAACAGCGCCAGGAAATCGTCGGCGGAGCGTTCGTTCTGGGCGCGCTCGACCAGCGCAATCAGCTTGCTGATCTCAGCGAGATCGGTGTCGTCGATCCTTATCATGTCATCCCCCAACAGGCGATTGACGCGCTTCCGGGCGCAACAATCGTGCGGGGCGAAGGCAGTGCAGGCCCCGCTTCTGTAGGTGAATGTATGAATGCCGGCGCCAATTGCAACGCCGGCTTACTGTCGGATGCCGGAAAACTCAGACGCGGCCGTCGAGCCGCCTGACCTTGCGCAGTTGCGGGAAGGCCCAGCACCAGATGCCGGCGACCGCGACAGCGCCGACGCCGCCGATAACCACCGCGGGCACCGTGCCGATCAGGGCGGCCATGGTGCCGGCGCGGAACTCGCCGAGCTCGTTGGAAGCGCCGACGAAGACACCGTTGACGGCATTGACGCGGCCACGGACACGGTCGGGCGTCCACAGCTGGATCAGCGTTTCCCTGATGTAGACGCTGACCATGTCGGTGGCGCCGAGCAGCGCAAGGGCCGTGATGGACACCCAAGGGATGGTCGAAATGCCGAAGACGGCGGTGCAGATGCCAAACAGGGCGACGAAGAACAGCATGACCATGCCGGCATGGTCGCGGATCGGATGGCCGGCCAGCCAGACGGCAACGACAATGGCGCCGACGGCCGGCGCGGCGCGCAGCAGGCCAAGGCCCCAGGGGCCGAGATCAAGGATGTCGCGGGCATAGACCGGCAGCAGGGCGACCGCGCCCGACAGAAGCACGGCGAACAGGTCGAGCGAGATGGCGCCGAGCACGATCTTTTCGCCCCAGATGTAGCGGAAGCCGGCAAACAGCGTTTCGACAGTCGGTTTGGCGCTTTCGCTGCGCTGAGCGGGCTTGGGGATCGAGAAGATCAGGATGGTCGAGGCCAGCATGACCACGGTCGCGGTGCCATAGGCAGCCTCGGCCGAGATGCCGTAGAGCAGGCCGCCGGCAACCGGGCCGACGATGGTGGCGGTCTGCCAGGCCGACGAATTCCAGGCGACTGCGTTGGCAAAGACCTCTGCTGGCACGAGATTGGCCACCAGCGATGCCGATGCAGGGCCGAAGAAGGCGCGGGCGATGCCGAACATGGCAAGCACCAGGAATATAGGAGCAGGGCTGGCGAGACCGTGCAGCGCGAGCATGAGCAGGGCCGCAGCGCAGCCTGCCTCGACAAGTGCGGCGAGGCCCATGACCAGGCGGCGGCCGAAACGGTCGGCGACAACGCCGGTGACAAGCACCAGCAGTAGCGCCGGAGCAAACTGGATGACGCCGACCATGCCGAGGTCGAACGGATTGCGCGTCAGATCGTAGATCTGCCAGCCAACGCCGACGGAGACAATCTGGGTCGAGAAGGTGGCAAGGAAGCGCGCGATCCAGAAGCGCGAGAAGGCGCTGTGGCGGAAGGCGGCGAAGCGCTCCTGCGGCGCTTGGGCAGGTTGGGAGGTCATCGATCCGGAAGCTGTTGCGACGCCGGCGATCGACCGGCGTCGGTGCCATAGCGCAGATTCAGGCACAGCGCGCGCCCAAATCGCCTTGGATCAATCAATTCCGTGCAGCGTCAGAGCCTGATGCCCGTCTTGACGAGCCCGCGGGTGATGGAGCCCGTGGTCGGCAGAAGCGGGATCAGGCAGGCTTGCAAAGCGTGGTAGATATCAGGCTTGCCATAGAACGGGCCGGCATTGGGCTTGAGGTCGTTGTCGAGCTGGGCGTGCCAGCCGCCGTTGCGGCGGTCGATGAAGCGGGTGGCGCAGAAGTTCCAGACACGGCGGTACCACTCCTCATATTCGGGAGCGCCGTCGATGGCGTTGAGCACGCTCGCCGCCCCTATGGCCTCGCAGCATGGCCACCAGTAGCGGTCGCGGATGCGGGCTGAGCCATCCCATTCGAGCGTGTAGTAGAAGCCTCCCCTGGCCGCGTCCCAGCCGTCCGATGTCGCCTGGGCGAACAGGTTCTTCGCCGCGTCGGGCAGCCAGCCGAGCTTGCGCCCACCAAGCTCCCAGAGCTGCAGCAGTAGCCGCGCCCACTCCAGCGAATGGCCCGGCGTGGTGCCGAAGGGACGGAACATCGGGTCACCGGAATAGTCGCGGTCGAGTTGCCAGTCCGAGGTGAAATGCTCGGGCAGGCGCCAGCCGGCGGTGGCCGCATGCTTTGATATGATGAGGTCGGCGATGCGCTCGGCCATGGCGAGGTAGTTGGCGTCGCCAGTGGCTTCGAAAGCGGCCATCAGCGCCTCGGTCAGGTGCATGTTGGAGTTCTGGCCGCGATATGTGTCGTAGGACTTCCAGTCGGCGGTGAATTCCTCCGCCACAGCGCCATGCGCCTGTTCCCAGAATTTCTCTGACAACACGGTCGAGATGTCGGTCAGCAGACGGTCGGCATCCGGGTGCCCGGCGACCTTGGCGCTGGAGGCGGCAAGCAGCACGAAGGCATGGCCATAGGCCTGCTTGGTGTCGTTGGACGGTCCTTCGTAGCCGACGCCCCAGAAATAGCCGCCATTGGCCTGGTCGCGATGACCGTTCCAGAGAAAGTCCATGCCGTGGTCGACAAGCGCATCAGCGCCGGGGCGGCCCATCAGATGGGCGATGGCGAAGCAATGGACCATGCGTGTCGTGACATGGATCTGGCGGCCGGCATGCTTGCCGGGCACGGCGCCTGCCGCAAAGGGACGGCCATGGTCGTCAAGCTCGTAGAACCCGCCGAGCGGATTGAGGCTTGCGCGCTCGAAGAAGGAAAACAGGGCTTCCGCCTGTTGCAGCAGCCACAGGCGGTGGGTCTGCAGCGTCGTCCACTTCGCCGCGCCGGGCTGAAATTGCAGTGAAGCCATGATCGTGTCCTTGCCTGATCCCCGGGCGCGCTTCATCGCAACGCGCCATATGCGACGTAAGCCGTTCCCGGCCCTCCGCTCAACTGGAAAACGCTGGGCGTGCGGATTTGGGTTTCGGTGGGCGCGCTTAACCTATCGCCTTGGTCATCACGCCGTCGCCGACCAACCGTTCTTTGAGCATCTCGATGAAGCCAAGCACGGGCCGGGACAACTGGGTGTCGCGCAGGGTGGCGATGCCGTAGTCGTTCCACAGCGGCGGCGAGAAGGGGCGCATGACGACGCGGTCGGATTTGAGCAGGTTGCCGATCAGCGCCGGGATGATCGAAACACCGATGCCTTCGGCGACCATCGCCACGCTCGATTCGACCGAATGTGTCTCGACACGGCAGCGCACCGTCCCCTGGGCGCGGCGCAGCCTTTCCTCGATGTCCTCGCGGCTTGACCGCAAGCGACCGAGCAGCACGAGGTCGGTTCGCGACAGATCGTCGGCACTGACGGCATCCTGCTCGGAGAGCGGGTGGCCAACGGGCAGGGCACAGAGCTGGCCGCTCGAAACCAGCGGCATGGTCTGCAGCCCGCGATCCTCCGTCGGCAGCCGGACGAAACCGAAGTCGACAGTGCGGCCCATGACAGCGCGCTCGATGGCGTCATAGGGTCCTGCCACGAGTTCTATGCTCACCTCGGTCTGCATGGCGAGGAAATCGCGGACCAACGCGGGCAGCAAGGTGGTCGTCAGCGAATGAGGAAAGCCCATCTTGATCAGCGTCTTGCCCGACCAGCCGGCGCTGAGTTCGTCGGTGCGGCGCTTAAGGCGGGCGAGCACGTCGGACAATTCGCCGACTTCCTGCAGCAGGGCGGCGGCCTCGGGCTTGGGGATCAGTCGGCCTTTTTCGCGGCGGAACAGCTCCAGCCCGATCTCCTCTTCGAGGCTGGTGAGCTGGCGGCTGATCGCCGATTGCGACAGGCTGAGCACGCCCGACGCGCCGATGGTCGAGCCGGTCTGCATGACCGCCCGGAAGACTTCGAGCTGACGCAGGTTCATCCGCCCGCCTCTGAAGCGGGCAGGCCGATCACCGCGCCAAACGCTGCTTTCGCATCGGGCAATGCACAAAACTCATAAGATTGCGCCTCTGTCGACGTCACTGCTAACTCGATCCTCAAATGGCAGCCGGCCGAACCGGCGCAGCGAGGAGAACACTCTTTTGCCACCCAAGCCAAGCCCTTGCGGGCGAGCCAGGCCGGACGGCCGCGCACGATGACCGTCTTCATCATCCGTCGGGTCGTACAAAGCCTGCTCGTGCTGTTGGCGACCTCGGTTCTTGTCTTCATCGGCATCTACGCCATCGGCAACCCGATTGACATCATGATCCCCGCCGATGCCAGCGCCGCCGAGCGCGACGCGGCGATCCAGGCGCTTGGCCTCGACCGACCGCTGATCGTGCAATACTGGTCCTTCCTGGTCGATGCGCTGCATGGCGATCTCGGCCGCTCCTTCGTCTTCAACCAGCCGGCTGTCGGCCTGATCTTTCAGCGCCTGCCCGCCACGCTGGAGTTGGCCTTCGTGGCTCTCGCCATTGCGCTCATCCTTGGCATCCCGCTTGGCCTGATCGCCGGCCTCAGGCCGAAGTCGGTCACCGACGAAACCATCATGACCGGCTCGATCCTTGGCTTCAGCCTGCCCAACTTCTGGCAGGGCATGATGCTGATCATGATCTTCTCGGTCTGGCTCGGTTGGCTGCCGTCGTCTGGACGCGGCGAGACCGGCGAAATCTTCGGCATCACCACGAGCCTCGCCAGCCTCGACGGCCTCAAGCACCTGATCCTGCCGGCAACGAACCTTGCGCTGTTCAAGCTTTCACTCGTGATCCGCCTGACGCGCACCGGCGTGCGCGAGACGATGCCGCTCGATTTCATCAAATTCGCCCGCGCCAAGGGCCTGTCTGAGCGCCGCATCATCTTTGTCCATGTGATGAAGAACATCATGATCCCTATCGTGACGGTGGTCGGCATGGAGTTTGGCTCGGTCATCGCCTTTGCGGTGGTGACGGAAACCATCTTTGCGTGGCCGGGCATCGGCAAGCTGCTGATCGATTCCATTACCGTTCTCGACCGGCCCGTGGTCGTGGCCTACCTGCTGGTGGTCGTGACGATGTTCATCCTCATCAATCTTGTCGTCGACATCGTCTATTCGATCCTCGATCCCCGGATACGTCTGGGAGACGGCCAATGATCACATCCGCTCTCAAGCTCAACGACAGCCAGGCATTCTGGGCGCGCTCGCTGCGCGGCATTCTGGAGAGTCCCAAGGCCACGGTCGGCCTGGTGGCCTGCCTGTTCCTTATTCTTGCGGCTGTCTTCGGCCCCTATCTGGTGCCGCAGAACCCCTACGATCTGACGGCAATCGACTTTTTCGACGCGCGGCTGCCGCCGATGTCGCAAAGCATGAACGGCACGCTCTACCTGCTCGGCACCGACGGCCAAGGCCGCGACATGCTGTCGGCCATGGTCTACGGTCTCAGGACGTCGATGGGCGTCGGCCTGTTCGCAGGCGTCGTAGCTCTTGCCGTCGGCACCGCGCTCGGCCTCGCCGCGGCCTACTTTGGCGGGCGCATCGACACGCTCATCATGCGACTGGTCGACTTGATGCTGGGCTTTCCCACCATCCTCGTCGCGCTGATGCTTTTGGCGTTGCTTGGGCAAGGCGTATGGAAAGTCGTGCTGGCGCTGGTCATCGTGCAGTGGGCGCAGTTTGCCCGTGCCGTGCGCGCCGCTGCCCTGGTCGAACGCGGCAAGGAATATGTCGAAGCGGCAGCCTCGCTCGGCCTTTCCAGGCCTCGCATCCTGTTCGGCCACATGCTGCCCAACTGCCTGCCGCCGATCATCGTCATCGGTACGCTGCAGATCGCCAACGCCATCTCGGCGGAGGCAACGCTGTCTTTCCTCGGCATCGGCCTGCCGATCACCGAGCCGTCGCTCGGCTTGCTGATCGCCAATGGCTACCAGACGCTGCTGTCGGGCCAGTACTGGATTTCGGTCTATCCGGGCCTTCTGCTGCTCTCGCTCGTCTTCAGCATCAACATCGTCGGCGACCGGCTGCGCGAAGTGCTCAACCCTCGTCTGTCGGAGCGCTGAGATGACGCTCAAGGTCGAAAACCTCTCCACCCATTTCTTCACCCGCGACGGTGTCGCCAAGGCGGTCGACGGCGTGTCCTTCGAGATCGGTCGCGGCGAGATTCTGGGACTCGTCGGCGAGTCTGGCTCGGGCAAGTCGATCACCGGCTTCTCCATCCTCGGGCTGGTCGACCCGCCGGGACGCGTGACTGGCGGCAAGATCCTGTTCCAGGGCCAGGACCTCGTCGGACGCTCGCCCCAGGAGATGCGCGCCATCAGGGGCAAGAAGATTGCCATGATCTTCCAGGACCCGATGATGACGCTCAACCCGGTGCTGTCGATCGAGACCCAGATGGTCGAGGCCGTGCGGGCCCACGACAAGGTGTCGAAGGCCGATGCCCGGGCGCGCGCCGTCGAAGCACTTGGCCTCGTCGGCATACCTTCGCCGGACGAGCGGCTGGCGGCGTACCCGCACCAGTTTTCGGGCGGCATGCGCCAGCGTGTGGCCATTGCGATTGCGCTGCTGCACCGACCTGAGTTGATCATCGCGGACGAGCCCACCACCGCACTTGATGTCACCATCCAGTCGCAGATCCTGGCGGTCATCCAGCGGCTCAGCGGCGAATTCGGCATGTCGCTGATCTGGATCAGCCACGATCTTGGCGTGGTCGCCGGCCTCGCCCAGAAGGTCGCGGTCATGTATGCGGGCCGCATCGTCGAGACAGGCACGGTCGACGATGTGCTCGACCGCCCTGTTCATCCCTATACGATCGGCCTGATGCGCTCGGTCCCCGCCAATCTCGATCGCGGCGAGGCCTTGACGCCGATCCCCGGCATGGCGCCCTCGCCCCTCAGGCGGCCGTCCGGCTGCCCGTTCAGGCTGCGCTGTTTTGCAGCCACCGCCGCCTGCGAGGCGGAACCGGAGGCTTCGGCCTTCGACGGTCATCTCTATCGCTGCTTCAACCCACAATTCGAGAGGGCAGCATGACCCCGCTGATCGAAGGCATCGGCGTGTCCAGGCGCTTCTCGCGCGGCCTGGACTATGCCGAAAAGCTGGCCCGCATGTTCGGCGCCAAGCTGGAAGAGCGTGTCGTTCATGCCGTCGACGATGTCTCGCTGGCCATCAATCCGGGCGAGGTCGTCGGCCTTGTTGGCGAATCCGGCTGCGGCAAGTCCACGCTCGGGCGCATCATGGCGGGCATCCTGCCCCAGTCCACTGGTACGATGCGCTGGGAGGGTAAGGACATCTCGGCGCTGCCCCGGCAGGAGGCCAAGGCTGTCCGGCTGACCTCGCAGATGATCTTCCAGGATCCGATGTCGTCGCTCAACCCGCGCAAGACGATCCTCGACATCATCGGCGAGGCGCCTGTGGCCCATTGCATGGTGCCGAAGCGCCAGGCGCCTGACATGGTGGCTGCGTTGATGGAGCGTGTCGGCCTCGACCCGTCCTATCTCAAGCGCTACCCACACCAGTTCTCTGGCGGCCAGCGCCAGCGTATCGGCATCGCCCGGGCGCTGGCGGTCAAGCCACGCTTCCTGATCTGCGACGAATCGGTGTCGGCGCTGGACGTGTCTATCCAGGCGCAGATCCTGAACCTGTTCATGGAGCTGAAGCAGGAGTTGGGGCTGACCTACCTTTTCATCAGCCACGATCTCGGCGTGGTGAAACACATCTCCGACCGCGTCGCGATCATGTATCTCGGCCGCATTGTCGAGAGCGCACCGGCCGATGCGTTCTTTGCCGCGCCGAACCACCCCTACACGATGGCGCTGCTGTCGGAGGTGCCGACCATCAAACAGCGGCGACGCCAGTTCAATCCGGTCAAGGGCGAGATTCCGTCACCGTTGCACCCGCCGAGCGGCTGCCATTTCCACCCGCGTTGCCCGCATGCCTTCGACCGCTGCCGCCGGGAGCGGCCGTTGCTGCGCGAGATCGCGCCGGGGCACATCAGCGCCTGCCATCTCAATGAAACGCCGGTGAGCGTGATCGCCCGCCCGGCCGAGATCACGACCTAACCAACACAAAGGGGAGCCTAAAAATGAACCTGATCCGATCCACAGTCGCCGGCCTGCTTCTGGCCACCAGCCTGTCGACCGCGGCCCTTGCCGCCGACCTCGTCGTCGGCATCTCTACCGAGCCGTCGTCGGTCGATCCGCAGTTTTCGCGCACCGGCAACAACCAGAACCTGGCGCAACAGGTGTTCGGCCGCCTGGCCGAGCCGGATGCCAATCTGCAGGTCAAGCCGAACCTTGCCGAGAGCTGGAAGAACGTCGACCCGCTGACCTGGGAGGTGAAACTGCGGTCCGGCGTGAAGTTCCATGACGGCTCGCCGCTGACCGCCGAGGACGTGGTTTACTCGCTTGAGCGCATCTCCAAGATCGAGAATAGCCCGGCGCCGTTCACCGCCAATGTCGGGCCGATCGCCAAGATGGAGATCGTCGATCCGCAGACCATTCGTTTCACCACCAAGAAGCCGACGCCGCAATTCATGGAACTGGCCGGCATGGTCTACATCGTCTCGAAGAAGGCGACCGAGGGCAAAACCAGCCAGGACTTCATCGGCGGCGCCGCTGCCATCGGAACCGGTCCTTACAAGTTCGTCGAATGGGTGCCCGGCGACCGCCTCGTGCTCCAGCGCAATGACGATTTCTGGGGCGACAAGCCGGAATTCGAAAAGGTGACTTTCCGCGCCATTTCCAACGATGCTGCTCGGGTCGCTGCCCTTCGCTCCGGCGCGGTCGACCTGATCGACGCCGTGCCACCGGCCGATGTCGCGACGCTCAAGGGCATCGAGAACATCGCACTGCATTCGACCCCGTCGGCGCGTATCGTCTATCTGGCGCTGGACTCGGCGCGCGACGAAAGCCCCTTCGTTACCGACAAGGACGGCAAGAACCTGGTGCCGAACCCGCTCAGGGACACGCGTGTTCGCCAGGCAATGTCCAAGATGGTCGACCGCCAGCTTTTGATTGACCGCATCCTGTCCGGTGCAGGCGTGCCGGCGGGGCAACTCGTGCCCGAGGGCATCGGTGGCCATTCCGACAAGCTCGAGCCAGGTGCTATCGACCTTGAGGGGGCCAAGAAGCTGCTCGCCGAGGCCGGCCATGCCGATGGCTTCGGTATCACCATCCACTCGTCCAACGACCGCTTCGCCGGTGACGCCGACGTGGCGCAGGCGCTGGGCCAGCTTTTCGCGCGCGGCGGCCTCAAGGTGAACGGCGTCGTTACCCAGCCCTACAGCGTCTATGCAGGTGCCGCCGGCAAGCAGGAATTCAGCGCCTTCATCTTCTCCTTCGGCACCACCACGCCGTCCTCGGCATCGGGCATGAACAACGTTCTGATGACCTACGACAAGGAGGCCGGCACCGGCTCGTTCAACCGCGCCCGCTACTCGAACCCGGCCTATGACGAGAAGATGCGTGCAGCATTGTCGGAATTCGATGTCGACAAGCGCAATGCCCTGCTCGCCGAAGCCGCGGAGATTGCCTTCGGCGACGCTGCGATCCTGCCGCTCTATTGGCCTGTGGTGACATGGGCGAGCCGCGCCGACATCGACTACACCGCCAACAAGGCAGAGGACACGCTGGCCGCCTATGCGCGGACGGCAAAGTAAGCACGACATGGAAGCGACTGCCGAAGCGATGGATGTTTTCGTATTGCCGGCGCCAGAGCCGGTTGCCGGGGGCGTCGTGGTTCACCGCGACGTCATGGTGACGATGCGTGACGGGATCCGTCTGGCCACAGACATCTATCGCCCGGCTCAAAATGGAGTACCGGCGGGGCAAGCCCTGCCGGTTCTCCTAGAGCGCACGGCCTACGGCAAAAGCGAGCGCTCGCGCTCGGAAATCGAAGTCGGCATGGAACGGCCGATGACGCGTGCCGAGGTGGCGACACATTTCGTTCGCCACGGCTACGTCGTCGCCTATCAGGATTGTCGTGGCCGCAATGGTTCGGAAGGCGAGTTCGTCAAATATCTCGCCGAGGGACCCGACGGCTACGACACCATCGCCTGGCTGGTCGAGCAGCCCTGGTCGAATGGCCGGGTCGGCACCATGGGCCTTTCCTACGCGGCGCATACGCAGATGGCGCTTGCCTGCCTCAATCCGCCAGGCCTCGCCGCGATGGTGCTGGACTCCGGCGGCTTCTCCAACGCCTTCACCTGTGGCATCCGCCAGGGCGGGGCGTTCGAGCTGAAGCAGGCGACCTGGGCCTACAATCACGCGCGCGAGGCAGGGGCTGCAAAGGACAATCCTGATCTGCTTAGGGCGCTTGAGGCAGAGGACGTCAGGGAGTGGTTCAAAGCCATGCCCTGGTCGGAGGGGCGTTCGCCGGTGCGCTGGGTTCCCGAATATGAGGGCTATCTGCTCGAGCAATGGCGCCGGGGCACATTCGACGATTACTGGAAGCAGCCAGGGATCTATGCCCTGGACAGCTACGACACCTTCCCCAATGTGGCCGTGGCGCTGGTGTCGAGTTGGTACGACGCCTATGTGCGGACGACCTTCGAGAACTACGAGGGCCTGTCGCGAGATCCGAACCGACCGCTGTCGGTGGTGATGGGCCCCAACCTGCACGGCAACCGCAATGCCACCTTTGCCGGGGATGTCGATTTCGGCAGCGCTGCGCCGCTTGGCGGCAATGTCGCCGAAAGCTGGCTGGAGTTCCGCCGCCGCTGGTTCGACCGCTGGCTGAAGAACGTCGACAATGCAGTCGAAGCCGATCCGCGCGTCCGCCTGTTCCTGATGGGCGGCGGTTCGGGACGGCGCACCGCCGAAGGCCGCATCGACCATGGTGGTCGCTGGATCGCCGCGCCCGATTGGCCATTGCCGGCAGGCAGCAGGCTCGCGCTGAACCTGCATCCAAATGGCAGCTTGTCGGAGACGCTTCCCAGCGTGGACGCTGCCCCCTTCGTCTACGACTTCGATCCGAAGAACCCGGTGCCTACGATCGGTGGGGCGCTGACCAGCGGCCAGCCGGTGTTTGAGGGCGGCGGTTTCGACCAGCGCGAAAGCAGCCGGTTCTTTGGCTGCGGCGATACAAACATGCCGCTCGCAGCAAGGCTCGACGTGCTGTCATTCGAGACCGAGCCGCTTGGCGAGGACATGGCGGTGGTGGGACCCGTCGAGATCGAGCTTTTCGCCGCGACCGATGGCCTCGACACCGACTTCACCGCCAAGCTGGTCGATGTCTACCCGCCGAGCGAAGAGTTTCCGACCGGATTTGCGATGATCGTCACGGACGGCATCTTCCGCTGTCGCTATCGCAACGGCTTCGCAGCACCGCAGCCTTGCGTGCCTGACGAGATGATGAAGATCACCATCGAGCCTTTCGCGACCGCCAATCTGTTCAAGAAGGGTCACAGGCTGCGGCTCGATATCTCGTCGTCAAACTTCCCGAAATACGACGTCAATCCGAACACAGGTGCGCCCGAAGGGCGTGGCCGCACAAGTCGCGTCGCCCGCAACACGGTGTTCTGCGATGCAGCCAGGCCGTCGCGCCTCAACCTTCAGGTTGTGGCCGCAGACAGGTTCGAGCCGTTGTCACCGCTGAAGCCGTAGAGGGCTTCCTTAGGGCTCGTCAGGCGTCGTAAGCATGCCTTGCGACGCGAGTTGCTGTCGTATGAGGTCGCGAACCGCATCCTGGCGGTTGGCGTCGGGCAAATATTGTCGCCTATAGTTGTCGATGGCGAATGCGACCGCGTCCGAGAATCTCAAATGCACTGCCACGCTGCCGCCGCTGGGCGGTCGCCCGCGCTTCGTCTTGTTCCCCGCCATTTTTCAACTCTTTCCCTTAAAGAATATAAAATTCTTATAGGGAAAATTATGGATTTCAAGCAGAGACACATGCCTGGTTCTGGATTCAGTGCAGCTATGGCGAGGGGCAGGACCCTTGCCAGGGCCGCATCTGGCGAACTCGCCAACGGGGGAGCGAGTTAGCTGGTTTTCCGCTGGAGATTTCTGCGATCCGGTCACACAGGCTCGGGAAAAGGTTGATCATGAAGGGAACGAGAAGTATTTCTCTTGTCGACAAAAGGATTGCCAGATGACCGAAGCCGATACGAACACCATCCCTGAACGCAAGCGCGGCTCTGGCGTGAAGATGGTCTATGACCTTCTGCGCGACGAGATTCTCGATCTCGTCCTGCTGCCGGGCAGCCCGATCGACGAGGTGCAGCTTGCCGAGCGTTTCAAGATGTCGCGCACGCCGATCCGCGAGGCGCTGGTGCGGCTGGCGGGCGAGGGCCTGATAGATACGCTGCCCAACCGCTCGACCATGGTGTCGAATATCGACTTCCTCAACATGCACACCTATTTCGACGCGCTGGTGCTAATGTACCGCGTGACCACAAGGCTGGCGGCCCAATATCACCGCCCCGAGGACCTCAAGGTGATCCGCGCCCACCAGGCCGAATTCGCCGCCGCCGTGCAGGCGCAGGACGCACTCGCCATGATCGCCACCAACGCGGCCCTGCACCAGGCGATCTCGGAGGCCGGGCGCAATCCTTATTTCACCAGCCTGTTCAACCGGCTGCTCGACGAGGGGCGGCGCATCCTTAGGCTCTACTACCAGTCCTACGAAGACCGGCTGCCGCAGCGTTTCGTCGACGAACACGAGGACATGATCGCGGTGATTGCGGCTCGCGACGTCGACGCCGCTGACCAGCTGGCCAAGGCGCATGCCGAGCAGATCGTGCACCAGATCCAGAAGCTCTTTACCCGCAATGACAGGCTTGAAGTGGCGTTGTAAGTTTCTGTCGATTTCTTGTCGACAAATAAAATGCAAAGCGTATAATCGACGGCGAGGGCACGGAAACGGCGTCGTTTTGACGTGGCGGTCGTGCCGATATGACAGGCCCAGAGGAGTTTGAGATGAAGGCGAAGATTTTCACTGGCGTAATCCCCGCACTGATGACCCCCTGCAAGGAGGATCGCACCCCCGATTTCGACGCGCTCGTCCGCAAGGGCAAGGAGCTGATCGCGCAGGGCATGTCTGCCGTTGTTTATTGCGGCTCCATGGGTGATTGGCCGCTGCTCACCGACGAGCAGCGCATGGAAGGCGTCGAGCGCCTAGTGAAGGCCGGCGTGCCTGTCATCGTCGGCACCGGCGGCATCAACAGCGCCTCGGCCGTGGCTCATGCCGCGCACGCCCAGAAAGTTGGCGCGCATGGCCTGATGGTCATCCCCCGCGTTTTGTCGCGTGGCCCGTCGCTCACCGCCCAGAAGGCGCATTTCAAGGCGATCCTGTCGGCGGCTCCCGATCTGCCCGCGGTCATCTACAACAGCCCGTACTACGGCTTTGCCACTCGTGCCGACCTGTTCTTCGCGCTCCGTGCCGAGCACAAGAACCTCGTCGGTTTCAAGGAATTCGGCGGCAACGCCGACATGCGCTATGCGGCCGAGAACATCACCAGCCGCGATGACGGCGTTTCGCTGATGATCGGCGTCGACACGGCTGTCTTCCACGGCTTCGTCAATTGTGGCGCAACCGGCGCCATTACCGGCATCGGCAACGTGCTGCCGAAGGAAGTGATCCACCTCTGCAACCTGTCGCAGGCTGCGGCTGCCGGCGACGTCGATGCCCGCCAGCGCGCGCTGGAGCTGGAGCAGGCGTTGGCCGTGCTGTCGTCCTTCGACGAAGGCCCCGACCTCGTCCTCTACTTCAAGCACATGATGGTGATGAAGGGCGACAAGGAGTACACGCTCCACTTCAACGAGACCGACGCCCTGACTGACAGCCAGCGCGGCTATTGCGAGGCACAGTTCAAACTGTTCAACGCCTGGTACGGCGCATGGAGCAAGCTTCCCGGCGCGGTCGAGAAGTACAAGGGTTGATCTGGTCCCGAGGCGAATGAAAAAGAAAGGCCCTCCCGAGTGATCGGGAGGGCCTTTTTTGTTTGGGTTGAGGGTCGGTCTTTTTTGAGCTCGTGTGTGACTGGTAGCGCCCCGCTCCGCGTTGCTTTTGCGAGGCACCTCCCCGCAGTCGATCGGGGGGAGGTGTTTGCGCAGCAAGCCGGGGTCGGAGGCGATTTTCCGGAAGGTGGTCGGGCCCGTTACGAGACCGCGTCGAGCCCCTGCGCCAGCAGGCGGTCGAGCAGCTCCATCTCGGCTGCGTTGAGCACGATGCCTTCCGCCTCCGATTTGGTGCGGGCGACGTAGCGGCGCTGGGAGGGCAGGCGGGCGCCCTGGCCGGCGATGGCTTCGAACAGCGTCTCGGCGCGGGCGAAGGGATCGCCGGGACGGCCGGCGGCGAAGGCCTTGGGCGAGAAGGCGAGGATAAGCTCGCCATGCGGCGGGGCCAGCGTCGTGGTGCCCAGATATTCCAGCACTTCCGGGCTGGTCAGATCGCCGATCATGATGCCGGCGAGCAGCTCGATCATCGTGCCGATGGCCGAGCCCTTGTGGCCGCCGAAGGGCAGCATGGCGCCGGCAAGTGCCGCCGTCGGATCTGTGGTCGGCTTGCCGTCTGCGTCGATGGCCCAGCCCTCAGGCAGTGGCTTGCCGGCACGGCGATGCAGTTCGATCTCGCCGCGCGCGGCGACCGAGGTGGCGAAATCGAAGACGTAGGGCGACTTGTCCGGGCGCGGCCAGCCAAAGGCGAAGGGGTTGGTGCCGAGCAGCGGCTTGTTGCCGCCTGCGGGCGCCACCGAGGCGTAGCTCGGGCACATTACCAGGCCGGCCAGACCCTGATCGGTGATCGCCTCGACCTCCGGCCAGAGGGCGGAAAAATGGGTGCAGTCGTTGATGACAAGCGCCGCAAGGCCAAAGGAGCGGGCGCGTTCGACCAACGCCGGCAAGCCGAGCTCGAAGGCCGGATTGGCGAAACCGCTCCTGGCATTGACCCTGACGATGGCCGAGCCTTCCTGCGGCAGCAATTCCGGCTCGGCGTCGGGCTTTACCTTGCCGGCCTTGACCGTGCGTAGCGTGCCTTCGATGCGGTAGATGCCGTGCGATTTGCAGGCGTCGCGCTCGCCGGCAACGATCACCCGGGCCAGCGCGCCTGACTGGACGGCATTCAGCCCTGCCTTGCGGAAGATCGCCTCGACGCGCTCGTGCAGCGCGCTGATGGGCAGGGCAGTGGTCTCACTCATCTCGTCTCTCTCATGCATGGCTGGGCCTGACAGGCGGGCACGGCGGTTGAAGTTTTGCATACATAGAGTATACAAATACTCGACAAGTGCAATTCGACTGCGCGTCGATCGTCACCAAAGGACGCGCCGGTCATCCAGAAAGGAACGTCGCATGGCTTTCACTCCCAAGGGAAAACACCTCGTTGCGGGCGAATGGCTCGACGGAGCCGGCACCTTCGCCAGCGCGCCTGCGCATGGCCCCGTGCACCAGTTTGCCGCGGGCACCGTCGATCTGGTTAACCGCGCGTGCGAAGCAGCCGAGGATGCCTTCTGGAGCTACGCCAATTCGTCGCGACAGGAACGCGCCGCCTTCCTGCGCGCAATTGCCGACGAGATTGAGGCACGCGCCGCCGAGATCACCGAGATCGGCAGCCAGGAAACCGGCCTGCCGGAGGCCCGCCTGCAGGGCGAGCGTGGCCGCACGACCGGTCAGCTTCGCCTGTTCGCCGACCATATCGAGAAGGGTGACTATCTCGACCGTCGCCTGGATGCCGCATTGCCCGACCGCCAGCCGCTGCCGCGCCCGGAGATAAGGCTGATCCAGCGCCCGGTGGGTCCTGTCGCAGTGTTCGGCGCCTCGAACTTCCCGCTCGCGTTTTCGACTGCCGGCGGCGACACGGCGGCGGCACTCGCAGCCGGCTGCCCGGTCGTGGTCAAGGGCCACTCGGCCCATCCCGGCACCGGTGAGATCGTCGCCCAGGCGATTGCCGCGGCGATTGCCAGCACGGGCGTTCATCCGGGCGTGTTCTCGCTGATCCAAGGCGGCAGCCGCGACGTCGGCCATGCGCTGGTCAAGCATCCGCTGATCAAGGCCGTGGGCTTCACCGGCTCGCTCGCCGGCGGCCGTGCCCTGTTTGATCTCTGCGCGCAGCGTCCGGAGCCGATCCCGTTCTTCGGCGAGCTCGGTTCGGTCAACCCGATGATGATGCTGCCGGAAGCGATGAAGGCGCGTGGCGAAGCCCTGGGGCAGGGCTGGGCCGGGTCGCTGACCATGGGGGCTGGCCAGTTCTGCACCAATCCCGGCATCGCCGTGGTGATCGACGGCGCCGATGCCGACCGCTTCGTGGCTGCCGCCACCGAAGCGCTTGCCAAGGTCGGGCCGCAGACCATGCTGACCGACGGCATCGCCAAGGCCTATCATGAGGGTGCAGCACGCTTTGCCACGCGCAACACGGTCAAGCCGCTGCTGACGACCGAATCGTCGGGTCGCAGCGCGACGCCGAACTTGTTCGAGACGACGGGCGCGCAGTTCGTGTCCGACCATCTGCTCGGCGAAGAGGTCTTCGGGCCGCTTGGCATGGTCGTTCGTGTCGGCTCGCTCGACGAGATGGAGCAGATCGCGCGCGGCTTCGAAGGTCAGCTGACCGCGACAATCCATATGGACGCCGCCGACCTCGAAGCGGCCCGTCGCCTGCGCCCGGTGCTCGAGCGCAAGGCTGGCCGTGTGCTGGTCAACGGCTTCCCGACCGGTGTCGAGGTGGCCGATTCGATGGTGCATGGCGGGCCCTATCCGGCCTCGACCAATTTCGGCGCAACCAGTGTCGGCACCATGTCGATCCGCCGCTTCCTGCGCCCGGTTTCCTACCAGAACATGCCGGAAGGCCTGCTGCCCGAAGACTTCCTCGGCTGATCTCTCGATTTGCCGGCTAAGTCCGGACCTCCCCTTGCGGGAGGCCCGGCGCCGGTGGCGTCGTAAGCCGACATTTCGGATACTTTTTGTATACGACTTGTATTTTTAATTTGATTTACGCTCTCCGACGCGGAATAGTGCGCCGCCGTCAACCGACAGACAGACCTACTCAGGGAGAGAGTGTGACAATGAAGACTTCGGTTCTCGCCTTCGGCCTCATGGCCGCCACCGCACTGACCGGCCAGGCTCACGCCGACAAGCTGGACGACATCATCGCTTCGGGCACGCTGCGCTGCGCCGTCGTGCTCGACTTCCCGCCGATGGGTTCGCGCGACGCGAGCAACAACCCGATCGGCTTCGACGTCGACTACTGCAACGATCTGGCCAAGGCGCTCGGCGTCACCGCCGAGATCGTCGAGACGCCGTTCCCCGAGCGCATTCCCGCGCTGATGTCGGGCCGCGTCGATGTCGGCGTCGCCTCGACCTCGGATACTCTGGAGCGCGCCAAGACCGTCGGCATGACGGTTCCCTACTTCGCATTCCAGATGGCCGTCACCTCCAACGACAAGACCGGCATCAAGTCATTCGAGGACATGAAGGGCAAAGTCGTGGGCGCCACCGCCGGCACCTATGAAGCCATCGCTCTCGAAAAGCAGGTCAAGGAATGGGGCGTGGGCGAGTTCCGTCCTTACCAGACCCAGGCCGACGTGTTCCTGGCTCTGAGCCAGGGTCAGCTCGACGCCACCGTGTCGACCTCGACGGTTGCCCAGGCCAACGTCAAGACCGGCAAGTTCCCCGGCATCTCCGTGGTCGGCAACGCGCCATTCGACATCGACTATGTCGCGCTGTTCACCAACCGTGAGGAATACGGCCTCATCAACTACCTGAACCTGTTCATCAACCAGCAGGTCCGCACCGGCCGTTACAAGGAACTTTACGAAAAGTGGGTCGGCGGCGAGCTGCCGTCTCTTGCGGTGAACGGCGTTTACCGCTGATCTGACCGTTTCTATGGCGGCGCGAGGCTAAGCCTCGCGCCGTTGATCCTTTTCGAAAGGTGAGACGGCAATGTTCAACTACACCTTCCATTGGAATCAGGCCCTCAAGGCCCTGCCGCAGATGCTTGATGGCGCGCTGGTCACCCTGCAGATCGCGCTGCTGTCGATGATCATCGGGATGGCGATCGCCATCGCGCTGACCTTGTTCCGGTTGTCCGGCAATCGCCTTCTTGGCGGTTTCGCCACCGCCTGGGTCGAAATCGCGCGCAACACGCCTGCGCTGTTCCAGATCTACATGGCCCATTTCGGCCTCGGCAATTTCGGCATCCACCTGAGCCCATTCATCGCGCTCCTGGTCGGCATCGCCTTCAACAATGCAGGTTATCTGGCTGAGAATTTCCGTGGCGCGCTCAAGGCGATCCCGGAGACGCAGACACGCGCCGGCCGCTCGCTTGGCATGACATCGCTGCAGGCTTTTCGACTGATCGTGATGCCGCAGATGTTGCGCGTCGCATTCCTGCCGGCCACCAACCAGATGGTCTGGGCGATCCTGATGACCTCGCTTGGCGTCACCGTCGGCATGAACACCGACCTCGCCGGCGTCACGCAGGAGCTGAATGCGCGCTCGTTCCGCACCTTCGAGTTCTTCGCCATCGCAGCAGTCATCTACTACCTCATCGCCAAGGCGGTGACGCTGGCTGCCCGCGTCTTCGCCGCGCGCATGTTCCGCTACTGAGAGAGGTGAGAGATGTTCAACACTGCCCTCTCGTGGAGTGACCTGGCCTTCCTTGCGCAAGGCGCGGGGATGACGCTTGCCGTCACCGCCGTGTCCGTCGCCGCCGGTACCGTGCTCGGCATCCTGTTCGGTATCATCCGTTTCCAGATCGGCCCTTACTGGGCCGCCCCGCTGACCTTCATCCTCGACGTCTTTCGTTCGGTCCCACTGCTCATCCAACTGGTCCTGGGCAATGCGCTGCAGGCCATCATGAAGCTGGGGTGGGCGCCGTTCACCACCTCCTGCGTGGTGCTGTCGCTCTACACGGCCGCTTATTGTACAGAGATCGTGCGCGGCGGCATCGATTCCGTACCGACGAACACGCGCCGTGCCGCACGCTCGCTCGGCATGACCTGGTGGCAGGACATGCGTTACATTGTGGCGCCGCTCGCCATCCGCGTTTCACTGCCTTCGTGGATCGGATTGACGCTGGGCGTGATGAAGGACTCCGCACTGGTGCTGTGGCTCGGGCTGATCGAGTTGTTGCGCGCCTCGCAGATCCTCGTCACCCGCCTGCAGGAGCCGCTGTTTATCCTGCTGATCTGCGGCGCCATCTATTTCATCATCAGCCTTCCCATCGCCCGACTTGGCGGGTATCTCGAGAAACGGTGGTCCCCCAATGATTGAGATCGAAAACGTCCGCAAATCCTTCGGCCAGCTGGAGGTCCTCAAGGGCATCAACCTCACCGTCCAGAAGGGTGAGGTCGTCACCATCATCGGCGGTTCGGGCTCGGGCAAGTCGACGCTTCTGACCTGCATCAACGGTTTGGAGTCGATCGCCGCGGGCCGTGTGGTGATCGACGGCACCGACGTGCATGCCAAGGGCACAGACCTCAACAAGCTGCGCCAGAAGGTCGGCATCGTGTTCCAGCAGTGGAACGCCTTCCCGCATCTGACGGTGCTGGAAAACGTCATGCTTGCCCCCCGCAAGGTGCTTGGCCTCTCCAAGGAAAAGGCTGAGGAAATGGCGGTGAAGCAGTTGACCCATGTTGGTCTTGCCGAGAAGCTTTCGGTCTACCCGAACCGCATGTCAGGCGGCCAGCAGCAGCGCATGGCCATTGCCCGTGCGCTCGCCATGTCGCCCACCTACATGCTGTTCGACGAGGTGACCTCGGCGCTCGATCCGATGCTTGTGGGCGAAGTGCTCGACACGCTGCGCATGCTCGCTTCCGAGGGCATGACAATGATCTGTGTGACGCATGAGATGAAGTTTGCGCGCGAGGTTTCCGACCGCGTCGCCTTCTTCCACCAGGGCATCATGGCCGAGATCGCGCCGCCGGAGCAGCTGTTCGACGCGCCCCAGCACGCCGAGACCAAGAAGTTCCTTGCGGCAACGCATTGAGGGCATGATGAACGAGCAGGCCGACGTCATCGTCATCGGAGCGGGAGTTGTCGGGCTCTCGGCGGCGATCGCCGCGCAGGCGCGCGGGCTGAAGGTTACGGTGCTGGACCGCGAGGGGCCGGCAGCCGGTGCCTCGGCCGGCAACGCCGGGGCCTTTGCCTTCACCGATATCCTCCCATTGGCCTCTCCAGGTATTCTGAAGAAAGCGCCGAAATGGCTGCTCGATCCGCTCGGCCCGCTGTCGGTGCCGCCAGCCTATGCCTTCCAGATCGCGCCTTGGATGTTCCGTTTCTGGCGGGCCTGCTCGGCGAAGCGCGTGGTGCATTCTACCACCGCCCAGACGGCGATGATGGACCTGTCCAAGGCCGAGCTCGAGCCCTTCCTGCACCAGACCGGCACGGCGCCGATGCTGCGCAAGGAAGGCAATCTCCAGGTCTATGAAGGCGAGGCCGAACTCAAGGCATCGCTGCCGGGCTGGCAGGCGCGTGAAGTGCATGGGATCGAGTTCCATCACCTCAACGCGGCCGACATGGCGGAGATTCAGCCGGGTCTCGCCAAACGCTTTACCCATGGCACGTTCACGCCGGGCTGGTTTTCGATTTCCGATCCCAGGCTCTATGTGCTGGCGCTTGCCGAGTATTTCCTGACGTCGGGCGGTTCCATCGAACGCGCCGAGGTGACGGCATTGCGGCCGGTCGAGGGCGGGGTCGAACTCGCCACGGCAGACGGCAGTGTCCGCCGTGCCGGCAAGGTCGTGCTGTCTGCTGGAGCCTTCTCGCACCGGATCGCCAAGACCCTTGGCGAGAGCATCCCGCTGGAGACCGAGCGCGGCTACAACACCACGCTGCCTTCCGATGCCTTCGACCTGCGCACGCAGGTGACCTTCGGTGGCCACGGCTTCGTCGTCACCAGGCTTTCGACGGGCATCCGCGTCGGCGGTGCGGTCGAACTCGGTGGCCTGAAGCTCGCGCCGAACTTCCGCCGCTCCGAAGCCATGCTGAAGAAGGCGCAGGCCTTCCTGCCGGGCCTCAAGCCGGGCGGCGGCGTGCAATGGATGGGTTTCCGCCCGTCGCTGCCCGACAGCCTGCCAGCCATCGGTGCTGCGCGCGCCACCGACCGCGTCATCTATGCATTCGGCCATGGCCATCTCGGCCTGACCCAATCGGCAGGCACTGCTCGGATCGTCGCCGATCTTCTGACCGGCAAGACGCCCGCCATCGACATCGCATCCTTCTCGCCTCAAAGATTCTGACAGGGGTCTAAACTATGGCCAATCATACTTTCTCGTGCCTCGACGGACACACATGCGGCAATCCCGTCCGTCTCGTTTCGGGCGGCGGCCCGCGCCTCGAGGGCGCCAACATGCTGGAAAAGCGCGCGCATTTCCTGCGCGAGTTCGACTGGATCCGCACCGGGCTGATGTATGAGCCGCGCGGCCACGACATGATGTCGGGCTCGATCCTCTATCCGCCGACGCGCCCGGACTGCGACGTTGCCGTGCTGTTCATCGAGACTTCGGGCTGCCTGCCTATGTGCGGACACGGCACCATCGGCACCATCACCATGGCCATCGAGAACGGCCTGATCACCCCGCGCGAGCCCGGCAAGCTGTCGATCGACGCGCCGGCCGGCAAGGTCGACATTACCTACCGCCAGGAAGGCCGTTTCGTCGAGGAAGTGCGCCTGACCAACGTTCCCGGCTTCCTCTATGCAGAGGGCCTGACCGCTGAGGTCGAGGGCCTGGGCGAGATCGTCGTCGACGTCGCCTATGGCGGCAATTTCTACGCCATCGTCGAGCCGCAGAAGAATTTCCGAGATATGGCCGACCACACGGCCGGTGAAATGGTGGGCTGGAGCCCGAAGCTGCGCGCAGCGCTCAACGCCAAATACGAGTTCGTCCACCCCGAGCACCCGGAGATCCAGGGACTCAGCCACATCCAGTGGACCGGCAAGCCGACGGTCGAAGGCGCGCATGCGCGCAACGCCGTTTTCTACGGCGAGAAAGCCATCGACCGCTCGCCCTGTGGCACCGGCACGTCGGCGCGCATGGCCCAGCTCGCGGCCAAGGGCAAGCTGAAGGTCGGCGACGAGTTCTGGCATGAATCGATCATCGGCTCGATCTTCAAGGGCCGGGTCGAAGCGGCGACCAAGGTGGCCGACCGCGACGCGATCATCCCGTCCATAGCCGGCTGGGCTCGGCAGACCGGCATCAACACCATCTTCATCGATGACCGCGATCCATTCGCACACGGCTTCGTGGTGAAATGAGCCAGGAAGCACCCGCTCGCAGCATCCTGGGCGGCGCGGCCAGCGGGCCGGTCATCGCCTCCCGCGAAGCGTTGAGTTTCTGGGGCGGGGTTAATCCCGCCACCGGAAGCGTCATCGACGTTCACCATCCGCTGCACGGTACGTGCCTGACCGGCAGCATCCTGATGATGCCGTCGAGCCGGGGCTCGTGCACAGGCTCGGGCGTGCTTCTGGACCTCGTCCTGACTGGCCGCGCGCCGGCGGCGCTTGTGTTTTCCGAAGCCGAGGATGTGCTGACGCTTGGCGCGCTGATCGCTTCCGAGCTGTTCGGCAAGCCGCTGCCGGTGCTTCGCCTGGCGCCCGAGGCTTATGAGGCTCTGTCGCGGGCCAAGTCGGCGAGCATCACCGACGCGGCCATCGAGGCCGACGGCCTCGTGCTGCCGGTCAGTCCGCCTGCCACATCCGAACTCGAACTTACCGAGACCGACCGCGCCATGCTCGACGGCGACGAGGGCGTGGCCGTGCAACAGGCGATGCGCATCATCTCGGCCATGGCAGCGCAACAGGGGGCGCGCCGACTGGTTGATGTGACCCAAGTCCATATCGACGGCTGCATCTATGCCAGCCCGGCGAACCTGACCTTTGCCGAAAAGATGGCCGACATGGGCGCGCGCGTCCGTGTTCCCTCGACGATGAACGCCATCTCTGTCGACCGCGCCAACTGGCAGGTGCAGGGCGTGCCCGACGACTTTGGCGATCCGGCCGCAAGGCTGGCCGATGCCTATGTCCGCATGGGCTGCCGGCCGACCTTCACCTGTTCGCCCTATCTGCTCGACAGCGCGCCCGGACGGGGCGAGACGATCGCCTGGGCGGAATCCAACGCGGTGATCTTTGCCAACACCGTACTTGGCGCTCGCACGGCGAAGCACCCTGATTTCCTCGACCTCTGCATCGCGCTGACGGGCCGTGCGCCGCTATCGGGCGTCTATCTCGACATCCACCGCAAGGCTATGCGCGTCATCGACGTCGAATTGCCCGAAGCCGTGGATGACGCGTTCTGGCCGCTGGTCGGCTATCTCGCCGGCAAGGCGGCGCCCGATCGCATCCCGCTATTGCGTGGGCTCGCCGCCGGAAGCCCGTCGCGTGACGACCTCAAGGCACTCTGCGCGGCCTTCGGCACGACATCGGCGGCCCCCATGCTGCACATTGATGGTGTGACGCCGGAGGCAGAAGGTGCTGCTGACAGGGAGGCGGAGCGCGTGGCGATTACGCGAGCCGACATGACTGCCGCATGGAAGGTGTTGAACGCCGGACCGGCAGAGGTTGAGCTGGTGGCCATCGGCAGCCCTCACGCTTCACTCGACGAATGCCGCTCGCTTGCTGCAGCGCTCGACGGCCGCAAACGCAGGCCCGATGTGTCAGTGATCGTTACTGCCGGCAACCAGGTGATTTCGGATGCCCGTGCCGACGGCACGCTGGCGCAGCTTGAGGCGAGCGGCGTGCAGGTGCTCCCCGACCTGTGCTGGTGCTCGATCTCGGAGCCGGTGTTTCCGACGCGGACGCGGGCGCTGATGACCAATTCCGGCAAATACGCCCATTACGGCCCTGGCCTTTCCGGGCGCGCTGTACGTTTCGGCAACCTCGCCGATTGCGTCACCGCAGCCCTAACCGGGCATGTGCCCGAGCGTTTGCCGGCCTGGCTTTCCTAGTTCGTCTTACGCAGTTCTGTCCGGGAACCGCTCCGATCAGGAATTGCCCCGAGGAGGTAACATGCGCAGTACAAAGACCATCCATGTGATTTCGGCCCATGCCGAGGGCGAGGTCGGCGACGTCATCGTCGGCGGCGTGACGCCGCCGCCAGGCGATACGATCTGGGAGCAGAGCCGCTGGATCGCCCGCGACAACACCTTGCGCAATTTCGTGCTGAACGAGCCGCGTGGCGGCGTGTTCCGCCATGTCAACCTGCTGGTGCCGCCGAAGCATCCGGAAGCAGACGCGGCCTTCATCATCATGGAGCCGGAAGATACCCCGCCCATGTCTGGCTCGAACTCGATCTGCGTGTCGACGGTGCTGCTCGACAGCGGCATCGTGCCGATGCAGGAGCCAATCACGGAAATGACGCTCGAAGCGCCCGGCGGCCTCGTCCGCGTCCGGGCCGAGTGCCGCAATGGCAAGGCCGAACGCATCTTCGTGCGCAACCTGCCGAGCTTCGCTGATCGACTGGATGCCAAGCTCGAAGTTGAGGGCCTTGGCACGCTCACTGTCGACACCGCTTATGGCGGCGACAGCTTCGTCATCGTCGACGCTGCTGCCCTGGGCTTCAGCCTGAAGGCGGACGAGGCTCACGACATTGCCAGGCTTGGCGTGAAGATCACCAATGCTGCCAATGCGTCACTCGGCTTCCATCACCCTGAGAATCCAGACTGGAAGCATTTTTCCTTCTGCTTGTTCGCTGGCCCGGTCGAGCGCACGGCCGAAGGCCTGCGTGCAGGGGCGGCAGTCGCGATCCAGCCCGGCAAGGTCGACCGCTCGCCGACGGGTACGGCGCTTTCTGCCCGCATGGCGGTGCTGCATGCCCGCGGCCAGATGGGGCTGGAAGACAGCCTGACGGCGGTTTCGGTGATCGGCTCAACCTTCACTGGCCGTATCGTTGGTACCACTGAAGTCGGCGGCCGCCCGGCCGTGCTGCCGGAAATCTCCGGCCGCGCCTGGATCACCGGCACGCACCAGCACATGCTTGACCCGTCGGACCCATGGCCGGAGGGCTATCGCCTGACCGACACCTGGGGCGCCCGGTAGAGCGCCATACATCGAGCCATACAGAGAAAGGGCGGGGCATTCCCGCCCTTTCTTGTTTTCGTAAAGGAGTTGCGGCCGGGCCTGTTTCAGCAAAGCGGCGGGGTACCCAAGTTAAAGGCGCCTCCACTTCGATTGTTGGGGTGGGTGGCAATTCAATAAGAAGAAATCCCGTAAGAAATCCTGTCCGAAGGCGACTACCTATTCATGACGACAGCGCCGGCAGATCTGAAGGACATCAGCGGCATCCCTGGGGATGCAGACGGGCGTTATCGTCTTGCCATCGACCTGCTCGGCACTGCGCTGGCTCGCCTGGCGGCAGGGTATGAGGCGAATGCGGCGGACCGGCAGGATCTGTTGCAGAACATCCATCTGCAGGTCTGGCGTAGCATGGCGTCCTTCGACGGCCGCTGCTCGCTGAGAACGTGGGTTTACCGTGTCGCCCACAATGTCGCCGCGGATCATGTCGCCATACAGCGGCGGCAGGGTGGCACGATCAGCCTCGGGGATCCCGACGGGGCCGGCGTAGAGGGGCGGGTGGAGTCGCATGAGGCTGTGGTCTCCGATCGCCTCGCTTTGGAGCAGATTCATGACCTCCTGCACCAGATGGCGCCAATCGACCAGCAGGTGATGCTTCTCTACCTGGAAGATGAAAGTGCCGCGACCATCGCCGAGGTCACCGGTCTATCGGCCGGCGCGGTCGCAACCCGAATCCATCGTCTCAAGCGCCGTTTGGCGGGCACCTTCGGCACGGAGGCAGGCTTATGAAGAAACTTCAGGACCATTGGAAGGATCAGGAGATGACCACGATCAGCCCCTCGCTTGATGATCTCAGGCAGCGCGAGGCGGAACTCGGCCTGATCACGCGCCGTCGCAACACCAGGGAGTATGTCGCCGGCGGCGTTGCAGCGGCCTTCTTGGCTGTGATGGGCGTGCTTGCTTTCGTGCGCGGCGAGGCGCCTGCCGACTTTGTCATGGCAGCCGGCTTCCTCGCGCTCACGGTGGGGCTGCTGCTGGCAGGCTGGCATCTGTTCCGCAGCAGCGGTCCTGTTGCTGGCGACCTCGCCGTCAGCGGCCGGGCGCATCTGCGCGCCCGGCTGGAACGGGAACACCGGCTGCTTGCCAGCGCCTGGCTGTGGTATGTCGGCCCGATGGTGCCTGGTTTCGTGCTGATCTATCTCGGCGCGTGGATGATCGATCCGGGCAAGCCGCTCTTTGTTGCCATCGCTGGCGGCCTGACACTGGTGCTGATGGCTGGTGTCGTGCTCGCCAATCGCCATGCCGCCAGGAATATCGAGCGCGAGATCCGCAAGCTCGACGAGTAGGAGGCGATTTATCGACATGTATAGGTTGCCGTCGAGATATCCGCTGCCTGTGTCGCCGACGGTAAAAACCCTTTGCGGCACAACCGTTTGGTGGGTTCGTTCTTGATGGATTCAACCGGCGGCAGCGGAAGGCAAAAGCCTTGATTCCACGCAATGGAGAGTCCCCCGAGCCGGCTTACAACCCCGGCGCGCAGGGGGCTCCTGGTGCGGCTGACTCAACGTCACCGACGAGGGCTGACGACGAAAAAAATCTGGCCCGGCCGGCGGAATCTTTGTCGCTCTGGCAGTGTGGATACAATCAAGTTGACATCCGTATTCATCAAGATCGCTGCTGATGTCGCCTTGCCTTTACGTGGAGTCATCCGTCAGCATCCGTCCGACGATGTATGCAAGGCGAAAGCCTCGACTATCGCTTTCGGAATGAATGAATCGTCGGCGACTGCGATTCAACGCGATTCAATTGATGAATGACCTTATCAGTGTATTGGATTTTCTTGAGGCATTCATTGCGGATACCGGAAGTTTATCTTCTTGTCGTTTCTTCGAGATTGCTAAAATTGCTTGCCGTACAAGTACCGAAGACTCGAAGCCTTCGCGGTGTTGTCGCTAATTTACAATTGGGTAATTTCTTGTGACTACGCCGAGGCATCGGGATTGCTAAATTTTTAAGTACAGGGAGGGGTTCCTGTCGGCGCTCTCGGGGGAACGGATACGCAGGCAAAGCATGAGCAGCTTTTGACAAGCCACGTTTGAAAACCTTCTTTTAGATCTCCCTTTTCGAAGAAAATCCACACGCTGGCGCCGCCGCCGGCGTCGCCTTTCCAATCACATTCTGCATGTCCTCAGCCGGTGCGAAGCAAAAAAGCTTTTCCCCGGACGGCCGAGATTTGCCGGCAAACAAGGTGTGCAGCCAGGCCAATTCGCTATCTCTACGGCAAGGAAACGCCACATGAGTATCACCTTCGACCAATCAACAGCCCACTATGGCGCACCGCCGCAGAGACGGGGTTTCTCACCCACCAATCTCAGCATCACGCGCAAGCTGGTGATGAGCTTCTCGGCGATCGTGCTCGTCAGCATCGTCGTCGCGCTGCTGCTGATGCGGGCGCTCAACCAGCTCGATGCCGCCAGCGCCGAACTGCAGGTGGCGAGCCGCGTGCTTACCACCATCGGCAAGGCGGAAGCGCTTCATCTCGATCGCGCCAACATCGCCCGTACCTACGTGCTGAGCCTGCGCGAGGACGTTGCCAAGCGCTATCACGACACGTCGCTGGCCGTCGACAAGACGATCGCCGATGCAAGGAACCAGCCGATCACGGACAAGGACGTGATCACGGCGATCGACAATTTCGAGACCGTTGCCAACAACTGGCGCATCGAGATCGGCGACCCGATCGTGCAGCTCGCCGGCAAGCCGGAAACCTATGAGCGCGGACGCGAGCTTGCAGCCTCGACGCGTGCATCAGAGGTGCAGAACACTGTCCGCAAGGCAGTCGCGGACATGCAGACCGAGATCTCCCGCTGGGAACAGCAGATCGCTTCGGTCAAGGACGAAGCCATCGCAACGGCGAAGTATCTGCAGCTTGGCGGCGCCGGCGTGACCATCGCCATTCTCATTGTCATCGCCATGTGGCTGTCGAGCCAGATCGCAACGCCCGTCAACCGCATGACCCAGGCCATGCGCAGCCTGGCTGCCGGCGATCACAAGGTTGCCGTTCCGGCGATCGGTCGCCAGGACGAGGTCGGCCAGATGGCGGCCGCCGTGCAGACCTTCAAGGAAGCAGCGATCGAAAAGGTGCGCCTCGAGGCTGAAGCCGCCGACACGCGTCGCCGCGTCGAGGAAGACAATGCAGCCCGTGCTGCACAGAAGGCCGAGGAAGACCGCCAGGATCACGTCGCCATCGTTGCGCTCGGCAATGGTCTCGATGCCCTGTCGAAGGGCGACCTGATGCACCGCATCGACGCACCGTTCCCCGACAAGCTGGTCAAACTGCGTTCGGACTTCAATGAATCGGTCGAGAAGCTGCAGCAGACCATGCTCAGCATCACGTCTTCCGTGAAGGCGATCCACGCCGGCACCGGCGAGATCTACACCGCAGCCGACGACCTGTCGCGCCGCACCGAACAGCAGGCAGCCAGCCTCGAAGAGACCGCAGCCGCGCTCGACGAGATCACCGCGACCGTCAAGAAGACGGCCGAAGGCGCGGTGCATGCCCGTGACGTCGTCTCCACGGCCAAGACCGATGCCGAGACCAGCGGCGTTGTGGTGCGCAAGGCAATCGATGCCATGGGCACGATCGAGAAGTCGTCCGAGCAGATCAGCCGCATCATCGGCGTGATCGACGAGATCGCTTTCCAGACGAACCTGCTGGCGCTCAACGCCGGCGTCGAAGCGGCACGTGCCGGCGATGCGGGACGCGGCTTTGCCGTGGTTGCCTCGGAAGTGCGTGCACTGGCTCAGCGTTCGGCCGAAGCCGCTCGCGAGATCAAGAGCCTGATCTCGGCGTCGACGACCCAGGTTGGCGAAGGCGTCAAGCTTGTCGCCGAAACAGGCAAGGCACTGGAACGCATCGTGCAGCAGGTGGCCGAAATCAACTCGGTGGTCACCAACATCGCGGCCAGCGCGCATGAGCAATCGACTGGCCTCGACCAGGTCAACTCGGCGGTCAACCAGATGGACCAGGTTACCCAGCAGAACGCTGCGATGGTCGAGGAATCGACTGCCGCCAGCCACTCGCTGTCGCAGGAGACCGAAGAGCTGTCGCGCCAGATCAGCACCTTCCGGCTCGGCAAGCTCTCGGTCGTCGAGACGAGCCGTCCGGCCAGTGCAAAGGCACCGGTGCGCGCGCCGCGGCCTGAGCTGAAGGTTGCGGTTGCCAGCTACGGCTCCAATGCCGCCCGGGCGATCGCCCCGGCCGCCGACGACTGGCAGGAGTTCTGAGCCGGCCATGACGACCGTTTCCGATCCATCGCCACGGATACTCGAGCTTGCCGCAGTGCTGGACTTCAGGGCGGCAGCGCCCCTGACAGAAAGCCTGCTGGCAATGCGCGGAACCGCGCTGACCATCGATACCTCGCGTGTGGAGCGGATCGGCGGCCAATGCCTTCAGGTTCTTCTGTCGGCAAAACAAACCTGGAGCGCGGATGAAACCGCGCTCTCCTTCACCAACCTGACGCCCGGCTTCGTCGAAAGCCTGAGGCTGCTGGGAATAGCCGAAGCGGATCTCACTAGGGAGGCAATGTCGGAATGAGCGCGACCATTTTGACCGTCGATGATTCTCGCACCATGCGCGAAATGCTCAAGCTCGCGCTGACGCAAGCCGGCTACCGGGTCGTCCAGGCCGAGGACGGCGTCCATGGCCTCGAGGTGCTGAAGGGCGAGACCCCGCAGGTGATCGTCACCGATATCAACATGCCCAGGATGGATGGCTTCGGCTTCATCGAGCATGTCCGCGCCGACGAGGCCTATCGCGGCATTCCGATCCTGGTCCTGACGACCGAGAGCGATGCCGAAAAGAAGGATCGCGCCCGGCGAGCCGGGGCGACCGGCTGGATCATCAAGCCCTTCGACCCTGCCAAACTGATCGACGCCATCCGCCGCGTGTCGGCCTGAACGAACGAACTGGGGAACATGTCCGTGGACGCAATGGCAGCGGTCAAGCAGACCTTCTTCCAGGAGTGCGAGGAGCAACTCGCCGAACTGGAAGCTGGCCTCCTCGCTATGGAGCGCGGGGAAGCCGAATCCGACACCGTGAATGCGGTCTTCCGCGCGGTGCATTCGATCAAGGGCGGCGCAGGCGCCTTCAGCCTCGAAGATCTGGTGCAGTTCGCCCATGTCTTCGAAACCACCCTCGACCATGTCCGCAATGGCGGTCTGGAGCCCACGGCCGACGTGATGGCCGTCATGCTGCGCGCCGCCGATCTTCTCGCCGACCTGGTTGTGGCGGCTCGCGACGGCCTTTCGGTCGATGGCGAGCGCAGCGCCGTGCTGGTTGCCGAGCTCAACGCGCTCTGCCCGGGCGGCTCCGCCGATGCGGCCGAAGAAGAAGACGACATGAGCGACTTCTCCTTCACGCCCGTCGGCGTGTCGTTCGACTTTTCCGATGCCGTGCCCGATGCAGGGCGCAGCTACACCATCACCTTCAAGCCCAGGCCGGAACTTTATGCCAAGGGCAACGAGACGTCGTTGGTGCTGCGCGAGCTGGAACGCCTTGGCGAGCTGGACATCACCTGCGACGCAAGCGGCCTGCCGTCGCTCGCCGAACTCGATCCGGAAGGCGCCTATCTCGAATGGACGATCAGGCTCACCACGGAAAAGGGCGAGGACGCGATCCGCGAAGTCTTCGAGTTCGTCGAGTGGGACAGCAGCCTGACCATCCAGGCCGACGGCGCCGAGGTCGGTTCGACCGAGGACGCGTTCGCCGCCTTGATGCGGTCGATCCAGGCGGATGCGGAGGTCGTTTCGGCTGAACCTGCAAACGTCATTTCGCTGCCGCTGGCCGAGGAGCCGGAAGCCGTGGCCGAGCCCGAGGCGCAGCCGGCCAAGGCAGCAGCTGCACGCAACAACGAAGGCGGTGCCAATGCCGGCGCTGCCGCCCCCCAGACAATCCGCGCCGATCTCGAACGTGTCGACCGTCTGATCGATCTCGTCGGCGAGCTGGTCATCAACCAGGCGATGCTGTCGCAGCGTGTCATGGAAGCCGGGCACGTTCCCGGGTCTGCCGTGGCTCTGGGTCTCGACGAACTCGAGCACCTGACGCGCGAGATCCAGGATTGCGTCATGGCGATCCGCGCCCAGGCGGTGAAGTCGGTGTTCCAGCGCATTCCGCGCCTGGTGCGCGAAGTCGCCGGCATGACCGGCAAGCAGGTTCGCCTGATCACCGAGGGCGAGGGCACCGAAGTCGACAAGACGGTGATCGACCGCCTTAACGACCCGCTGACCCACATGATCCGCAATGCCATCGACCATGGCCTGGAAAAGCCCGAAGTGCGCATTGCCAACGGCAAGCCGGCGGAGGGCGTCGTGCGCCTTTCGGCGATGCATCGCTCGGGCCGCATCGTCATCGAGGTCGCCGATGACGGCGCCGGCATCAACCGCGCGCGGGTCAAGGCGATCGCCGCCGAGAAGGGCCTGATCGCAGCCGATGCGGTGCTCTCCGACGAGGAGATCGACAATCTGATCTTCCTGCCGGGCTTCTCCACGGCGTCGGAAGTTTCGAACATCTCGGGCCGTGGTGTCGGCATGGATGTGGTCAAGCGCTCGATCCAGTCACTGGGCGGCCGCCTGTCGATCACCTCGCGGCCGGGCAAGGGCTCGACCTTCACCATGAGCCTGCCGCTGACGCTTGCGGTGCTCGACGGCATGGTGGTGACGGTGGCAGACCAGACATTGGTCGTTCCGCTCACCGCCATCATCGAGACGTTGCAGCCCAAGGCTCCCGATGTGCACGGCCTTGGCGGCAGCGCCCGTGTCATTGCCATTCGCGATGCCTTCACGCCGCTGGTCGACGTCGGCCGCGAGCTCAGCTTCCGCAGCCAGGCAACCGATCCGCTGGCGTCGGTCGCCATCCTCGTGGAAACCGAAGGCGGCCGCCGCAGCGCCCTGCTCGTCGACACGATCCAGGGGCAGCGCCAGGTCGTGATCAAGAGCCTTGAATCGAACTACAGGCACGTGCCGGGCATCGCCGCCGCCACCATCCTCGGCGATGGCCGCGTCGCCCTGATCATCGATGTCGACGCAGTGATCGCCAACTCGCAGTCCGACGCGACCATTCTTGAACCCGTTCTTGCAGCAGCAGGGTGAGGCCATGACCGAGACCACCAAACACGACAACAGCAGCCGCGAACTCATCGCGTTTCGTATCGGCGAGCAGGAATTCTGCGTCGACATCATGTCGGTGCGCGAGATCAGGGGCTGGGCGCCGGCCACCGTGCTGCCGAAGTCGCCGGCCTATGTCCGCGGCGTCATCAACCTGCGCGGCGCGATCCTGCCGATCGTCGACCTCGCAGCGCGTCTCGGCTTCCAGCCGCCGGAGCCGACCGTGCGCCATGTCATCATGGTGGCCCAGGTCGGCACGCAGGTGGTTGGCCTCCTGGTTGATGCGGTTTCCGACATCCTGTCGGTGACCGACGACGCCATCAAGCCGACGCCCGACGTCGCCTCCGACATGGCCAAGACCTTCGTGCGCGGCGTGCTTGCCATCGAAGGCCGCATGATCAGCCTGATCGCGCTCGACAACGTCCTGCCGACGCTTGAGCCGATCGCGGCATGACGAGTCTGCAGAACGTCGACAAACCGCGCAACCAGCGCCAGAGTCTGGTGGCCGGTGAGTTCGTGCTCACCGGCGAGGACATGCGGCAGATCGCGGCGATGCTGCATGCCGATGCCGGCATCCATCTGACAGAGGCCAAGGCGGCCCTGGTCTATTCGCGACTGTCCAAGCGCTTGCGTGCGCTTGGACTTGAAAGCTTCCGCGATTACTGCGCGCTCATCGCTTCCCGCGAAGGTCTCGACGAGCGCCAGAAAATGCTGGCGGCGCTGACCACCAACGTCACCAATTTCTACCGCGAGCCGCATCATTTCGAGCATCTGGCCAAGCAGGTCCTGCCGCCGCTGCTCGATGCGGCGCGGCGCGGCGGACGCGTCAGGATCTGGTCGGCGGCCTGCTCCAACGGCGCCGAACCCTATTCGATCGCGCTCACCATCCTGTCGCTGATGCCTGAAGCCGCCAACTACGACATCAGGGTTTTGGCGACCGACATCGACCCCAACATGGTCGCGATGGGCCGAGAGGGCGTCTACAGCGAGGCAGCGTTGCGCCCGGTGCCTCCGGATCTGCGCCGGCGCTGGTTCGCTCCGGTGCGTTCGGGCGACGGCAACTCGTTCGGCGCAAGCGAGGAAATGCGTACGATCGTGGCCTTCCGCGAACTCAACCTCATCGGCGCTTGGCCAATGAAGGGCCGGTTCCAGGCGATCTTCTGCCGCAACGTGGTGATCTATTTCGAAGAGGCGACCCAGTCGCGCATCTGGAGCCGTTTCGTGCCTCTGCTGACAGCGGGGGGTACCCTCTATATCGGCCACTCCGAACGCGTCTCGGGACCCGCCTCCGACGACTTCCAGCCGGAAGGCATCACGACCTACAAGCTGCGCGAGGGCGCCGCATGAAGCCGGTTCGCGTTCTTATCGTCGACGATTCCGCCACGATGCGCACCTTGCTTTCGGCGGTGCTGCGTCTCGACCCGGCCATCGAGGTGGTCGGCCATGCCGCTGACCCGCTGGAGGCACGCGCCAAGATCAAGGAGCTCAATCCCGACGTAATCACCCTCGACGTCGAGATGCCGAACATGAACGGTCTAGAGTTCCTCGAGAAGATCATGCGCCTGAGGCCGATGCCCGTCATCATGGTGTCCAGCCTGACATCGAGGGATGCCACGGCCACGATCACTGCGCTCGAGATCGGCGCTTTCGACTGCATCTCCAAGGCGTCGTTCAGCGATGACCGGGCCTTCGGCGCATTGCAGGCGACGGTGAAGGCGGCGGCACGTGCGCAGATCCGACCGCTGGCAACGAGCCAGCCGAGTGCCGTGCGCGAGCAGCCCGCTGCGAATGCCGACTATGTGCCCAACGGCAGCGTGGTTGCCATTGGCTCGTCCACCGGCGGCGTCGAGGCTCTGATCACTGTTCTGTCGCAGTTCCCGGAGAATTGCCCGCCGACCGTGATTACCCAGCATATGCCGGCCGCGTTCACCAAGAGTTTCGCCGACCGCCTCAACCGCATGTCGAAGCCACGCGTCAGCGAGGCCGTGGATGGCGCTCCGCTGACCACCGGACAGGTCTACCTCGCTCCGGGCGGCGCCACGCATCTCGAGATATCGGGGCCAGGGCAGCTGCGCTGCCGGCTGCGTGCCACCGATCCGGTCAACGGCCACCGGCCCTCGGTCGACGTACTGTTTGCCTCGGTCGCCAAGGCAACGGGCTCCAAGTCCGTCGGCGCGATCCTGACCGGCATGGGTCGCGACGGTGCCGCCGGCATGCTGCAGATGCGGCAAGCCGGTGCTCACACGCTCGGCCAGGACGAAGCCACCAGCCTCGTCTACGGCATGCCCCGGGTCGCCTTCGAAATCGGCGCGGTCGAGCGGCAGGCGCCGCTGGAGAAGATCGCCTCCCACATCCTCGCGCTGACGCGCTCGAATTCCAATGGAGCTAAAAATGTCCTTCCTCGAACACTTTAAGGTTCTCGTCGTCGACGACACGACGACCAGCCGCATTCTGATCACCGACGCGCTGCAGGAAATGGGCATCCGCAAGATCGCAATCGCTAAGGATGGCGAGCAGGCGCTGCGCGCGATGATGGAACAGCCCGCGCATATGGTGATCTCCGACTTCAACATGCCGAAGCTCGACGGACTGCAGCTGCTCAAGGCAATCCGTTCCTATGGTCCGACCCGCGCGACGCCGTTCATCCTTTTGACTGGCAAGGGCGACCGCAAGCTGCTGGAAGCCGCGGTTGCGCTTGGCGTCAACAACTTCCTGACCAAGCCGTTCACCGTTGAGCAGCTGAAGAAGGCCATCGAGGCCATCGTCGGAGTGCTTAAGTGACGCTTGCCGGCAAAAGCCACCGCGTCACCGTCATGCGCGGCGAGTATCATGTGGTCGATGAAGGGGACGTCGTGCTGACGACCATCCTGGGGTCGTGTGTTGCTGCCTGCATCCGCGACCCCTTCGCCCAGACCGGCGGCATGAACCACTTCCTCTTGCCCGGAAACAATGGTCGCGCCTCGCTCGATGCCCAAAGCTATGGCGTTCACCTGATGGAACTGCTCGTCAACGGCCTGCTGCAGCGCGGCGCTCATCGCCACCGGCTGGAGGCCAAGCTGTTCGGCGGTGCGCGCACCATCGAAGGCCTGTCCGACATTGGCGCGATGAATGCCGAGTTCGCCGAAACCTTCCTGCGCAACGAAGGGATCAGCATCGTCGGTGGCGATCTTGGGGGGGATCGCGGCCGCCGTGTCGAATATTGGCCTCAGTCCGGTCGCGCCCGCCAGGTTCTGCTCTCCGGCGACAAGGGCTTCGTCGCCCCGGCTCAGCCCAAGCAGCCGCTTGTTGCGCCGTCGAGCGGCTCTCTCGAACTCTTCTGATCTCCTGAACAGGTCATCCCGCCATGCCTTTGCGAGCCAGCATGTTACCCCAGCCGACGCTTACGCCCGTTGCCGAGATGCTCGGACGGGTAAGTTCCGAGCTGCAAGACCTTGCCGCCCAGGTGGAGCGGCTGCATCCGCTGGTTTCTGCCCAGGGCGGACAGGCTTCCAGCGAACCGCAACTGGTGCAGGCGCTGCAAAGCTTCGATCACATCGAACAGAAGTTGCGTTGCCTGGCCGGTTTTCTTGCTGACCTTGGCGATGCGGCGGCGCCTGGCTGGCAGCTCGACCCGGAGGCTGCCCTGGTTGCCGTGAACCTTTCGGAGCTCGCCACGCGCCTGGCCGGCAGGAGGCCCCTGGCGCAGGATGATGCGTCCTTCGGCGACTACGAGTTGTTCTAAGCTGAGCGACGGCCGAATGGCGGGCGCGGTAGAGCGGCGCGATCATGTGCTATTCATGGTTGCAATTTGGTGTTTCGGCAATTAAGAGTGGCGCGCATCGTCGATGGTGACTGCCCTCACCTGAGCTAGTCTTGGATTGCAGGAGCACACGCGTTGACCGCATATGAATTTGCGATGCAGCGCCTGACCACCGAGGATGTTCCCCGGCGCGAGCGGATGGCGTTCGTGCACGATTTCGTCGGTCGTCACATTGGCGGGTTGGATTTTCGGCCGCTCGACCGCGACAACATCCGCATCGACCTGGAGGCCATGTTCCTGCCGGGCGGGCTGACGGTCGGGCAGGGCCGGTTCGCACCTGTGCATGGCGCGCGCACCCGCGACCTGCTCCAGGACGGGCGCCAGCATTTCCTCATGTCCATTCACTATGAGGATTACGAGATCTCCGCCGACGGCAAGGCGCCGATCAAGGTGACCGCCGGCGACGTTACGCTGGTCGACGAGGGCGTGTGCTCGGAGTTCTGGTTCGGTCAGCCGATGGCGGTCGATGTCGTCGCGCTCGACCGGCGGCTGCTTGCCAAGCTGGCGCCGCGCGTCGACATGGAGGCGCTCTACATCCTTCCGGCTTCCGGGGCCGACATGCGGCTCCTGACGAGCTATGTCGGCGTGCTCCGCGCCAATCCACCGGGTTCGGAGAAAGCGCGCGAACTCGCCTCCCGCCATCTCTACGACCTCACCGCAATGGTTCTCGATAAGGTCGTTCGCGGCGGGGCCGAGCGCAACGAGCGCAGCATCGCCACAGCACGGTTAAAGATGATCCGGAGGGATATTCTCGAGCGCCTTTCCGACCAGGACCTGCACATCGACGCTGTCGCCCGGCGCCAAGGCGTCACGGCGCGCTACGTCCAGCGGCTCTTCGAACGCGAGGGCACGACATTCTCGGATTTTGTCCGCGAGCAAAGGTTGGACCTTGCATCCAAGCTGCTGCAAACGCGCGACCTCGCGGCCTCCACCATCACCGAGATAGCCTTCGACGCCGGGTTTTCGGATATCTCGGCTTTCAACAGGGCGTTTCGCCGTCGCTTCGACGCCACACCCTCCGACATCCGCGCAACGATCCTCCCCAGATAACATTTTTTTGGGAGCAGCCCGGGAGTTGCGCCATGCGGCCTCGCCAGCGCGCGCGATGCCGTATGCCACGCGCCCTGATGGGCCGTGTTCTTGCTGCCGACCTTTCCTGCATGACCGAAGCCAGCGCGGGCACCTCGCACCCGCGTGACGGCAAACGCTGTGCGGGGACGGTTTGCCGTGAGCCTGCTTCGGCGGCAGTCTGTCTGTCGTTTTCGCCCTGCCGTTGTCACGGACGGGGTTGCGGGCTCAGGCAACACGCGATCTAAGGCTTACCTTCACTGAAGACGATCGCCATTCCAGAATTCTGTGCATCCCGGAGAAACCCATGATTTTTGACGAGCAAATAGATCGTCGCGGAACCAACTGTTCGAAATGGGACATGATGGAGCCGCTCTACGGCCTGTCGCCCGACGATGCGTTGCCGATGTGGGTTGCCGACATGGATTTCCGCCCTCCGGCGGCGGTGCAGCAGGCCCTGGAGCGGATGCTTCGCCATGGGGTCTATGGCTATTTCGGCGACGAAACCGCCTATCGGGAGGCAATCTGCTGGTGGATGGCGAACCGTCATGGCTGGCAGCTGGACCCAGCCACGATCTTCACGACCCACGGCCTCGTCAATGGCACGGCCCTTTGTGTCGACACCTGGACCCAGCCGGGCGACGCAGTGGTTCTGATGACGCCGGTTTACCATGCATTCGCCCGCGTTGTGCGTGCGGCAGGGCGTGAAGTGCGCGAGCTTCCGTTGGTCCAGCAGGATGGCCGTTATCGGATGGACTTCGACAATTGGCACGGGCGCATGACCGGTCGGGAGAAGATGCTGATCCTGTGCTCGCCTCACAATCCCGGCGGACGCGTCTGGACGCTGGAGGAACTGCGCGGGGTGGCCGATTTTGCCGCGCGTCACAACCTCATTCTGGTGTCCGATGAGATCCATCAGGATCTGGTGTTCCCTGGCCAGCGGCACATCCCCATGACCATCGCGGCGCCCGAGGCGGCCGAGCGCCTGGTCATGATGACCGCCTCGACCAAGACGTTCAACATCGCAGGCGCCCATATCGGCAATGTCATCATCGCCGATGAAAAACTCAGGAAGGCCTTTGCGGGGCGTCACTCAGCGCTTGGGATCTCGCCCAACTCCTTTGGCATGCACATGGTCACGGCGGCCTATTCGCCTGATGGGGCGGCGTGGCTCGACGATCTGGTCCGGTACCTGGACGGCAACCGGAAGGCCTTCGACGCGGGCATTGCCGCCATCCCGGGCCTGCGGTCCATGCCGCTGGAAGCGACCTACCTGGCCTGGGTGGACGGTTCAGGCGCAGGTCTGAGCAGCGAAGAGTTCATCGCGCGCGTCGAAAAGGAAGCCCGCATCGCGTCAAACCATGGCCACACGTTCGGCATGGGCGGCGACGGTTTCCTGCGCTTCAACTTCGCCTGTCGCCGGGCAATGGTCGATGACGCGATAGCGCGCCTGAAGGCCGCGTTCTCGGACCTGCAGTAGTCAGGATTGGCAGCAAATGCTGCACCCGTCACGCCAACGGGTGCAGTGCCACAACCGGTGCATCAATAGCTCCCCGCGACGTCAAGCGCGCTCAATCGGCCATTTCGGCAGCTTGATGCGGGTGTAGGGGAGGCTGGAGAGGTTGCTTGTGAGCGTGCCGGGCGAGGCCGCGTAGATGACGGCGCTGGCGACGCGCTCGTAGGAGGCGCGGAAGTGCTGGGTCGATTTAACCACCACGATCCGCTTCTTGCCGAGATCGCAGCCAATGCCCGTGAACAGGTCGGTGTCGATTGCTTGCGACCGCTCGGAGGAAATCAGCACCTCGACGCCGCCACAATCGAGCCAGGCGCAGTCGCCCATCGGCTGGGGCACGCCGCCGAGGCCGGTCATGACAAGGCCGCGCTTGAGGCCGAGCACGCGGCAGTTGGCATCGACCGGATCGCCAGAGGATGGGCCGACCTTGCCGCCTATGCGCAAGGGCAGAACCGCGCCTGCGCCCGCCTCGAAAGCCATGCGCACCGCGCCGGGATCCCACAGCGGCCCGACGATCGCATCGGTCATCTTGCGCTCAATCATGCGCCGCAGGAAGAAGGTCGAGTCGCTGGCCGCGCCACCTCCGGCATTGTCCGACGTATCGGCAACGACCACCGTGCCGGCCGATGAAGCCAGCGCCTCGTCGAGGGCCTCGTCGATCGACGGCATGGCCGGCGCGATCTGGTGGCGGTTGTCGTAGAGGTCCCGCGCCAGGTCCTTGGCGAGCGTTTGCGCCAGCGCCTGGTCGCCATCGGTGTAGACCACCACGCGGGTACCCATCTCCGGCACGTCGGCCCAAGGGAAGCCCTGCGCGATGGAAACCGACAGCACCTTGTCCTGCTTTTCGAGCTCATGCATGCGGCGGACGATGGAGAGGCCCGGCTCGGTGGTGGTGCGGATCAGGGTGATCATGCCGGTGTCGGCCAGCGCCGCAACGGGCTTGGCGCCGCCGGCCGCGATGCGCGCGCAGAGGTCGACCAGCTGGCCCCCGCATTCATAAACGTCGGTATGGGGATATTCCTTGTAGGTCAAAAGCACGTCGACGCTGTCGATCATCAGAGGAGTCATGTGGCAATGCGGATCGAGTTCGCAGCCAACCACGACATCGGGCCCAACGATCTCGCGAATGCGAGCCAGGGTGTCGCCTTCGCAATCGTCGTAACCGTCGGCGACCATGGCGCCGTGCATCGACATCAGCACCATGTCGACCGGCAGGACGGCGCGCAGGTCGTCGAGCAGCTGGTCACGCAAGGTCTCGTAGGCATGGCGGGTGGTTGTGCCGCCGGGTTCGGCCGAGGCGCTCAAGCCTTCGAACAGGGTCCAGCCCTCGCGCTTGCCGCGCTCGCGCGCCGCCCACAGCTGGCCGCCATAGAGCGTCATGTGATCGGGGTGCTGGCCCGCCGGATAGTAGTCGCCGCCATCGATGAAGGCCGTCAACCCGGTGGGGATGGGCGAGAATGTGTTGGTCTCGGTCGCCAGGACGGCACTGAACACGCGCATTTCCAAACTCCGTTTGCGGCTACTGCGCCGCTTCAAACATGTCCGACAGCAGGGTATAGGCCGCTTCGGAATTGAAGATCGTGGCTTCGCCGATCAGCACCAGGCGGCACTCCGGCTCACATCTCGAAAAGGGCTGCAGCGAGGCGCGACGGCCGACCATCTGCAAAAGAAAGCTCCTGCCCGGCTGCTCGACAAAATTGACGATGCCCTTGGCGCGGATCAGTTGGGTGGCGAGTTCGCCCATGGCCGCCTGGAAGCGGTCGAGATGCACGGCCCCGGTCGATTGCCATTCAACCGAAGTGAAACGCGATGCAACGACGGAAGAAGCGTCCTGCGTCGGCTGCGAACGGCCAGCGACGAACAGGGCCTCGATGGGCAGGTCGTCGTCGGCATCGAAGACCAGCGCTTTGGCTGCAAGCTCCGACCGCAACAGATTTGCGGTCTCATCGGCCTCAGGTGAAAGCCGGGTCTTGGACAGGGCGACGAAATCGGCCGCGGCAAGCTGGGCGTGCCAGAGTTCGTCTTGCCGGCGCCCCGGCGTGGCGGCGATGTCGTCGGCATCGACGACGGATAGCACGGCGTCCAGCCGGGTCGCGTCCCACAGGATTGGGTCCATCAGCGCGTCGACGATGCCTCGGGGGTCGGCGACCCCCGAGGCCTCGACGATGATGTGGTCGGGTTTCACCGGCTGCGATAGCACCAGCTTCAGCGTGCGCAGCAGATCGCCTTGCAGCGAACAGCAGATGCAGCCGTTCTTGAGACCGACCACCGTGTCGGCGGCATCAGCGATCAGTTCGGCATCGATATTTATGGCGCCGAAATCATTGACGATGGCGCTGATGCGCCGGCCTTCGGAGCGGGCCAGAAGGCGGTTGATGAAGGTGGTCTTGCCGGCGCCCAGGAAGCCGCTGACCACCAGCACCGGGACGGTCATGCGTCGCCTCGCCGGATGGGCCGGCCCGGCGCAGCGGAGACGTCGAGAACGCCGTCGGCGACGACCGACTGACCGTTGACGATGACATGGCGCATGCCCTCGGCTGGCAGGTTCATTTCGGCGAACGTCGCGCGGTCGGCGCTGCTGGCGAGGTCGAAGACGACGATGTCGGCATCGCAGCCAGGTTGCAGGCGGCCCTTGCGGCGGAACAGCGGGGCGCAGCTCTCGACGATCCTGGCCGGGATCACAGTGCATTTGGCGATCGCCTCGACAAGCGGGATCGCGTCGCGCTCGCGAACCCATTGGCGCAGGAAGCGCGTGAAGGTGCCCGACGAGCGCGGATGCGCCGTCTTGTCGGGACCGAGCGGCCACTCGTCGCCCTCATAGGGCGTGCCGTCGGCCTGGCTCCACGGCATGGCATCGGAGGCGATGGCGCCGCCGGGATACATGACCGAGACGTCGAGCAGGGCGCGGTGGCGCGGATTGTCTTCGGTGTCGAGGAAGTGCCACAAAACCAGCGCGGAGGGATCGGCCTGCCGGACAGCCTTCAGGTCGTCCACGCCTTCGAGGCGTCGATGGCTGGCGACCAGCTCGATGGCGTTGTAGCCGGTGCCGGTGCGCGCCGAAAAAGCCGGGTCGACAAAGAAGCCGGCGCTGACCACGGTCGAGCCGGTGCCATAGGGATAGGCCTCGGTGGTGATCTTCAGCCCTTGCGCCTGCGCCCTGGCGATGACGGCCGCGGCACGCTCGACATCCTGCAGGCTGGTCGAGTTGAGGTGGCAGATGTGCATATGCGCGCCGGTCGCTCCGGCCAGCCCGATCAGCGTGACATAGGCCTCGATGGAACTCTTGGGGTCGATGTTCGACATCTGGGCGATGTGGGTATAGGTCGGCGTGTCGGTCTCGGCGGCGAGATCGCAGACGAGGCTCATTTCCTTGGCGCCTGCGCCCGGCGCATAGCCTGCGGGAATGCCGATGCCCAGCCCGCCCTCGTCGATGCCCTTTCGGGTCAGCGCAACGATCTCGGCGGCCTGCAATTCGGTGGCGGCATCGGTCGACCAACGCGGATCGTCAAAGCCGCGCCCCATGACGGTGATCGGCGCTTCGCCGGCCTTGAGCTCCAGTCCGATCATCACGGCCTTGCGGGCAAAGATCCATGCGGATGCGGTGCCGTAATTCAGCAGGCGCGCAGTCTTGGCCTGCGCCTCATACCAGCCGCCGACCGGCAAGGCGCCGACCTCTAGCTCCAGCGCCGTCGTCACGCCGTCGAAAGCCTGCATGCGGTCGGCGGGCACCGACTGACCATGGGCGTGCAGATCGATGAAGCCGGGCGCGACGACGAGGCCGGTCGCATCGATCACCTTGCGCGCCGGGCCAAGATCGGTGCCGATGGCGCTGATGCGGCCGCCTGAAATGGCGACATCTGCCATCTCGTCGCGACCGGTCTCAGGGTCGATGACGCGGCCGCCCTTGATCAGCAAATCATGCATGGGCGGTCTCCTCGACGGTGCGGCGCTTCCTGCCGGGGACGGCATCGATCAGCCGCCGGGTGTAGTCGGTCCGGGGCGAGCGGAAGATTTCCGATGTCGGCCCCATCTCCTCCAGGACGCCGTGATTGAGCACGCCGACACGCTGGCAGAGATGATCGACGACAGACAAGTCATGTGAGATGAACAGCATCGCCAAGCCATGCTCCTGGCAGATACGGCGCAGCAGCTTGAGCACTTGTGCCTGACTGGAGACATCGAGCGCCGATACCGGCTCGTCCGCGATCAGCAGGCGCGGGTTGGAGGCAAGCGCACGAGCAATAGCGATGCGCTGGCGCTGGCCGCCGGAAAACTGATGCGGGAAGCGGTCGAGCCAGTCGGGGTTGAGACCGACCTGATCGAGCAGTTCGGCGGCTCGATGCGTCAGCGCCGCGCCCGTGAGATCGGTGTAGGATTTGAGCGGTTCGGCGAGGATGTCGCGCACCCGCCAGCGTGGATCAAGCGAGGCATAGGGGCTCTGGAACACCATCTGCACGTCACGGCGCTTGTCGCGCAGGGCCCGGCCGCGCAATGCCAGCCAATCCATGCCGTCGAAAGTGACTGATCCGGCGGTGGGTTCGGTCAGGCGGGCAACGATCCGGCCGATGGTCGACTTTCCGGACCCGCTTTCGCCGACCAGTCCGAAGGCTTCGCCGCGCCGGATCGAGAAGCTGACGTCGTTGACGGCAGTCAGGGTACGTGGCTTCTCGAACAGCCGGCCGGACAAGGTGAAGGTGCGGACAAGGCCGCTGACTTCAAGCAGCACGTCGTCAGACATGGACGGCCTCCGCCATATGGCCGGCGCCGAAGCTCGGCCGCGCCGAAAGGAGCTCGCGCGTGTAGGCATGCCGCGGACGGCCGAGCACATCATCGACACGACCCGTCTCGACGATCACGCCGTCCTTCATCACGGCCACGTCCTGGCAGACGTCGCCGACGACATCGAGGTCGTGGCTGATCAGGATCATGGCGGTGCCTTGTTCGCGGCTGAGGTCGTTCATCAGTTTCAGGATCTGCGCCTGGACAGTGACATCGAGTGCCGTGGTGGGCTCGTCGGCGATCAGCAGCGCCGGCTTGAGCGCGATGGCTGCAGCGATCACCACGCGCTGGCGCATGCCGCCGGAGAGCTGGTGCGGGTAGGCATCGATGCGGCGCGACGCCTCCTGGATGCCGACGCGTTCGAGCAGCTCCAGGCTGGCGGTGCGGATCGCCTTGCGCGACATGTCGGGGCGGTGCCAACGGAACACCTCGCCGATCTGGTCGCCGACAGGCATGACCGGGTTCAGCGTCGCCATCGCGTCCTGGAACACCATGGCAATGCGGTTGCCACGCAGCTGGCGCCATTCCTTGCGCGACAGGGCGAGCAGGTCGCGGCCTTCGAAGCTGACACGGCCGCCCAGCGTTGCTTTCGAGGCATCGGTCAACCCCATCAGCGCATAGCCGATGGAGGATTTGCCGGAACCGCTTTCGCCGACTACGCCGAGCACGGAGCCCGGCGCGACGGAGAAGCTGACGCCATTGACGGCGCGCACCGGACCGCTGCGGCTGGGGTAGTCGACGGTCAGGTCGCGGACAGACAACAAGGACGAGGCTGTCATCGTCACATCCTCTCCAGTCGCGGATCGAAATAGTCGCGCAGGAAATCGCCGAACAGGTTGATGCCGACAGACGAGATCAGCACGGCTATGCCGGGTGCAATCACGATCCAAGGCTGCTCGTAGAGGAAGTCGCGGCCTTCCGAGATCATGACGCCCCAGGATGCGGTGGGCGGTTGCACGCCGAGGCCGAGGAACGACAGGGCTGCCTCGGAGATGATGACCAAAGCGATGTCGAGCGTGGCCACCACCAGCACCGCCGGCAGCACGTTGGGCAGGACGTGGGTGAAGATGATGCGGAGCTGCGACACGCCCATGGTGGTGGCCGCGTCGACATAATCAAGGGTGCGGATGCGCATGGTTTCGCTGCGGACGATGCGGGCGAAGTTGATCCACAGGGCGAAGGCCAGGGCCATGACCAGCGTGGCAAAGCCGGGGCCGAGCACCGCCATGAAGATCAGCGCGAGCAACAGGAACGGGAACGCGAGCTGGAAGTCGACCAGCCGCATGATGATGGTGTCGATCAGTCCGCCGAAATAGCCGGCCAGCGCGCCGAGGAGCGATCCGACGACCAGTGCGATCGACACGACGATCAGCGCGACCTGAACGGAGACGCGCGCGCCCATGACAGTCCGGCTGAAGATGTCGCGGCCCATATTGTCGCCGCCGAAGAGGTTGGTCAGGCTGCCGCCGTCCTGCCAGGCCGTCGGCACATAGCGCCATTCGATGACCTGCTGGGCATGGTCATGCGGGGCAATAACGGGGGCAAAGATGGCGCAGAACACGATGATGCCGATCAGTGCCAGTCCGGTCGTTCCCTTGACGCTGCGGCCGAGGCTGCGGAGGAAACGGCGCTCGCCCTTGGCGGCAGGTATGACAGCGGCCTCACTCATCACGCACCCTCGGATCGATGAAGCGGTAAAGGATGTCGACGATCAGGTTGAGCGAGATGAACAGGATCGCCGAGATCAGCACCACTGCCTGGATGATCGGATAGTCGCGCACGTGGATGGAATCGACCGCGAGGCGGCCGATGCCCGGCCAGGCGAACACGGTTTCGATGACCACGGTTCCCGACAGCAAGGCACCCATCTGGAGGCCGGCAAGCGTGACGATCGGCAGCAGCGCATTGCGCAAGGCATGGCGCAGGATGATGGTTCGCCTCGGCACACCCTTGGCCGTGGCGAAGGTGATGTAGTCCTGCTGCAGCACTTCGAGCATGGCCGAGCGGATCAGCCGCGCATTGACGGCGACCAGCACGAAGGCGAGCGAGATCGACGGCAAGATAAAGTAGCGGAAGGCGTTCCAGAAGATCGAGGCATCGCGCTCGACCACGGCGCGCCCGAGGGCGGCAAGTGCCGAGCCGCGATAGCCCGATGCGGGCAGCCAGCGCAGCTCGATCGAGAACCACAGGATCATCAGCACCGCCAGCAGGAAGCCGGGCATCGACACGCCGAGCACGGCAATGAAGGTGCCGGTGTAGTCGAGCCAGCTGTCGCGCTTCAGCGCCGTGGCGATGCCCAATGGGAGGGCAATCGCGAAGGCGACGAGCAAGGTCCAGAAGGCCAGTTCGGCCGTCGCCGGCAGACGCTCGGCGATCAGCGTGCTGACCGGCACGCCCTGGCGGATCGACATGCCGAGGTCGCCCTGGATGGCATGGCCGAGATAGGTGACGAACTGCTCCGGCACCGAACGCGTCAGCCCCATCTTCTCGCGCAGGCCGTCCATGTCCTGGACACTCATGCCGGGATTGCCCGCCGCAATCACGTCGACGGGGTCGCCGGGCACGAGCTTGACCAGCGAGGCCACCACAAGGATGACCCCGAGCAGGATGACGCAGGCATAGAGCAGCCTGGAGACGATCAGCCTCAGCATTCTGTGGCGCGGACTATGACGACATGCCGAGCAGGTCGATGCGCAGCTCGCCGCCGGCATTGATCTGCCCGTCAACAACGTCCTTGGAGACGACCGCGAAGTTGAGCGGCTCGAACAGCGGCTTCCAGTAGGCTTCGGTCACCACCTTGGCCTGGATCTTGTCGAGCAGTGCCTGCCGCGCCGCCGGATCCGAGGTGACGCGCTGCTCGGCGATCATGCCGTCTAGCTCCGGGTTCTCGTGGAAGGCGCGGTTCAGCGCGCCCTTGGTGTGGAGCACCGGATAGAGGATGTCGGCGTCGGTGTAGGAATAGGTGCTGATCACCATGTCCTGCCCGCCCTTGGCGGTGAGTGCCGCCCATTGTGCGATCGGCAGCGTCTCGATGGCGATCTCGACGCCGATCTCGCGCAGTTGTGCCTGCACGACTTCGGCGGTACGGCGGATGACCGGTGTGTCATTGGCGACCAGCGTGGCCTTCAGGCCGCTGCCGACACCGGCCTCGGCCAGCAGGGCCTTGGCCTTTTCGGGATCGTAGCCGTAGCTGAGTTCGGCAGTCTTGGCGGAATAGCCGGGAATGGCGCTGGCCACCGGTGACGTTGCCGGCACGGCAAGGCCGTCGAGCGCAAATGCGATCAGGCGCTTCTGGTCGATGGCATGGGCAAAGGCCTGACGTACCTTGGGATTGTCGAAGGGTGCATGCTTCTGGTTGAAGACGAGCGCGCGCATCATCTGGGCAGGACGTTCGAGCAGCACCGCATCCGGGTTACCGCGCAGGCGACGGACGCTGTCCAGAGGAACGGACGAGCCGCCATAGATGGCATTGATCTCGCCGGTTTCAAACGCGGCGAGGCGCGTCGAATCCTCGGGGTAATGGAAGAACTCGACAGCATCGATGCGCGCCGGCGTGGTTGCCTTGTAATCATTGTAACGCTCCAGCCGCATGCCGCGATCGGTTGACCACGAGACGAAGCGGAAGGGGCCTGCGCCAACAGGATTGCGGCCGTACTGGTCGCCGGACGCTTCGACCGCCTTGCGCGAGACAGGCGCGGAATAGCCCAGCGTGAGCCCGACCCAGACCGGCACGAACGGTTCCTTGAAATGATAGGCAACGGTGAGCGGATCGACGGCCTCGGCGCTTTCGAGCGGTCCGAGGAAGAAGGCGCTCGGGGAGGCGGCTTCCGGCGCGAGGTGACGCGCAACCGTCCAGGCCACTGCCTCGGCATCGCATGGCGTGCCGTCATGGAAGGTGATGCCGGGTTTCAGCTTGAAGGTCAGCGTCTTGTTGTCGTTGGAGAATTCCCAGCTTTCGGCGAGGCCAGGCACGACTTCGCCCTCAAGGCTCATGCGCGCCAGCGGCTCGTAGATCAGGTCCATCGTGGTCGACGAGACCGACAGCGTGGTCTTGTGCGGATCGAGCGTATCGGGCTCTTCGGAACGGCCGACGCGCAGCGTGCCGCCGGTCTGCTGCGCCAAAGCATCGCCGGGCAGGCCAATGGCGGTCGCGGCGGCAAAGGCCGCGGCACCCGCCAGGAAGCTGCGCCGCGACAGGGTCGCCTGGCGCAGGTAGTCGCGCGCCAATGCGTCGAATTCCTTGGGAGAAAGGCTCTTCAGAGACATGGTGGACCTCGCCGTGATGATTATTGGTCAGGCGCGCGTGAAGCGCAGTTTCTTGATCCGGTCCGAGTTCATTTCGAACCCGTCGGCAGTTACGCTCAGCGTTGCGTTCCAGGGCAGGCCCGGGCGCATGTCGGTGCCGGGCTGGAGCAGGAACCAGAGATCGCTGTCGGCCGCGACGATGGGGGCTGACATCGCGCCCAGACCCGAGCGCAGGCGGAATTCGCCCTGCTGGGCATCGCCTGAAATCTCGACCTCAAGGTCCTGGGCCTTGTTGGTGTAGTGCCCGGCCAGCGGGCGGGCGGCGGTGGCGTTTGCCGGAAGCGGTGTATAAAGGCGCGGCGTGCCGCAGAACATGCCGTCGACCTTGCCGTCGGCGCGCGGGCTCAGCACCAGATCGGTGATGGCGCGTTCGGGTTTGGCGCCGCCTTCATGACCGAAGTCGAAACCGCCGACACCGCCGGAGTTGAGGAAGGTCGGCACGCCGTCCTTGGCGACGATCTCGAAGACGTCGGGGCCGCCTTCCTGGCGATAGCGACCGGGAGCAAGTGCGATGGGTGCAGGCGACTTGTCGCCGAAATAGATGTCGGCGATGCGCCGGCCAAGCGCGAAGGAGGCGACCTGGTCGTTGTTGGCGATGATGACGACGCCGAAGCCATCATCGACGAAGCGGGTCGATTCCGATTTGCCGCCGGCGACCGTGCCGCCATGGCCAATTGCACGGCGTCCGCGATAGACGTCGGTGACAAGGCCGAGGCCATAGAAGCCGGTGGCGCCATTGTCGAAGACGCAAGGCGTGGCCATGCGTTCGTACATCTCGATAGTGCCGACCTTGGGATCGAACAGGTTCTGCTGCCAGACGATCATGTCATCGAGGGTCGAGATCATGCCGCCCTCGCCACCGAGATCGAGGCCCCAGTTGAGGTTGGCCCAGCCTTCCGTACGCTTGGTGTAATGCGCTGCAAGCCGCTTCATCGCCGCGCCGTCGCGGATCAGAAGCGATGTGTCGTCCATGCCGAGCGGACCGGTGATGCGCTTGCGCAGCACCTCGTTGAAGGTGGCGCCCTCGATCTGCTCGATGATCTCCGACAGCATGAAGAAGCCGGCATTGCAGTAGGTCATGGCGCTGCCGGGCTTGAAATTCAGCGCGTCCTGGCGGGCGATAACATCACGGCCGGTCTGCCGGTCGGACGGGGTGAAGATCGACATGCCGGCGAAGATCATGGCTTCGAGATGGTCGCGGAAGCCCGACGTGTTCGACGCGAGATGCGCCAGCGTGACCGGCCGCTCGAGCCGCGGCACGTAAGGCAGGTGCTTCTGCACTTCATCCGACAGGCTGAGCTTGCCCTCGGCTTCCAGCATCAGGATCAGCAGGACGGTGAACTGCTTGGTCTGCGAGCCGATGCGGATGATGGTCTTTCGTCCCATCGGTACATCGTTGTTGATGTTGGCGAGACCATAGGCATTGGCGAAGATCTCGCGGCCGTTCTCGGTGACCGCAACGACTGCGCCTGGCATCTCAGGGCCGGTGAACTCGCTGAACAATGCGTCGATGCGCTTGGCAAAATCGGCGGGTGCCCTGGTCATGGTCGTCATTCCTCGGTGATGATGCTGGTGGAGGCGCTTCCCGCCCGGCGGTTGGCAAGGTCGGTGGCGGAAAACAGGCAGAGGACCGCGCCGAATATGCGCGCCGGAAGGTGCCTGTGGTGTTCGCTGTGCATGAATTTGCCTCCCGGCCGGCGCAGCGCGCACGACATCCCTCGGCGCAGGAGCAACCCCACGCTTCCTCTCGATTTCCAGTTCCCGGTTTCTTGTTGCCTAATCGGTAAGTCGTATTTTTCTATACGTCAATAATTTTCGTAAACGCTAAATCCTGCAGTGATCAGGAAAGTGCTTCCAACGCCGGTAGCTCAGGTCTGGCCGGAGCGGGCGTCGACAGGGAGAGTGACGGCTTCGCCGTCGGCACGGCGCAGGGTAAATCGATCGAAATTGGCGATCGTGGCGCAGGAGTGGTTGGGAAAGATGCGGACCCGGCTGCCAAGAGGCAGCGGGCGGCCGGCGACAGATACAAAGCCGTGCTCTTCGGAAAGACGCTCGAGCGTCCAGACTTGCCCGTCGGTATTGTCGTCCACGGCCACCACCATGCCGTAGCCGGGGCCGCCCAGGCCATGAGCGCCACGATCCGAACTCATGCTCTTCGAGCCGGCATCGACAATGAAGTGATGCTCGTTGGCGGCCACGACGCGGGCAACGACCGACAGCGCCAGATCGTCTTCCGAGCAGATGCCCAGCCTGAGTGCCGTGCCATCCAGAAACACGTAGTTGCCGGGGCGGATGCATTGAGCGCCGGCCGGGAGCGGGGCGGCAAGGCAGGTCGGCGTGGCCCCGACTGATATGCAGGGGACGGCGATTCCCGTGCTTCGCAGTTGTTCGGCGAGTGCCGATAGCGAGGCCGCTTCGTCGTTGGCGATCGATGCCAACTGCGCGCGGTTGGCAGCTGCATAGGCGTGGCCGGCATGTGAAAGCAAGCCGGCAAAGTGCAGGCCTTTTGCAGCAACGATGCGCTGGCACAGCGCCACTGCCAATGGGTCGTGCGGCTTCACGCCGACGCGGCCGAGGCCGACATCGACCTTGAGGAATACGCCGATTTCGACGCCATGGCGCATGGCAGCGGCTGACAGCGCGTCAACGCCTGTTTCGCTTGCCGCGATCGTGCGCAGCTCGGTGCCATGCGCCTTTACCGCCGGCAGCAGGCGATCGAGCGAACCGGCACTGACGATCGGGTAGGCGACGATGATCGAGGGGATGCCGGCCTCGACAAATACCAGAGCCTCGCTCGGCTTGGATGCGGTGATGCCCCTCGCGCCGAGCTGGAGCTGCTGCTTGGCGATGTGTACGCTCTTGTGGGTCTTGATGTGCGGAAACAGGGCCACGTCTGCCGCATTGGCGCGGTCCTGCATGACGCGCATGTTGCGCTCGAGCCGCAACGCGTCGACTTCGACGTAGGGCGTGGGGAGGTCGGCGGGAAGGGAGCGCCTGAGTCCGTTCGTTGCAGGCTTGTCGTGAACGCGTGTTGCCGCGCCGGCCGCCGCAGGCGGCCGCGATACTTCGGAAGTGGCCATTTTCGGAATTCTCGATCTGGAGGTTGGTCTGGCGGCCCGGCCGTCAGGTCGCGGCAGCCTGTCTTGCAAAATGGGTCGAGGAAATCTGCAGCATCGGAAGCTCGACCGGGACAAAATCCGGTGCCCGCAAGGCACTCGGTATTTCGTCCGACATCGGCTGTCGCAGCTCCGGCCTCAACTTGGGATCGGCGACCGGAACCGTCGACAGGAGTTTGCGGGTGTAAGGATGCTGCGGGTTGTTGAAGACCGAGCGGCGATCGCCGATCTCGACGATTTCGCCGAGATACATCACCGCGACCCTGTGTGCGATTCGCTCGACCACGGCCATGTCGTGGCTGATGAACAGAAGCGCGATCTGCATGTCGCGCTGCAGGTCCATCAGAAGGTTGATGACCTGCGCCTGGATGGTCACATCAAGCGAAGCGACCGCCTCATCGGCAACGATGAGGCGCGGGTTGAGCGCCAGGGCACGGGCAATGCAGATGCGCTGGCGCTGGCCGCCGGAAAACGCGTGCGGATAGCGCTCCAGATGCTCCGCCGAGAGCTCGACCTTGGCAAGCAACTCGGCAGCACGGGCACGCAATGCCTCCGCCGAGCCCAGCTTGTGGACCCGCATCGGATCCATCAGCGACTGGGCGATGGTCATGCGCGGGTTGAGCGACGAAAACGGATCCTGGAAGATCATCTGCGCTTCACGCCGGAAGCGCGTCAGCACCGGTCTTGGGGCGCCAACAAGCTCGACGCCGTCGAAACGGATGGAGCCGGAGCGTGGCTTGTCGAGTTGCATGATGCTGCGGGCGACCGTCGACTTTCCGCAACCGGATTCGCCAACAAGAGCGAGCGTTTCGCCAGGAAAAATGTCGAAGGAGACATTCTCCACCGCATGGACGCGACCCGAGACATGGCCGAACAGACCTGCCTTGAGATCGAAACGCGTAACCAGATTGCGGACTTCGACGAGCGGGCGGCGGTCGCCGGCAACGCGCGAGGGGGCTGTCATTGTGCGGCCTCCACAGCCAGGGGCTCGGGCTGGTAGACGACCAGCGGAAATTTCTCCGGCGCGTCCTTGTCCTTCATGCTGCCAAGACGGGGCACCGCCGAGATGAGTGCGCGGGTGTAGGCATGCTTCGGCGCTGCAAAGATGTCGTAGACCGAACCCGTCTCAACGATCTCGCCTTTCAGCATGACGCAGACCCGGTCGGCGATTTCGGCGACCACGCCCATGTCATGGGTGATGAACAGCACCGACATGCCGATCTCCTGCTGCAAGGCGCGCACCAGATCGAGGATCTGTGCCTGGATGGTGACGTCGAGCGCTGTCGTCGGCTCGTCGAGGACCATCAGCGACGGGCGACAGGCCAGCGCCATGGCAATCATGACGCGCTGGCGCATGCCGCCGGAGAGCTGGTGAGGGTACTGGTCGAGGCGGCGTTCGGCATCGGGAACGCGCACCAGCTTGAGCGTATTGAGCGCGATCTGGCGGGCCTGATCCGGCGTCTTGTCCTGGTGGTGGGTAACAGCCTCGGCAATCTGGTCGCCGATGGTGAACACCGGATTCAAGCTCGACATAGGGTCCTGGAAGACGATCGAAATCTCGGACCCGCGAAGGGATTCGACGCGCTTTTCGGAAAGCTTGACGAGATCGGCGACGTTGCCGTCCTTGAAGCGCATCATGATCCGGCCGCCGGTGATCGATGCGCCATCATGTTCCGTCAGCCGCATGATGGTCATGGCGGTCACGGATTTGCCCGATCCCGATTCTCCGACCAGCGCCAAGGTTTCACCCCGGGCGATCGAGAACGACACCCCGCGTACCGCACGGACGCTGTTTCTTGCTCTGGCGGCGAAGCAGACCTCGAGATTCTCTACCGACAGGATCACATCTGGCGGCAATCGGTTGGCTTCGGTGGATGTCATCGGCACATATACCCGCATCTGCGATTGGTGGGTCGTGGATGCCGCCATCGAAGGCAACGGGGCCTGTTGCTGTCAATAGGCCGGCAGGTGCCGGAAAGGTCGACGGCCGCCGGGTGGGGATCTGTCGACTTTCTGAGTTCGACCTAAAAGCGAGGGAAATCAAAGCGTCAGGGCATATTGCGCGCAAACTATGCGTGTCACGCATTGCATCGTCTGTCTTCGCATATCGACTTCGGCGACGTGGCAGCTGCTTCAGGCTGCGTCAGAAGCCGGCTCCAGGCTGTTCCGATACTGGGGAAGCTCGGCGCATTGCTTGAGATGCTGCCACAGCGCCTCGCCATCATGGCTGCCGGACCCGGTGCGCCTGAATATCCTGACCTCCATTTCGAGCGACATCTGAGGGCCGCCGATCTGGATAAGCTGCCCTTGCTTGATGGCTTCGCCGGCGCAAATCTGGGGTAGCCAGGCCACGCCGCGGCCGGCCACCGCCATGTGCTTCAGCCCATCCGCCAGGCCCGACTGATAGACGGTGCTGAGGTTGAGCGGCCGGCGCCAGCGCGACTGGATCAGCGACGTCAGCTTGCCGATGTAACCGTCACTCCAGGAGTAGGCGAGATAGGGAATTTCGGCGCTTTCGGGCACGTCGATGTCATAGAGCGCACGGCCGCTTTCGTCTGTTCCTGAAACCAGCATCAGCCGGTCCTTGCCGATGAGCAGGGACTCGAAAGGCCCATTTTCAAGCACTGGCGGCCCATCGGGGTGGTCATAGGTGATGGCGAAATCGCATTGGCCCGAGCACAGGTGGTCGACGCATTCGAGGAAGTCGGCAGCATGCATGCTCGTGCGAAGCGGCATGCGCGAGATCAGCGGCGAACTGATCCAGCGCGGGAAAAAATACATCGCCAGCGTGTGCAGCGACGTGAAGGTCAGCAATTGCGAGCTGGCGCCGGCAACGTTGCGGCAGTCGGTGCGCAGGCGGTAGGCATCACGGACCAGCCGTTGGCAGCCTTGCAGGAACATGTTGCCTGCCCTGGTCAGCTGCACGGGATAGGTGCTGCGATCGATGAGGTCAGTGCCGATCCAGTTCTCCAGAGACTTGATGCGGCGACTGAAGGCCGGCTGGGAAATGTTTCGTGCGGCAGCGGCGGTAGAGAAGTTCCGCGTAGCAGCGATTTCCAGGAAATCTTCGAGCCATTGCAGCTCCATGCCTCACCTCATGCGTCTTTTGCATAACCGATCCTATCTACACATTGGACAGGACGGCAAGCGCTCTTCTAGCCTTCCCGTAACGAGAAGAAGAAAACTTCCTCCGCCACCAGAAGGGAACGATGATGAAACTAGCCTTAGCGTTGGCTATGGGCCTGGGGCTTGCCATGACGGCTGCACCTGTTATGGCCGAGACCAAGAATCCCGGAACATTCGTCTTCATGTGGACCGACGACATCCAGTCGTTCGATCCAGCCTACATCGCCAACACGCCGAGCTCCTATGGCTCGCTGAACATCTACAGCCGGCTCCTGAACTTCAATGGTTCGAAGATTTCCGAATTCGTGCCGTCGCTGTCGACCGAGGTGCCGTCTCTGGAAAACGGCCTGATCAAGCAAGGCGACGACGGCTCGGTGAGCTACACCTTTCCGATCCGCAAGGGCGTCTTTGCCCACAAGGTCGGCGTCAAGGGCGCCGACGGCAAGATCACCTGGGAATATTACGACAAGCTGACCGACGCTCAGAAAGCGGCCATCGAGCCGGGTTATGGGCAGATCACGCCTGATGACGTGCGCTACTCGCTGCTGCGCGCCATCCTGCAAGGCCAGTCTTGGATGTCGAACGCGATCACCGAGGTGATCACCGCCGGCAAATACACTGACATAGCCAAGTGGGTCGAGACGGAAGGCAAGGTCAAATCCGTCAACGACGCCTCGCCCGAGACGCTGCGCGCCGTCTATGACCAGCTTGCGTCGCAGATCGTCGTCGACGGCGACAATGTCACGCTCAAGCTGCCCAAGTCGTTCCCGGCAACGCTCGGCGTCATCGCCCTGCCTTTCGGCACCTCGATCGTCGACAAGGAGTGGGTCGCTTCGGTTGGCGGCTGGGACGGTTCCGGCGACACCTGGAAGGCTCACTATCGTCCGGAACTCGGCGCAAACCCGCTGTTCGCCGAGGAAAACGGCACCGGTCCATTCATGCTCGAGGAGTGGGATCGCACCGACCGCCGCATCACGTTGAAGCGCTTCGACAACTACTTCATGGGCCCAGCCAAGCTCGAGCGCGTCGTCATGCGCACCGTGCCTGAGTGGACGACGCGGCGCCTGCAGCTCCTGTCAGGTGATGCCGACTTCGTTGCGGCGCCGGTCGAGTTTATCGACGAGCTGAGCAAGACCGAAGGCGTCAAGGTCATCGACGGGCTGCAGAAAGTGTTCTCGCGCGGCATCTTCTTTGCCTGGCCGCTCGACGACAACGACAACCCGGCCATCGGCAGCGGCAAGCTGGACGGCAAGGGCATCCCACCGGACTTCTTCGCCGACATCGACGTCCGCAAGGGCTTCAACTACGCGCAGAACTACGACGCCCTGATCAATCAGGTGCTGCTCGGCAAGACCGTGCAGTCGCGTGGTCCGACGGTGCGCGGCATCATGGGCTATCGCGCGGATTCGCCTGTCTACAGCTACGACCCCGCCAAGGCCGAGGAACATTTCAAGAAGGCGTTCGACGGCAAGCTCTGGGACGTGGGCTTCACCTTCACCGCCTACGTGACCGAGGGTAACCCGCAGCTGACGGCAGCGCTGTCAGCGCTGCAGATGGGCCTGTCGCGTATCAATCCGAAGTTCAAGATGCAGATCCAGGCGCTGCCATGGGCGTCCGTTTCCGACAAGCTCAACAATCGCGAGAAGCCGGCAGCACCGCTGACGGTGATGGGCTGGGGCCCTGATTATTCCGATCCGGGCGGCCCGCTGGGCGCGGCATCCTACTACCTCTCGCCCACCGGTCTGGTCGGCGGCATGGTCGGCCAGGGCTATCGCGACCTGATGGCGGAGAAGTTCAAGCCGTTGCTGGATGAGGCCTGGGCCTCGAACGATCCTGCCGTGCGCGAGCCTATCTACGCCAAGCTCCAGGAGATGTCGTACGACTACGCCACCACCCAGTTCCTCTGGGAGGACTTCGGCTTCGTCGTCACGCGCAGCAATATCGACGGCTATGTCGACAACATGATCCTCTACGGCGCCTGGGACTTCTACCCGGTGACCAAGGCCAACAACTGATTGGCAGGGCATGCCGGGCGGCTGCGGTCGCCCGGCATGCCGCTGTTACATCCCCTGAAATCGGAACGTGTGGCCCGTGCTGAACTACGCACTCAGACGACTGATGATGTTGCCCGTCGTCCTGTTCGCTCTGTCGCTGATGATCTTTGCGCTGCAGATGTCGCTTTCGCCGACGCAGCGCCTGGCGGCTTATGCGCCGTCACCTGACTACCTCAAGGGCGGTCAGGAGAGCATCCGCAGAATGATCGAGCAGTACGGGCTCAACGATCCCTTCTACGTCCAGTATGCCCGATGGATCGGCGGTGTGCTGAGCGGCAATCTCGGCTGGTCGGAAACGGCACGCCAGCCGGTCTCGACCGCGCTGACGTCGTTGTTTCCAGCGACGCTGGAGCTGGTCGTGCTGGCGTTCATTCCATGCCTGCTGCTCGCCGTGTTCCTCGGCTCGCGAGCCGGCATCTATCTCAACCGCTGGCCCGATCACATCATCCGCATCTTCACCATCCTCGGCTGGTCGTTCCCGGTTTACGTCTTCGGCCTGTTGATGCTGCTGATCTTTTACTCGGCACTCGACTGGTTTCCGCCCGGCCGGCTCAGCCAGTGGGCTCAGACGATCGTAAGTTCGGACGAATTCGTGCGTTACACGGGCGCCAACACGGTCGATGCGCTCCTGAATGGCAATTGGGCGATCTTTGGTGACTCGCTTCGCCACCTCGCCGCCCCTGTCATCACGCTGACCTATGTCAACGTCGCCTCCATGACGCGGGTGATGCGCACCTCGATGCTGGAGACGCTGCGCCAGGATTATGTGCGCACGGCCCGCGCCAAGGGCCTGCCGCGTCGGGTGGTGGAGCTCAAGCATGCGCGGCGCAACGCGCTGCTGCCGGTGGCGACCATCGCCGGCATGGAGCTTGCCGTCATGATGGGTGGCGTCGTCATCACCGAAACCATCTTCGACTATGCCGGCCTCGGCCAGTTTGCTGCCAAGACGGCGGCCAATCTCGACTTCCCGGCGGTCCTTGGTTTCGGCCTCTATTTCGCGGTCGTTCTCGTGCTGATGAACCTGCTCGTCGACCTCATCTATCCGCTGCTCGATCCGAGGGTGAAGACGCAATGAAGTTTCTTCGCTACCTCGGGCGCAATCCGGTGTCGCTGCTGGGTGTCGCCATCCTCTTGGCCTTTGTGCTGATCGCCATCTTCGCACCCTTGCTGGCGCCGCCGCAGAGCTTTCAGCTTTCGCCTTACGACACGCCGCGCGCCGGCTTCCTGGCGACGCCTCAGCCGCCGTCGCGCGATGCGATTTTCGGCACCACCCAAGGCCAGTACGACATCTTCTACGGTGTCGTGTGGGGCACGCGCACGGCCTTCAAGATCGGCCTCGGCGTCGTTGCCATCTCGGTGCTGATCGGCACCGTGGTCGGTGCGGTCGCTGCCTATTATGGCGGGCTCGCTGAAGAGATATTGATGCGCATCGTCGACGTGTTCATGGCGGTGCCGTTCCTGATCGCGGCGATGGTGCTGACCGCACTTCTCGGCAAGGGCATCTGGCCGATCACGATTGCCCTGACGACGTTCGGCTGGATGAGTTACGCCCGCATCGTGCGCAGTGAAATCCTGCGAATACGCGAGATGGATTACATCCACGCCGCCAGGAGCTACGGCGCCAGCGATCTCCGACTGATCGTCCTGCACATCCTGCCCAACGCGATGTTCCCGGTATTGGTGCTGGCGACCATGGCCACCGGCTCTATGGTGCTGTCGGCATCCGCACTCAGCTTCCTCGGCGTCGGCACCGAAGAGGGCTACGCCGATTGGGGCCAGTTCATCGCCTATTCGCGCAACTGGATCGTTGGCCAGCCGGGCAACCCGTTCCAGTTCTGGTACACGCTGGCTTTCCCCGGCGCTGCCGTTTTTCTGTTCGTGCTGTCGTGGAACCTCGTCGGCGATGCGCTGCGCGACATGCTCGACCCCCGCCATTCCCATTGAGATACCCCAAGGAGCATTTGCCATGCCTTCGCTCTCCGCCGCATCGATCGAGCTGTTCGAAGACCTGATCCGCTACGAGGTCGAGGACAAGGCGATCCCGTCGATCTCCTACGCGCTTGTCGACCGCGACGGCGTGCTGGCTCAAGGCCATATCCAGCGCCACGACCGTGATTTCGACATGCGCGAAGACACCTGCTTCCGCATCGGCTCGATCACCAAGACCTTCACCTCGCTGGCGCTGATGCAACTGGCGGAAAAGGGGCTGGTCGACCTTGATGTCGACGTCTCGACCTACCTGCCCGGCTTTCACCCGATCAACCCGTTTGCCGGCGCCGAGGGCGGGCCCAACGGTTCTCACATCAGCCTGCGCAAGCTGCTGACGCATACCGCCGGCCTGGTGCGTGAGCCGAAAAGCGGCCACTATCTCGACGCGACCCGCCCGCCGCTCGAGGATACGGTCAACGAACTGGCCAGCTCGACCCTCAAGCAGGATCCGAGCATTGGTATCATGCATTATTCCAATGCCGGCATTGCGGTTGCAGGCCGGGTCATCGAGGTTGTAACCGGCCAGAGCTATTCCGACTACGTCGCTGAAAATATCCTGAAGCCGCTCGGCATGAACAACTCGTCATGCGGCATGGCGCCTGGCATCCGCGAGCGGCTTGCGCCCGCCGACATGTGGACGCTGGATGGCGACACGCCGGCGCCGGTGTTCAGCCTTGGCGGGTCGCCTGCGGGCAACATCTTCTCCACCACCGACGACATGTCGCGCTACGTCCAGTGCCTGCTGCGCGGCGGCTTCGACGCCGCGGGCAACTCGATCGTTTCGCCGGCTTCGCTGCGCGAGATGTGGACGCCGTTCGGCAAGCGGCCTGACAGTCTGGACAAGTCGATGGCCGGCTATGGCTTGTGTTTCGGGGCGGGCGAGGTCGACGGCTGGGAGTCGGTGGGCCATGGCGGCGCCGTCTATGGCTATGCCTCGCACATGCTGATCCTGCCTGGCGCAGGTATCGGCGTGCTGGTGTTCGCGACGCTCGACTTCGCCAACCAGATAGCCTCGCGGCTTGGCATTGACGGGCTGCGCATCGCGCTGTCCGAACGCAACATGGGCAAGCCGTTGCAGCGCATGCAGCGACCGCCTGTCATCGCCGACGAGCAGTTCAGGACCTTGCCCGGCTACTACCGCGACGACGCCACCAAGGAGGTCGTCGAGGTCAAGGCCAAGGACGGCAAGCTGTATCTGATGGGCGATGGCGTGCCGCTGCAGATCCGGCCAGTATCAGGCAAGGATTTCGTCATCGACGGCCGCATCTACGGCCGCGGTGCCGGCTATGCGCACATGAACCTGTCCTTCCCCGAGCCGGGCAAGCTGGCGTGGAAGGATGCCAGCTGGAGCCGCATCGAGGCGCCTGCCGACGAGGCGGTGCCGGAGGCGATTGAGCCGCATCTCGGCGAGTACGGCCCTGACTTCAACATCACCTATCTGAGCTACAGCCATGGCGGGCTTAAATGCCTGATCGAATATTTCTGTACCCACAACTGCGAGCCGGTGGGCGAGGGGCGCTTCCGCATGCATGGCAAGCTCTACGAGGATGAAATCCTGGAGCTCGACGCTGTCGACGACCATGGCAGGCGCGGTATCCGTGTCGGCCCGATGTTCCTTGAGCGGCGTCCCTTGTCCCAGGCAGAGGCGGCCTGAGCAGCAGCATGACCGTACCCTTCAAGATGGAATCGCCAATCGGCGCCCGCATGGTCATCGGCGGGCGTGAGGTCGATTATTATTGCGGCACCTCCTATTTCTGCCTGCACGGCCACCCCGAGGTAATCGAGGCGGCCTGCGCCGCCACCAGACAATACGGTATGGGGCCGGGCACACTGGCGCACATGCAGGTCTATGCTGACCTGGAGGACCGATTGCGCCAGTGGTTCGGCACCGACGAGGTCGTCTACATGATCTCCGGCTACACCAGTCCGATGGTGCTGCTGCAGGGCCTGCGCGAGGATTTTGACCTCATCTTCATCGACGCCGCCACGCATTACAGCACGCGTGACGCGATCCCGACGCTGGGCAAGCCGGTGCATGAGTTCCGTCATGGCGATGCCAATGACCTGGCAGAACAGCTGGCCCTGCATGTTGGCGCCGGGCAGCGGCCGGCGGTGCTGACCGATGGGGTGTTTCCATCCTCCGGGCGGCTGGCACCGCTCAACGACTTCCGGCAGGCAATGGCGCCCTATGACGGCGCGCTTTTGTGCATCGACGATTCCCACGGCGTCGGCGTGCTCGGAGGAAGCGGGCGCGGTTCGCTGCAGCATTTCGGGCTCGAAGGCGATGGCAACTTCCTCGCCGGCACGATGAGCAAGGCGTTCGGTGCGCTTGGCGGGGTCGTTCCCGGCGACGCCGCATTGGCCGAGAAGATCAAGCGCAACGCGATGATCATGCGCGGCGCCTCGCCGGCCCCGCCCGGCCTTGCTGCTGCCGCAGCCGCCTCGTTGCGAATCCTGCAGACGACGGACAGGCGCGCCAGGCTGGCCCGCAATGTCAGCCAGATGCGCAACGGCCTGCGTGACCTCGGCTTCGAGGTTGCCGACACGCCGGTGCCGGTCGTCACCATCAACGGCGTCACCGACCTTGAGCTGCTGCGCGACTGTCTCGCCGAACGCGACATCATCGTCAGGGTCCAGCAGCCGGGCGGCTATTCCGACGCATCCGACGTGCCCAGCATGCGGCTGGCGGTGTTTTCCGAGCATTCCCCCGACCAGATCGACCGTTTGCTGCGGTCGATGGCCGAGCTACTCTAACCGAGGATTACGATCATGAAGGTGTTCATCAGTGCCGACATCGAAGGCACCGCCGGTATCACCGTGTGGGACGAAGCCCGGAAGGGGCACGCGGCCTATGAAGAATTCCGCGAATACATGACCGACGAGCTGGTGGCGGCCTGCGAAGGCGCCAAGGCGGCCGGCGCCAAGGAAGTGCTGGTCAAGGACGCGCATTCCACCGGGCGCAACCTGATCCTGTCGAAGCTGCCGGACTATGTCACCATCGTGCGCGACTGGAGCGGCCACCCCGACATGATGATGTTCGGCATCGACAAAAGCTACTCGGCCGCCCTCTATACCGGCTACCACAACAAGGCCGGCACCGACACCAACCCGCTGGCGCACACGCTGACGGGCACAGTGTCGCGCCTGTTGATCAATGGCGAGGTGGCGTCCGAATACACGCTCAATGCGCTGTGCGCGGCGCGCTACGGCGTCCCGTCGGTGTTCCTGTCGGGCGATGCCGGCATGTGCGCGGAGGCCAAGCTTCTGGTGCCGCGCATCGGCACTGTGGCGACCAGCGAGGGCTTTGGCCCGGCCACGAAGTCGCTGACGCCGAAAGCCGCTGTCGCCGCCATCCGCGCCGGCGTCGAGGAAGCGCTGTCACGCGACCTCAAGGCCTGCATGCCGAAACTGGCCGACAGCTTCGAGCTGGTCGTCGAATACACCAACCCGCACGAGGCCTACCGCGCGAGCTGGTATCCCGGCGTCGAGCATGTAGCGGCGCGCACGCTGCGCTTCCGCGCCAACGACTTCTTCGAAATCCAGCGCGCCATTCGCTTCATCGTTTAGGGGGCTCGTCCAGGGGCGCCCGGGTTCCATCCCGGGCGTATCTGTCCATTCGACGCCAACTTTTTGTTGTGCTCGCGACTTCAGGACTCGAGCCAGACCTTCTCGAGCTGGATCTGGAGAAGCGGATGGGCGTGGTGATCTTTGACCTTTGGAACAAAGTGGGCAAAGACCTTGCGCCAGTATGGCTGGATGATGACGCCCGACCCCTGCAGGATCTTCTCGATGTCCTCCATGGCGCTGCGGCGTTTCTCGACGTCGGCGATCGAGAGCGCCTCGTTGAGCTTCGTATCGAACTCGTCGCTGGCAAATCCAGTTTCGTTCCAGGCTTCGCCGCTCCGATAGGCAAGTGCCAATATCTGGACACCCAGCGGACGCATCGTCCAGCCGGTCAGCGAAAACGGATACTTCGTCCAGTCGTTCCAGAACGTGGAGCTAGGCAGCACGGTACGCTTGACCTTGAAGCCCGCTTCCCGCAGTTGACCCGCGATCGCGTCGGCCGTCCCTCGGTGCCAGTCGTCGTCGCTGCTGATCAGTTCATGTTCAAAATCCATCATGCCGGCTTCCTTCATGAGGGCCGCCGCCTTTTCGAGATTCCGTTCGAGCTTCGGCAATGGGAAGTACTCGGGGTGGATTGGGCAGACATGGTGGTTTTCAGCGACATTTCCGCGGCCGCTGTAGCCAAGTTCGAGGACCGCAGCGTTGTCGACGGCAAGTTGCATGGCGTTGCGCACGCGCTGATCGTCGTACGGTTTGTTTGTCACATTGAACCTGGCAACTGCGGTTGCCGCGGTCTGCGCTTCGCTGCGTGCGAGCCCCATCGAATCCAGCACCTGAATCTGATCGCCGGTGGTTTCGAAATTGGCGTCGACTTCGCCTGCCTCGAATGCACTGGCGAGTGCATTGGGATCAGTGCCATAGTCAATGAACTCGACGCCATCGAGGTAGGTTTCGCCGCCCCACCAGCCGTCCCGGCGTTTGTAGACGGCGCGCACGGATGTATCAAAGGAAACGAGCTCGAACGGCCCGGTCCCGATAGGATGCTGTACCAGATCGGAACCTGTTTCCTCGTAACTCCGGTGGACGATGAGTGCGGGGAAATCGGCGAAATTTGCAATCAGCGAGATGTCCGATTTCGACAATGACAGCTTGACCGTATGATCGTCGAGCTTCGCGATGGCGCCGTCACGCGCCTTGCCGGTTGCAGGATCGACCAGTGCGGCCATGCGGCCGGCCATGGAGTTGCCCGGCGTTTTCTTGTCGCACCAGCGGTTGATGTTGAACATCGCATCGTTAGCCGTGAAATCATCTCCGTTGTTCCATTTCACGCCCTTGCGCAGATGCAGAACGTACTCGGTTGCATCGTCGTTGACGTCCCAGCTCTCAAGAAGCATGGGCTCGAACGTGTAGTTGGCGGTATATTTGACGAAGGGCTCGAGAAATTGCCTGCCAAGATTGCCCATCTCGCCCCAGTCGAACGTACGCGGGTCCTTCAGTTCCTTGACGGGCATCGCAATCCGGAGCACGCCGCCTTTTTGCGGTGTCGCCGCCAGCGCGGTGACGGGCATCGCCACGCCCGCAAGTGCATAGGCGGTTGCGGCGCTCAGCCCCATCGTGCTTGCGATGGTCAGAAACTCACGTCGGTCCATTCGGCCAGCCTTGGCCATTCGCGCCATCTGCACGACCGCCGCAGGTATCGGCTTTTCATCGCGATTGCGGTTGCTCATTAACATGCTACTCCCGAGGAATGTCGGCACCAGGAAATCGTGGTGGCTGGCGACAGTGGTGGCTATTGATTGGGCTGCTTGAACCGAAAGCTGCGGTTTGCTTCAGAACGATGCCTTGACGCTTCCATATGGACCAAAATCCGCCTCGATCTGATCACCGCTGGCTATGGCTACCGCTCTTGCGAAGGCTCCGGACATGACGATGTCGCCTTTGCGAAGGCACTCTCCGGCCTCGACAAGCGCGTTTGCCAGCCACGCGACACAGGCGGCCGGATGGCCCATGCCGATTGCTGAAACACCTGTTTCTTCCACGATGCCGTTGCGCGACAGGGTGGCGCCGACCCAACTGATGTCGACGTTCTCTGGCCGGAAGCGCCGTTCAGAAAGAACGACGGCGGCGAAGGCCGAATTGTCGGCAACCGTGTCAGCGACAATTCGCGGCGGAGCCATTCGATGATCGACAAGCTCCAGGGCCGGGACGACGTAATCGGTAGCCTGCAACACCTCATCGATCGTTGCGCCTGGCCGATCGAGGTCACGCCCGATGATGAAGGCAAGTTCCATTTCGATGTGCGGCTTCACCAACCGCGCGGCTGGAATCCTTGCACCGCTGTCGAAGACGAAATTGCCGAAGATCCTTCCTCGGATCGGCTCGGTCAGACCGCACGCGATCTGGGTTGAGCGCCAAGTCAAACCGATCTTGTGGCCAGCGAAACGAAGCCCCTGCTTCAGGCGCATGCCGTTCAGCAGGTTCTGGATGCCATATGCTTCATCGAGTGTGAGATTTGGACGTTCGCCGCTGAGCGGCGGCATGCTTTTGGCATTGCGTTCAGCATTCAGGATTGCTTCTGCCGCCTTGTGCATATCGAGGCGTTGCAAGGGTACGGGTGTTTCAAGCATCGAAATGTCCAGCTATTTCAACAACGACTTTGCCGAGCGCCCGGCCACTTTCAAGATGGCGAAAGGCATCGGGCAGCCTGTCCAGAGGAAAGCGTTCGGGATCGATCAGGGGGCGAACCTTCCCGTCTTCGACGAGGGTCGCCAGTTGACGGAGGATCCGGCCATGCTCCTCCCTGCCAATGCCCGAAAGCATGGGGATAAGCATGAACACGACGTGCAGAGACAACGCCTTGGCATGCATCGGCGACAGGTCGTGGGTGCTTCGCGCAGCGGTCGCAACGACGCGTCCCTGCGGCGCGGCCGCCTGCAACGAATGGTCCAGGTTGGCGCCGCCAACCGTATCGACGACGACATCGAAGCCATGTCCCCCTGTCAGCCTGTCGACGTACTCCTGCACCGTTTCGCGTGGATAGAGGATCGTGTCATCCGCCCCCAGTTCACGAACAAGTGCTGCCTTTTCGGCTGACGAGACGGTCGCTGTCACGCGCGCGCCGCGTGCTTTTGCCAGCTGGATGGCGATATGGCCAACTCCGCCGCTGCCACCATGAACCAGGACATGGTCGGATGCGGAAATGGCTGCGCGCGTCATGCAGTTCCATGCGGTGATCGACACCAGGGGCAGTGCCGCGGCCTCCGTCATCGAGAGGTTTCCAGGCTTTGGTGCAAGCAGGCGGGCATCGGCGGCAATGTATTCGGCGAACGTCCCGCCAAGGTCCTTCACACCACCTGCGCAGCCATAGACCTCGTCTCCCGGCACCAGACCGGCCACGCCTTCGCCAACGGCTTGCACGGTTCCTGCCAGATCGGCGCCCAGCACGGCAGGCAGAGCAGGTCCGATGGGCAGACCGTTTCGGATGCGGACATCGACCGGGTTGATCGAGGCGGCCTCCACGCGCACCAGCACCTCTCCCGAGCCAGGCCGAGGTGCCTCAAGCTTGCCAAGGCTGAAGTTCTCCGGGCCCCCGTAAGCCCTCAAGACCATTGCACGCATCCACAATTCCCAACACGTTATCGTCTTTCGGGAGTGTGCCGTCAGCGCCGTATCAGAGGAAACGCATAAATCTAATGCTATCGATCTGGAACGCTTCTAGCTTATGGTGGCGCTTGGTGACTGACAGGGGCCGCAATGAGATATCCCGATCTAGAAATCGATCTGCTCCGGGCATTCACGACGGTCGCCGAAACAGGCAGCTTCACAGCTGCAGCTGACGTCGTCGGGCGTTCGCAGTCCGCGGTCAGCCAAAAGATCATCCGACTGGAGGACCTTCTGGGTCGGCCGCTGTTCAGGCGAACCAGCCGTTCCCTTGTTCTCACCGGCGAAGGCGAGCGGCTTCTCTCGGCGGCAAGGCGCATGCTCGAGTTCAACGACCTGGCAGTTCGCACGCTCGTCGATTCTGCTGACCTCGAACGGCTGCGTATCGGCATTTCGGAAGATTTCGTGCCGCACCATCTGCCTGCCTTGTTGTCGAAATTTGCCAGCTTGTGTCCGGCAGTAAGGCTGGAATTGATGACCGGCCTCAGCTGCAACCTCCTGGCAGCCTATGATGAGGACCGCCTCGACATCGTCATTGCCAAAAAGGATGGGCGCGCTCAGCGCGGCAGGGTCATCTGGCGCGAACCCCTGATGTGGATTTCCTCAAAGCAATATGATCGCGATCCAGGCGAGCCGGTGCCGCTGGTTCTGCTGCCCGCCCCTTGCACCTATCGCGGCGTTGCCATCAAGGCGCTCGATTCGGTTCGGCGCGATTGGTATGTGGCCTGCACGACAAATAGCCTGGCCGGCGCGCGGGCAGCGGTTGCCGGAGGGTTCGGCGTAACCGTGTTGGGCAGATCGTTTGTCCAGGATGGAATGCAGGTCATCCGCCCCTCCGATCAGTGGCCCGCCCTTCCGATGACCGAGATCGTGGTTATCGGCGAAGAGAAGAGCGAAGCGCGGATTGTGCAGCCTCTGCTCTCGTTTCTCACCGACAATCTTGCCCATTGATGTTCGGCAACTTCCGCACCGAGGGCGACAGAAATCTGTGAAAGCCGGGTGATGAGCCGTGTGGAGGCGACTGGCGCTGCTGCGTGAGCAAGCTGTCACAACAGGATCATGAGACTCTTGTCACATGTGGACGAGATCGGAGGCCAACGTCAGTCGGATTTTTCGAGTGACTTTCTGTGTCCGACCCGCTGGCAGGGGCAAAAGGCCGGCAGCAGGCGAGCTGCTGCCGGCAATGTGGGTGTTCCAGGGAATGCAGCGATAGGCTGTTTCAGTCGGCAGGGGGGACCCAGAGGTCTTCGAAGCCCTTGGCGGGTTCGAGCTGGTCGAACCAGTCGAAGCCGATCGCCTTCATGATGCGGCTGTTGACGACCACGACGCGCGCCTCGGTGTCGGCGGTGTTGAAGCGCTTGTGGGCGCAGTAGGGCGGGATGTAGATGAAGTCGCCCGGACCCCATTCGAACTTCTTCAGCGTCTTGTCCCACTCCCAGATGAACGCGTCCTTGCAGTCGAAGCGCACATCATGGTGCAGGTCGTAGCCGGTGCCTTCGATCACATAGGCGACTTCCTCGGTGAGGTGGCGGCTGGCGCCGGTTGCGCCTGCAGGCGGGATGAATTGCATGTAGATGTCGAGGGCGCATTCCTTGGTGTTCATGCGCTCGTTGATGATGTGCTTGATCAGGCCATCGGCAGACCGCTCCATCGGCATGTCGTGCCACTTCACCACGCCGGTGCGGTCTTCGTATTCGCGGCGGAACTCCTTCGAGGCTTCGAGGGTATCGGCATAGAAGTTGACCTAGGTGTCGCCCGATCGTGCGCGCTGGCGTTCAGTCAGGTCGAGGAAGGAATTGCGGACATTTGTGACGTCTCCCTGAAATCCGATCAAAGCTCTGCCGGCGGTGCGTGGTGCTCCTGGCCCGCAACCGGTTCCTTGGGCGGGTATTCGACCACCTTCTGGAAGATCAGGTACGCAGCCGTTCTCGACGATCAGCGCATCGCCGGTTTCCCAGTCGAGGCGCTTGCCGACATGGATGTCGTGGCCCTTGCCCTTGAGGACGAAGAACACGGCGCTGTTCATGTGGCCATGCTTCTGGCCGTAGCCGCCTGGCGCGAAAACGTCGATATGCGTTTCGATCGACTGCGCGACCTTGACTGCCTGCGGATTGATCACCTTCTTGCCGAAGTTCTGGGGGCCGCCTTTCCACTTGAGGTCACGGGTTGTGGTAGACCCGCGGCTGCGAGAAAAGCTCGGACATAAGCTCGCCATATGTGCCTTCGAGGGCGCGGACGAAGGTGCGTTTCTTGGTCCACCGTTCCCAGACAACCTCCCCAGGCTGATCGCCACTTTTGTGGCCGGTCTTGGCTGTCTCTGCGTCAGTTGTCATCGTCTCATCCCAGTCGATTTGGCCAGTCGATTTGGCGTCTTTGGTCCGGCCGTCACCCGCCGGCTTCTCCCCTGGCGACGGCGGAGTGCGGTTGTCGCATCCGCTCCGGTCAAAGGGTTCTCGGCAAAGGCAATTTCGTGCTGCACCGCATGGACGAACAATACCGATTGACAAGCCGATATCCTCGCTAATAAGTTCGGTTATAGAACGAATTAAATGAGGTCGGTGTGAACGACAGCCTGCGCATTTCCCGGAAGTTCTCGCAGCGCTCCGTCATGGAAGCGATCGTGCAGGGCGGTCCCATTTCGCGGGCGTCGATCTCCAAGCAGACCGGCCTCTCCAAGCAAACCATCTCCGAGATCGTCCGCGTCTTGGAACAGGAAGGTTGGGTGCAGGAGACGGGTCGCACCAGCGGCCATGTCGGCCGCACGGCCGTGACCTACGAACTCGTCTACGACGCCGCCTACATCGTGGCCGTCGACCTCGGTGGCACCAAGGTGCGCGTCGCGATCACCGATCTGGCCTGCCAGATCTTTGCTGAGGACACTGCGTCGACAGATCCGCGTGGCGGCCAGTACATCGTCGACCAGATCGTCGCGCTCGCCTTCCAGGCGGCGGCCAGGCAGGGCATAGCACGCGACAAGATCAAGCTGGCGGTGATCGGCGTGCCCGGCGCGCCCGATACTGTCACCGGTCGCGTGCTGCTTGCACCCAACATTGCCAATTTCGACAAGATGGACGTGGTCGGTGCGTTCTCCGACGCCTTCGGTTTCGGCGCGATGCTGGAGAACGACGTCAACCTTGCCGTGCTCGGCGAGAACTGGCTGGGGCAGGGTCAGGGCATCGACAATCTCGCCTATGTGGCACTCGGCACCGGCGTCGGCAGCGGCCTCATGGTCGGCGGCCACCTCGTGCGCGGCGCCATCAATGCCGCCGGCGAAATGGGCTTCCTGCCGCTGGGGGCCGATCCGTTCGAGGCTGAGTCGCTGCGTACAGGCGCCTTCGAACGCGCGGTGGCGTCACACGGCATCATGGACCGCTACGCGGCACTTGCCGGCCGTCGGCGGTCGGTGCCGGAAATCTTCGAGGCCGCCGATGAGGGCGACCAGTCGGCGCTGGCGGTGCTCGACGAGATTGCAAGACACCTGGCCCGCGGCATCGGCGCTATCGCGGCCATCGCCAATCCGGAGAAGGTCATCCTAGGCGGCTCGATCGGCCTGCGGCCGGAGGTGCTGTCTCGCGTCAAGGTCTTCCTGCCGCAGTGCTTCCCCTATCCTGTCAATGTCGAGACCGGCGAACTCGGCTCGCGTGCAGCGATCATCGGTGCCGCGGCGATCGGGCTCGGGCAGTTGCACAACACGCTGTTCGGAGTCGATGCCCCGGAAGGCCGCATCTCGCTGCCGAAGGTCGAACTGCGTGCGCTGAGGGAGGCTGTGTGATGACGGACCAACTGACCAGGCGCCTCGAGGCCGCGCTCGACCGCGACGCGGCACTCGCCCTGTTCCGCGGCGCCATCGGCTGTGACAGCATCACCGGCAACGAGGCAAACTTCGTCGCCTATCTCGGGGAGCAGATGGAAGCACTCGGGCTTTCCGGTCTGCGCACCGCGGAGTTCCTGCCCGGGCGACCCAACATCTGGGGTGAGCGCCAGGGTAAGGGTAGCGGCAAGCGACTGCTGTTCATCGGACATACCGACACCGTACATGTCGACGGCTGGCGCGCGCATTGGGCCGGTACCGAGCGCGAGGACCCGTTCGCAGCTCCGATCATTGACGGCGCTGTCTGGGGGCGTGGCTCGGGCGACCTCAAGGCCGGCATCTCGGCGTCGCTCGCCGCGCTCGCGCTGCTCGACAGAGCCGGCATTCGCCTCGCCGGCGACGTGGCGTATGCCTTCGTCGGCGACGAGGAGAGCGGCCAGCCGGGCACAGGCGTTTCCGCCGGCATCAAGGATCTTGCCGTCCGTATCGAGAGCGGCGAGGTGCGGCGTCCCGATTTCACCGTCTATGTCGAGCCGACCCGGCTTGCCGTCTATCCGGCGCAGATCGGCTTTTTCATCACGGACATTACCATCACCGGCAAGTCTGCCTATTTCGGCGTACCGGAACTGGGCAAGGATGCGCTCAAGGCGAGCCACGCAGCGATGAGCGCGCTGTGGCAGCATTCCGATGAGATCGCGGCGCGGGCACAGCACTCGCTGGTCGGGCGCGGTTTCCTGCTCATCACCGGGCTTTCCGGCGGCGGCTACATCGCGGTGCCCGAGCGCTGCACGCTGTCCCTGATCCGCAAGCTGCTGCCGGGCGAGTCCCTCGATACTGCCGCCGCCGAGATCGAGGCGACCGTGTGCGGCGCGATCTCCGATCCCGAGATCAAGGTCGAGTTCGCCTATCCGGCGGGACGCGACCATGTGCTGGGCGGAACCGCCGCCGAGATCGATGCCAATGCCTCGGAGGTTGCCATGCTGTCCGATGCGCTCGGCCAGGCTCTGCTAGGGCGCGGCACGATCGAAGGCGCGCCGTTCTGGTCGGAATCGCCGTTCTTCGTCAATCGGCTGGGCATTCCCGCCGTCTATTGCGCGCCGGGCGATATCCGCAACTGCCACACCTACGAGGAGCACGTCGAGGTCGAGGAATATCTCGCCGGCGTCGTTGCCTTCGCTGCCTTCATGGCCCGCTACTGCGGGGTCATCGAGTGAACTGCCTACTTTGCTAGATATGATCGGGAGGAAAACATGATCATTAAGAAGATGCTTGCCGCTGCCCTCGCAGGCAGTCTTATGCTGGCTGCCGGATCGGCCATCGCCCAGACGGTCGGCCCTTCGGGCGAGGCGGCGACGCCGAGCGCCGACGTCGCCCTGTCGGATGCCGACATCGGTACCCTGAAGGACAAGGGCTACAAGGCGGCCCTGCTGTGGCACACCTCGTCGGACTTCACCAATGCGGTGTCGGCCGGCGCCAAGGACGAGTTCGCCCGCGCCGGAGTAGAGGTCGCGGTGACTACCGATGCAGGCTTCGACGCGGCGCGCCAGCGCAGCGACATCGAGACCGCGCTCGCGGCCAAGCCCAATGTCATCCTGGCCCTGCCGCTCGACCCGGTAACCTCGGCCGAAGCCTTCCGCCAGGCGGTCAAGGACGGCACCAAGCTGGTGTTCTTGTCCAACCTGCCGAGCGGCTACAAGCACGGCTCCGATTATGCCGCGATCGTCACCGACGACCTGTTCCAGATGGGCAAGCAGGCAGCCGACGCACTTGCCAAGTCCATCGGCGGTAAGGGCAAGGTCGGCTACATCTTCCATGACGCCACCTATTACGTCACCAACCAGCGCGACCAGGCGTTCAAGACGACGATCGAAAAGAGCTACCCCGACATCAAGATCGTCGCCGAGCAGGGCATCTCCGATCCGGCGCGGGCCGAGGAACTGGCCAATGCCATGCTGCTGCAGAACCCTGATCTCGACGGCATCTACGTGACCTGGGCGGAGCCCGCCGACGGCGTGCTCTCGGCCCTGCGCTCCAGCGGCAACGCCAAGACCAAGGTGGTGACGCTCGACCTCGCCGAGCCTGTGGCGCTCGACATGGTCAAGGGTGGCAACGTGACCGCGCTTGTCGCCGACAAAGCCTACGAACTCGGCCGCGCCATGGCCGCCGCCGGCCTCAAGTCGCTGCTTGGCCAGCAGACGCCGGCCTTCGTCGTGGCTCCGGCGCTGACAGTGACCAAGGACAATGTTGCCGAGGGCTGGAAGGAATCTCTGAACCGCGACGCGCCGAAGTCGGTGCTCGGCGCAGCCAAGTAGGCCATCCGTCCCGGTGGCCAAAGCGCCGCCGGGGCACCATCTGCCAGGGAGGAACAGTCATGCGCATGACATTGAGGGCACTCGCCCTTTCCGCAGCAATGCTATCTGTGACCGCGGCCCTTGCCGCTGACGGCACCACCAAGGGTCCGAATGGCGAACAGCCGACGCCGGCAAAGAGCGTGGTGCTGACGCCGGACCAGGAACAGAAGATCAAGGACGGCAAGTTTACCGCAGCGCTCGTCTGGCACGAGATGAGCGAATACACCAATGCTGTGAATTCCGGCGCGCATGACGAGTTCAAGCGCTTGGGCATCGAGGTGATTGCCCAGACTGACGCCGGCTTTGATGCTGCGCGCCAGAAGGCCGACGTCGAGACGGTGATGGCGAAGAAGCCGTCGATCATCGTCTCGTTGCCGGTCGACCCGGCGACCGCCGCCGTCGTCTACGATCCGGCGCGCAGCGCCGGCGTCAAGCTCGCATTCGTCGACAATTCGCCGGCTGGCTACGTGCACGGCAAGGACTATGTGACCATCGTCTCCGACGACCTGTTCCAGATGGGCAACAAGGCGGCCGTCGCCATGGCCGACGCGCTCGGCAAGAAGGGCAAGCTCGGCTACATTTTCCACGACGCCGATTTCTACGTCACCAACCAGCGCGACAGCGCCTTCAAGGCGACCATCGAGCAGGATTATCCGGAGATGAAGATCGTCGCCGAGGCTGGCATGGCCGACCCCGCCCGCAGCGAGGAAATCGCTCAGGCGATGGTGACCCAGCACCCCGATCTCGATGGCATCTACGTGACCTGGGCCGAGCCGGCGCTGAGCGTGCTGTCGGCACTGCGCAATGCTGGCAACAGCCACACCAGGATCGTCACGCTTGACCTCAACGAGCCTGCGGCGCTCGACATGGTCAAGGGCGGCAACATCGCAGCACTGGTTGCCGACGAGGCGTACAATATCGGCGTGACGGCAGCGCGGTCGGCCGCGGGCGCGCTTGTAGGTGTCGACCAGAAGCCGTTCCTCGTCGTCGACTCGCTCGCCGTGACCAAGGCGACCGTGGCCGAAGGCTGGAAGACGTCGCTCAACAAAGATGTGCCGGCGAGCGTCGCCGAGGCCGCGAAGTAGTTGTCAGGGCAGGGGGGTGGCACCCCCTGCCACCAGGAGGAAGAAAGATGCCCCCAGCCAACACCAGCCTCACCGGCCAGCAGGCCGGCCCGGCCAGTCGCATCAACTTGCAGCAATATGTCGTCTATCTTGGCTTCCTGGCGATCTTCCTGTTCTTCGCCATCGTGCTGAAGGACAGCGGCTTCCTGACGGTCCGCAATCTCTCCAACATCGTGCTGCAGACCGCGCCCGCCACTGTAATGGCCATCGGTCTGGTGTTTGTCATGTCGGCCGGTGAGATCGACCTCTCCATCGGATCGACAGTGGCCGTCGCGGCCCTTGCCGCAGCAGTGACGATCAACGAATACGGGCTGGTCGCAGGCGTTCTTGCCGGCCTGGGCGCTGGCCTGCTGATCGGTCTGCTCAACGGTGCGCTGGTCGCTTATGTCCGGCTGCCGTCGTTCCTTGTGACGCTGGCTACAATGGGATTGTTTGCCGGCGTGGCGCGGTCAATGACCAACCTGCGCTCCATCCCGGTCACAGACAGCACCTTTACCGGCTTCTTCGGTTCGGGCGTGTTCCTCGGCATCCCGTCGCTGATCTGGTGGACGGCGATCGCGGTCGCGTTCGGTCACATCATCTACCGCGAGACGCGCTTCGGCGCCCATGTGCTGGCGACCGGCGACAATGCGCGCGCGGCCAGCGTGTCGGGCATCAGCGTGCCGCGCATTCGCCTCGCAGTCCTTGCCATCAGCGGCGGCCTCGCAGGTCTTGCCGGGTTGCTTTACGCCGGCCGCCTGCAGGCGGCGAAATACACGCTCGGTGAAACAGACCTGATGACGGTGATAGCTGCCGTCATCGTCGGCGGCACGCTGCTCAACGGCGGCAAGGGGTCGGTCATCGGCGCGCTCGTCGGCTCGCTGATGATGGGCATGCTCAACAATGGCCTGATCCTGATGGGCCTTTCCGTCTCCGACCAGATGATCGTTCGCGGTCTCATCATACTTGCCGCAGTCGCCGTGTCGCTGCGCGAAAAGTCCCGCTGAAGGAAGCACACATGTTTCTCGACGTACTGCGCCGCCGCAACCCGGCCTTCATCGAAGCGGCGATGACCCTGCACCAGCAGGGCAAGATTCCGGCCAATGCCTATGTGCTCGATCTCGATGCGGTCGAGCGCAACGCCGGCGTTCTCGGCGCCGAAGCCCGCCGTCTCGGCCTCAAGATATTCGCCATGACCAAGCAGGTCGGTCGTTCCAGTTCGTTCTGCCAGGCGGTCAAGCGCGGCGGCATTGACAGCGCGGTAGCCGTCGACATGGCCTGCGCCCGCGCCACCCACAAGGCGGGGCTTAAGGTCGCGCATCTCGGCCACCTGCAGCAGGTGGCCCGCCACGAGGCCACAGCCGCGGCCGTAACCTTCAAGCCCGACTACTGGACAGTGTTCAACGACAGCAAGGCCGAAGAAGCGGCCTCAGGCGCACGGGCTGCCGGCCGCACGCAGGACCTTCTGGCCCGCATCCACGCCGAGGGCGACACCTTCTATCGCGGGCATGAGGGCGGTTTCGCCGCCGCCGACGTGACTGCGGTCGCCGACCGCTTCGACGCGCTGGAGGGCGGCCGCTTCGCTGGCATCACCACCTTCCCGGCGCTGCTTTTCGACCACGCCAGTCGCAAGGTGGTACCGACCCACAATCTCGCGACGCTGACCAAGACCGCCGCAGCGCTGGCCAAGGCAGGGCGCAGGGATATCGAGGTGAACGCGCCGGGCACGACATCATCCGTCATGCTCGCCGCACTCGCCGAAGCAGGTGCTACGCAATGCGAGCCGGGCAACGGCCTGCACGGCACCACTGCGTTGCATGTGATGGAAGATCTGCCGGAATTGCCGGCGGTGCTCTATTTGACCGAGGTTTCGCACCTGTCGGGCGGCAAGGCCTATTGCTTCGGCGGTGGCTTCTACATCGACCCGATCTTCCCCGACTACGACGTCAAGGCGATTGTCGGTTCGGAGCCGACGACGGCGTCAGCAGCGTTGCGCAGCGTGGAGGTGCCGCCGCCCTCGGCCATCGACTATTACGGCATGATCGACGCGACCGGTCCCGGCGCGCCGAAGCCAGGCGACACCGCCGTCTTCGGCTTCCGCGGCCAGGCCTTCGTCACCCGCGCCTATGTGGTCGGCGTATCCGGCACCTCGAAGGGCGCGCCCAAGGTGGAAACGATCGAGACCGGCTTCGGCGAAACCGCCGCGTGGCCGGTCTAGGAGGGTGACATGACTACGACGCAAGCAGCCCCCATCCTTAGGCTCACAGACATCCGCAAGACCTTCGGCGGCATCACCGCGATCGAGAGTTTCTCGCTCGAGGTGCGTGCGGGCGAGATCGTCGCGCTGGTCGGTGACAACGGTGCCGGCAAGTCGACGCTTATCAAGATCATCTCGGGCGTCTACACACCGACCTCGGGTACGATCACCATAGAGGACGAGACGGTGACCATGGCGAACGCGACGATGGCTCGCGCCCACGGTATCGAGGTGGTCTATCAGGATCTGGCGCTGGCCGACCAGCAGTCGGTCTACATGAACATGTTCCTCGGCCGCGAACCGGTGAACGGATTCGGACTGCTCGACCGCCGCAGGATGATCGCCGAAACCGAGAAGCTGGTGAAGGAGCTCGACGTCCGTATCCCCTCTGCCCACGCCACCATCCGCGACCTCTCGGGCGGCCAGCGCCAGGGCGTGGCGATCGCCAGGGCCACGCACTGGGCGAGCAAGCTGATCCTGCTCGACGAGCCGACAGCGGCACTCGGCGTCGCCGAGACGGCCAAGGTCGAGGAGATCGTCCAGTCGCTCAAGCAGCGCAACATCGGCGTTCTGATCATCAGCCACAGCCTCGACCAGGTGTTCAAGCTGTCGGATCGCATCTGCGTCCTCCGCCGCGGCCGCCAGATCGGTATCCGCGAGACGGCCAAGACCGACAAGAACGAGATCATCGCCATGATCACAGGACTGCAGCAACACTAAGCACGGGAAATGCATTAGAGAGACAAGAGGCCGAGACCGGCCCATGAATGCGTCTCTCCAGCTGACCTAGGTCGCTGCTTCCAAGCCAAAAGCCTGAAAATTAACGACAACACGGAAGCCCGGTATGAGGGCTGTATTTTGGTGATTTCCGCTGGTGGAGCTGAGGAGGATCGAACTCCTGACCTCGTCATTGCGAACGACGCGCTCTCCCAGCTGAGCTACAGCCCCATCCAGCGGATGGCGCATTTATTGACGCTCGAGGGCCGATGTCAAGCAAGCGTTTTCCGTAAGGGCATTGCAGTTGCCGCTGCGTTTTGTTGTTGCTCCTGCCCATTGCGCCTCCTCCAGCCAGCAGCCGATACCCGGCTCGAGAGCAGTGGTTGTCGGTCGGCACAGCACCGCCGGGTCTTGCCGCAAAAGCGTGCAATGGCTAAATGTCGGCAATTCATTGGAGAACGGCATGCTCGCCCTCATTCAGACTGTTGTCCTGGCTCTCGACCTTTACTGGTGGATCATCATCGCCTCGGCGATCTTCTCGTGGCTTTATGCCTTCAACGTGGTCAATCCGCGCAACCAGTTCGTCGGCACCATCGGCAACATGCTCTACAAGCTGACCGAGCCGGCGCTCCGGCCGATCCGCCGTTTTATGCCCGATCTCGGCGGTATCGACATCTCGCCGATCATCCTTTTGCTCATCTTGTTCTTCATCCGCCAGTTCATCGCGACCACCATCGCGCCGATGGTGCTCTGACCGGGCTGTTGTGTCCGGTTTCTTCCGCGACCGCGACGACGGCGTCGATCTGTTCGTCAGGCTGACGCCGAAATCGTCGAAGGATGCGGTTGAAGGCGTGGAGACGACCGCCGACGGGCGCAGCCATCTGGCGGCGCGGGTGAGGGCGGTGCCCGAAAAGGGCGCTGCCAATGCGGCGCTGGAGAAGCTGCTCGCCAGGGCGTTGGATATTCCCAGGAACTCCGTTTCAGTGGTCGCCGGCGGGACGTCGCGGCTCAAGACCGTGCGCGTTTCCGGCGATCCGGCCGAGTTGGCCAAGTCGGTGGCGGCCCTGGCAAAAGCCTGAGCAGGCATCTCAGGCTAAAGCCTTCATCCAGTTGCTCGCCTTTTGCGTGCATATTGTGCATGGCTCGCGCCGTGGTTATCCTCCCCCGTGGCGCGAGGGAGGCTGGAATGCGGAAGCTGTTGTTGGCGATGGCTCTTGCCATGCCGTGGCATCAGGTGGCGGCGGAAGAGATTTCGAGCGCCTATGTCGAGACCAGGGCCGAGGCCGATTGCGTCATCTTCGAACAGGCTGATAGCGAAGACGGCGGTTTCGTCCACCGGGTCTGTCCGGGATATGGCGGCTATCCGGTGCTGGTGTTCGAGAGCGACCTCAGGGAAAACATCTTTTACGGTTTTCCGCCGGCGGACTTCGTCGACATAGCCTGGCAGAGCTTCGAAACGTTCAACGGAGCCATGGACAAGACCGAGTGGCGCGTCTCAACCCATGAGGGGAAATCGACGCCCTTTGCCACCATCCGGCGCTGGCATGTCCAGGCCGATCTGGAGGGCAAGGAAAAGGATATCGAGGTGCTGGTGGTGTCGAAGGTCGGCCAGCCCGGCAAGCCGGAAGGCTGCGTGGTCGCCCTGGTGTTGGCATCGGGCAAGCCCGACGCCAACGATACCGCCCGCAAGATCGCCGACGAACAGGCCCGGGACTTCGCCTGCGGCGCCGACGAGCGCGTGCTGGTCGGCGAGCCGATGCCGGTGTTCTATTCGGAAGGCAAGACGCAAAACTAAGGCGCGGCCGGCAGAGCCGACCGCGCCTTACATTTACCTGGCCGTGCGTTAAGCCGGAGGCCTCAGGCCTTCAGGGCGTTGGCGCGTTCGATGGCCTCGACGATCATCTTCTTGGCATAAGCGGCATCGTGCCAGCCGCCGATCTTGACCCACTTGCCGGGCTCGAGATCCTTGTAATGGGCAAAGAAGTGCTCGATCTGCTGGAGGGTGATCTCCGGCAGGTCGGTGTGGTTGAAGACATTTTCGTAGCGGCGGGTCAGCTTGGGCGACGGCACGGCGATGACCTTCTCGTCTTCGCCGGCATTGTCTTCCATGACCAGAACGCCGATCGGGCGCACGTTGATGACGCAGCCGGGGATGAGCTGGCGGGTGTTGCAGACCAGCACGTCGATCGGGTCGCCGTCACCCGAGAGCGTATGCGGAACGAAACCGTAGTTACCCGGATAGGTCATCGGGGTGTAGAGGAAGCGGTCGACGACCAGCGTGCCGGCTTCCTTGTCCATCTCGTACTTGATGGGCTGCCCGCCGACGGGCACCTCGACGATGACGTTGACGTCTTCAGGCGGATTCTTGCCGATCGAAATCGCATCGATGCGCATGGGGAGGCTCCAGAATTAAAGGTGCCTCCCGATAAACGCCTTGGGCCGCGCGTGCAATGCAATATTGATATCGGGCTATTGCGACGAAAGGCGTGCCCGGGGCGTCACTCCCAGACGAAAGCGACCTTCTTGAGGGCTTTCTGGTCGAAGACCTCGACGCCTTCGGCTATGTCGCGGCCACCGGCACCGGCATAAAAGGCGAGCGCGTTCTCATTCTCCTCAAGCGCCCACACCACCATGCCCTTGAGACCGTGGTCGGAAAGGCGCTGGCGGGCGGCGGAGAACAGGCGGCTGCCGAGGCCGATGCCCTGGCATTCCGGACGCAGGTAAAGCTCGTAGATCTCGCCCTGCTGCTTGAGTTCGCGGGCGCGGTTGCGACCGAGCGTGGCATAGCCGGCAATCTTGCCGCCGATCTCGATCACCAGCACGGTTGCAGCGCGACGGATCGCATTGGCCCACCATTCGCCGCCGCGGCGATTGATCATCGAGGTCAGGGCGCGATGCGGGATGATACCGGCATAGGCGCCGCGCCATGCTTCGTGATGGACCTCGGCGATGGCATCCGCGTCGCGGGGTTCGGCTTTCCTGATGTCGATTGTCAGCGTGTTCATGGTTTTTTAACCATAAACCGCTGATGGCGCGTTGCAAAGTGTCGGGCGCCGGCGGCCGAAGCCCTTTCACGCGATTGGGAACAGTTGTGCAGGCGGTGTGTCCAAATGGACTCACCGGACGCGGCGATGCCCTGACGTCCGGTCTGGGTCAGATTTCGACGAGATGGTCGTCGAGTTCGTTGACGTCGTCGGTCGTGACGGGGAAATGCTGCGACAGCAGGGCGCCGACACTCGATATGGCGCCGACGAAGCCGTCGGCGAGGCGATCGCGGCGGGCGTGATCGATGAGATCGCGCACCACGCCGTCCCATTTTTCCTGCTCGACCCTGGCATCGATGCCGGCATCGGCGATAACAGCGGCGTAGCGCTCGGCGAGCGAAACGAAGACGAGCACGCCTGTCCGCGCCGTGGTCAGGTGGACGTTGCGGGCATAGAACTGCCTGAGCGCATTGGCGTGCGATGCGCGATAGGCGAGGCCGCGCGGCACCAGCCACAGCCTGAGGCCGGGCAGCCACCAAAGCAGCGCGCAGGCGGCGGCGATGGCGAGCAGTTGCACGGCTACGAAGTGCGACAGGCGCACCGCGATCCACCAGTGTTCAAGTGCAAAGGCCGCCGCGAGGCTGACGAGCACGATGCCGAGTGTCGTTGCAAAGGCGGCGGGGAAAAAATAGCCGTCGCTGCGGCGGGCGACCACGCAATAGATTTCGCCCGAGGTCTCGGCCTCCGCCGCACGTATCGCTGCGGCGATGCGCGCGTGGTCGTCAGGGTTCAAGGTCGGTTCGCTCATGTCGCCCTACCAGCTTCCCGAGGAGCCGCCGCCGCCGGAGGAGCCGCCCCCGCCGGAAAAGCCGCCGCCGCCCGAAGACCAGCCACCACCTCCACCCGAGAAGCCGCCGCCACCGGAACTCCAGCCGCCTGAACCACCGCCCGAGCGCTGGTTGTAGTTGAAGGTCATGCCCAGCCAGATGTAGCGGCCGGGGCCGAGCTTGCGGCCATAAATACGCGGCAGGATGGCCATGGCGATGCCGCCGACGAACAACGTCGCCCAAAGCGCTATGAAGACGAACATGAGGATGTCGTCTTCGCTGAGGCCCGAGAACTGGCTCTGTTCGTTGCGCTTGGCGCGCGCCTCGAGTTCAGCGCCGTCGCCTTCGATGACCATGATGATGTCGTCGACGGCCTTGGAGATGCCGCCGGAAAAGTCGCCGCCGCGGAAGGCGGGCACCATTGTGTTTTCGATAATCAGCTTGGTGTGCAGGTCGGTGAGCGAACCTTCGAGGCCGTAGCCGACCTCGATGCGCATGCGCCGGTCATTGGGCGCGACAATCAGCAGCACGCCGTTGTCCTCGCCGGCCTGGCCGAGCTTCCAGGTGCGGAACAGGCGGTTGGCGTAGGGTTCGATCTCCTCACCATCGAGGCTCGGGATTGTGGCGACGACGATCTGGTCGGAGGATTTCTGCTGGAAGGCCTCGAGCTTCTGGACGAGTTGGGCCTTGGTGGCGGCGTCGATGATGTTGGCGTCGTCAACGATGCGGCCGGTGAGGGCGGGGAGTTCGGCGGCGAAAACCGGGGCGGCGAACAGCAGAAGCAGGAACGCCAGAAGCGCCGGCAGGCCAGAAGGGGGTGTCCAGGCGCCCGCTTTCAAGGTCATTGCTGCCACTTCACTTGGGGTGCAACGCTACATCAGCCGCCCTGCTTGGTGCCGAAATTCACCTTTGGCGCTTCGAGTTTGTCTTCGGCGACGGTGAAATTCTGGAACGGCTGGTTGCGGAACCACAGCGAGTTCCAGATCATCGACGGGAAGGTCTTGAGCGTGGTGTTGTAGACGCGCACGGCCTCGATGTAGTCGCGGCGGGCGACTGCAATGCGATTTTCGGTGCCTTCGAGCTGGGCCTGCAAGGCGAGGAAGTTCTGGTTGGCCTTGAGGTCGGGGTAGTTTTCGACCACGGCGAGCAAGCGCGACAGGGCGCTGGTCAGGCCGGCCTGGTTGTCCTGGAATGCCTTGAAGGCGTTGGGGTCGGTGAGCGTTTCGGGCGTGACCGTCACCTGGGTTGCCTTGGCGCGAGCCTCGACGACGCCTTCGAGCGTGTCCTTTTCGTGCGAGGCATAACCCTTCACCGTCTCCACAAGGTTCGGGATCAGGTCGGCGCGGCGCTGGTACTGATTCAGCACTTCGCTCCAGGCTGCCTTCGCCTGTTCTTCCTGCGTCGGGATGGTGTTGTAGCCGCAAGCCGAAAGCAGCGGCACGGCAAGCATCATGAAGATGAATGCCGGGAGGAGACGGAAGGAAGGAAGTGCCGACGAAGCGCGCATCTGCATGTGAATGTCCTCGACAAAGCAGCGAATGCCAAAGCATTATCACAAACGCGCGCCGAGAAAACCGGTATGCGCTCAGGCGATGGTGCCGGGAGACGTTTGACTATGGCATCGCCCAGGGACAGCGATGGCGAAAAGGAATCGCGCCGCATCCTCGATCGCATCGCACGGGAGAGCGAGGGCGGCGGCACGTCCTATGTGACGCGCAAGACCGGCCAGTTCCGTGACCATCTCAATGCGGCCGATGTCGACAAGACCGATGCCATCGAGCATATCGGCACGCGCATCGGGCGCATTCTCGGCGTTGTGCTGACGGTTGGCCTGCTGCTGTGGCTGATCAATTTTCTCGTTCGAGGCGGATAATGGCAACGGGCAGTGAGGACGAGGGGCAGGCGGAGTCGCGCCGCGCCCTCGAACGGCTGTCACGCGAGAGCGACCATGGCGGTCGCTGCTTTGTCGCACGCCACAAATATGCTGCGGAGGAAAAGGGAGAGACGTCCAACGGCCTGCACATTCTGCTGGGCGCTGTGTTGGCCGTCGCGCTTTTCTTTTGGCTATTGTCTTACTTAGCGGTGGTAAAAACCTGATGAGCATTGAACAGTCTGTTGCGCCACGCGCGGTCATCGTCGTGTCGAGCCATGTGGCGCGCGGATCGGTGGGCAACCGCGCGGCGGTGTTCGCGCTTGAGACGCTGGGCCATCCGGTGTGGGCGGTGCCGACCGTTGTTTTGCCCTGGCATCCTGGGCACGGCCGGGCCACCCGCATCGTGCCGCCGACCGAACAGTTCGCAGCGCTGATGGCCGATCTCGAACGGGCGCCGTGGCTCGGCGAGGTGACCGCGGTGCTGTCGGGCTATCTCGGCGAGCCTGGCCAGGTGGCGGCGGTCGCGTCGCTGGTAAAGGCAGTGAAGGCGCGTAACGAGAAAGCGCTTTACGTCTGTGATCCCGTCATCGGCGACAAGGGCGGGCTGTATGTCGCCGAGGCGTTGGCACAGGGCATGCGCGATCAACTGCTGCCGCTGGCCGACATCGCCACGCCGAACCGCTACGAGCTGGAATGGCTGACCGATACCAAGCTCGACGACATGCGCGCGACGATGGCGGCAGCGCTCGCCGCGCCGCCGCCGACAATGCTGGTGACGTCGGCGCCGGCGATGATGGCCAGTGGCACCGGCAACCTGCTTGTCACGCAGACGCAGGCACTTTTGGCAGAGCACCGTACCGTAGATCGGCCGCCCAACGGCCTGGGCGACCTCAGTGCCGCCGTGTTCCTTGCCCGCCTGCTTGCCGGCCAGCCGATGGCCAAGGCACTGCAGTCGACCACGGCGGCGGTCTACGAGATTCTGGCACGCACCTCCAAGCGTGGTGGCGACGAGCTGCAGCTCGAGACCGATGCACAGAGCCTGTCGCATCCGATGGCGCAGGTCGAACTTCGGACGCTCATCCACCCGTCGCGGAGCCGGAAAGCCGGCGCGGAACCAGGGGTGTGACGGTTGCCGGCGTCGATGGCTGCAAGGCCGGCTGGGTCGCGGTGATCCGGCGTGACGCGGGAATGATGCCTGAGGCGATGGTGTTCTCAGCCTTCTCCGAACTGCTGGCGGCGTTGCCAGACGATGCGATTGTTGCTGTCGACATGCCGATCGGCCTGCCTGACTTTTCCGGTCGCGGCGGGCGCGGGCCTGAAGCACTGGTGCGGCCGTTGCTCGGCCAAAGGCAATCGAGCGTATTTTCGATCCCGTCGCGGGCCGCCGTCTATGCCGACACCGCTGAATTCACCGACCTCGACGCCTGGTATGCCGCCCATCGCCGTGCGAGCGAGGTGGCCTTCAAGACGTCGGAGCCGCCGCGCGGTGTGTCGATCCAGGCCTTTGGCATCTTCTCCAAGATCCGTGAGATCGACGCACTCATGGTCGAAAGGCCTGCGTTGCGCGAGCGGGTGATCGAGTCGCATCCCGAGGTGGCCTTCTGGCGGCTCAATGACGAGCGGGCGATGAGCCTGCCCAAGAAGATCAAGGGGAGGGTCAATCCTGATGGCATGGAAGAGCGCAAGGCGCTTCTGGCGCGCGTCGGCCATGAACGCGGCTTCCTCGACCGTGTGCCGCCGCGCGGTGCTGCCGAAGACGATTTCCTCGATGCCTGCGCCATGATGCTTGTTGCAGATCGGCACCGCCGGAACGAAACCCGTTCATTCCCGACGCCACCGGGGCGCGATAGCTATGGCATTCCAGTGGCCATCCGGGCTTAAGTCTACTGGAAGGTTCATTGCGGAGGCGCGGCGATGAAGACGATCCAGGCGATGGCGGCTGCGGTTACCATGTTTGCGGCGCTGGAGGCTGTGGCGCAGGAAAGTGTCGTCGACCGCTGGTATGACGCGCTTTTGGTGGCCGACAGGGCCGCATTGTCCGAGCTTCTCGCCAGAGACGCCACCATCAGGCTCGACGATCTCGGCGTCACCCAGACCAAAGAGGAGTTCATCGCCTCGATGGACGAATGGCAGACGGCGGTCAAAGGCGCCAAGATCCGCCACAGAGTCGAGAGCGAGATGGGCGACACCGTCGCCGTGCTCGCCTGCTACGATTTTCCCAACAACGACATGACCATGCGCGAGACGTTCACCACCAAGAATGGCCTGATCGTCGCCAACACGCAGATGACCATCGGCGAGGATTGCGACGGCATCTAGCTGCCGTCGCCAGATCGCTATTTCAGCCGAGTCATGATGGACGGTTCGGGTAACCGGCTCCATGTCAGCCAGGAGACGATGGCCATCAGCCCCATGATCGGGATGACGGTGGCGAGCGCCGTCACCGGATCGCCGATCATCGCCGAGATCGTACCGCCGACGAGGCCCGCGCCCATCTGGAAAAAGCCCATCATCGCCGATGCCGCGCCGGCATTCTTGGGGAAGGGCGCAAGGGCTGCCGTCATCATTGCCGGCAGGACCATGGCGATGCCGAAAGCGTAAATGCCGATCGGACCCATGACGAGCAGGAAGGTCGGCTCGTACAGGCGCAGCACCACGGCCATCGAGATCGAGCCAAGCGCGACGAAGACGAGACCGACAGGCACAAGGCGCGGGGCGCCGAAGCGCGGCATCAGCCGGCGCGTGATGAGCGCGCCGAGCATGAAGTTGGCCGTCTGCATCAGCATGCCCAGGCCGAACTGCGTTGCGGTCAGGCCGACACGCTCCATCAGGATGAAGGCGAGCACGGTCGCTTGCGTATAGATGGCGCCCGAGGTGCCGGCGATGACGAGACTGCAGAGCACGAAATAGGGGCTCGACAGCAGCGACCCGTAGGACCGGAAGAGAGCACCGGGGCGAATGCGGCTCAGGTCGCGCTGCACCGTTTCGCGCAGGGCGAAGACCGTCACCAGCATAACGACGACACCCAGCAGCACCATGACGATGAAGATGGCATGCCAGCCGAAGAACTCCATCGTCAGGCCGCCCAGCGTCGGCGCGATTGCAGGTCCGAGGGCAAGCAGGATGCCGATCATGTTCATGATGCGGGCGGAGCGCTCATGGGTGAAGACGTCGCGGACGACCGCGCGGGAAACCGAAACGCCCACCGCAGCACCCACACCCTGCAGGAAGCGGGCGGCGACCAGCGTTTCGATGTTGGGGGCGAGCAGCGCCAGCACGCTGGCGGCGAGATAGATCGCCATGAAGACGAGCGTGATCGGACGGCGGCCGAAACCGTCGGACAGCGGTCCGCAGACGAGCTGGGCGAAGGCAAAACCGCCGAAATAGAGCGACAGCGTCATCTTCACAGCAGCTTCGGTGGTGCCGAAGGCGTTGACGATCTCCGGCATGGCCGGGGTGAACAGGGCGAGCGAGATCGGGCCGATGGCAACCATCAGGCCGCCGATCAGCGACACCCGGCGCTCGCTCATGATCGGTTCGGGCGCGGCTACGGACTCTGCGGCGGCGATGTCAGTACGCATGTTCATGCCGCCGCGCTCTCACTGGACTGGGTTTCGGCGCGCGCTGCAACGAGGTTCGCGCGGGCGGCGCGCAATGCCAGGAGCAGGCGCTGCCACTCGTCGGGGTCGATGCCGCGGGCGGCATCGCTGCGGATGCCCGAGGCGATGGGCTCGATCTGCGCGACCACTGACGTGCCCGCATCCGTCAGCGTCACCAGCTTGGCACGGCGGTCGGCCGGATCGGGCTGGCGCTCGACGAAGCCCTTGGTTTCCAGACGGTCGAGCGCGCCGCTCAGCGTCATCGCCTCGATGCCCAGGCGTTCGGCGAGCGCTGCCTGGCGGATCGGACCGGTGCGGCTGACATTGAGCAGGACGCGGCCTTCGCCAGTGGTCAGGCCGAGGCCGGCATCGGCGCAGCGCTGGTCCATCTCGGCACGGATGAGCCGGGCAATGTCGTTTACGATGAAGCCGAAGGTGTCGGTGTCACTGGAATTGACCATTTTAGTAAGTAAACCTTATTATATGGGTTCCTTAGTTTGGCGCCTGGCGCAAGTCAAGGCGGTTGCGCCGCATCGAGCGCGGCCCTACATCGTGACGGTCCGCACCGAATGCCAATCAAGGAAGCTGTTCATGTCCGCCACGATCGATCTCGCGCGCCATCCGCTGACCCATTGGACCGGGCCGCTTGGCCTGCCCGACTTCAACAGGATCGAAGACGGCGATTTCGGGCCTGTGTTCGACGCAGCGCTTTCCGCGCATTCCGCCGAGGTCGAGGCGATCGCCAGCAATGCCGAGCCGGCGACGATCGCCAATACGCTCGAGGCGCTGGAGCTGGCAGGAGAGGCGCTCGACCATGTGTCGTCGATCTTCTGGTGCCGCGCCGGTGCCCACACCAATGATGCGATCCAGGCGATGGAACGCGAGATTTCGCCGAAAATGGCTCGGCACTTCTCGGAAATCTCGATGAACGAGAAGCTGTTTGCCCGCATAAACGACCTCTATTCCCGCCGCGCCTCGCTCGGTCTCGACGCCGAGGCACTGAGGGTGCTGGAAAAAACCTGGAAGGGCTTCGTCCGTTCGGGTGCCAAGCTCGACCCCGAAGGCAAGAAGCGCCTCGCTGCGATCCAGGAGGAGCTAGCCTCGCTCGGTGCGAAGTTCGGCCAGAACGTGCTCGCCGACGAGAAGGAATGGGCGCTGTTCCTCGACGAAAGCGACCTTGCCGGCCTGCCGGAATTCGTTCGCGGTGCGATGGCCCAGGCGGCGGAGATGCGCGGACAGAAGGGCAAATACGCCGTCACCCTGTCGCGTTCGATCTATGAACCCTTCACCACCTTCTCCGAGCGGCGCGACCTGCGCGAAAAGGCTTTCAGGGCCTTTGCCGGCCGTGGCGAGACGGGCGGGACCACCGACAATGCCGGTGTCGTGCGCGACACGCTCAGGCTGCGTGCCGAGAAGGCGAAGCTGCTCGGCTATGACAGCTATGCGGCGCTGAAGCTCGACGACACCATGGCGAAGACGCCGAAGGCCGTGATGGAGCTGCTCGAACCGGTGTGGAACAAGGCGCGCGAGAAGGCCGCCGCCGACGAGGCCGAGCTGCAGCGCCTGGCAGCCCGCGCCGGCAGCAACGACAAGCTTGCGGCATGGGACTGGCGTTTCTACCAGGAAAAGCTGCGCGCCGAGAAATACGCCTTCGACGAAGCCGAACTGAAGCCCTACCTCCAGCTCGAACGCATCATCGACGCCTGCTTCGACGTGGCCACCCGGCTGTTCGGCATCACCTTCAAGGAAGTGCCCGGCATTGCCGCTTGGCATCCCGATGCCAGGGTGTTCGAGGTGTTCAATGCCGACGGCAGCAAGCGGGGGCTGTTCCTGGCCGACTATTTCGCCCGTCCGTCCAAGCGCTCGGGTGCGTGGATGAGCTCGCTGCAGTCGGGCTACAAGCTCGGCAAGGGCGCTACGCCGATCATCTACAACATCATGAACTTCGCCAAGCCGGCCGCAGGCGAGCCGGCCCTTCTGTCGCTCGACGAGGCGAAGACGCTGTTCCACGAGTTCGGCCACGCGCTGCACGGCATGCTGACCGACGTCACCTGGCCGTCGGTATCGGGCACTTCGGTCAGCCGCGACTTCGTCGAACTACCGTCGCAGCTCTATGAACACTGGCTGACGGTGCCGGCGGTGCTGGAGAAGCACGCGCTGCATTACAAGACCGGCAAGGCGATGCCGAAGGAGCTGCTCGACAAGATGCTGGCGGCCAAGACCTTCGGCGCGGGCTTTGCCACCGTCGAGTTCACCTCATCGGCGCTGGTCGACATGGCTTACCACGCGCGCCCCGATGCGCCGGCCGACCCGGTTGCCTTCGAGGCAAAGACGCTTGGTGATCTTGGCATGCCTGAGGCCATCGTCATGCGCCACCGCACGCCGCATTTCCTGCATGTGTTCTCGGGCGAGGGCTATTCGGCCGGCTATTATTCCTACATGTGGTCGGAAGTGCTCGATGCCGACGCATTCGCCGCCTTCGAGGAAACCGGTGACGCTTTCAATGCCGACATGGCCGAGAAGCTGCGCAAGCACATCTATTCTGCAGGCGGTTCTGCCGATCCTGAGGAACTCTACAAGGCCTTCCGCGGCAAGATGCCGTCGCCCGAGGCGATGATGGAAAAGCGCGGTCTGGTTTAGGTCGCGGACGAGCAGGCACATGGAACTACCGGCAGCATTGCGGGCGGCGGTCGATCGGGCGCTGGAAGGCGTGCCGCTGGCCGAGTTGCAGCGTGCTGCCGACACGCTGTCCGTCCGCTACCGGGCCGAGGTGCGTGACGGCCGGCTGCATCTGTCGGACGAGATGTATGCCCGCGCCTATCTGGCGACGCGGCTGCCGGCAACCTTTGCAGCGGTCAGGGCCAGCCTCGAAAGCGCTGCCGAGCTGATGCCGGATTTTGCGCCGAAGACCCTGTTCGACGTCGGAGCAGGGCCGGGCACGGCACTCTGGGCCGCGGCCGATTGCTGGTCGTCGCTGGCATCCGCCAGGATGCTCGAGGCCAGTCCGTCGATCCGCGAGGTCGGCGAGGCGCTTGCAGCCCATTCCGGACTGGACAGCGTCGAATGGACGGTCGCCGACGCAAGCAAGGCCATCGAGGCGGGCAAGGCCGATCTGGTGACGCTTGCCTATGTGCTGGACGAGCTGTCGCCGGCGGAAGGGCAAGCGCTGGTCGGGCGGCTCTGGGCGGCGACGGAGGGCCTGCTTGTCATCGTAGAGCCCGGCACGCCGGCCGGATGGAAGCGTGTGATGGCCGTGCGCGAACAGCTGGTCGCGCTGGGCGCCCACTTGGTTGCGCCATGCCCGCATTCGAAACCATGTCCGCTTGTCGAGCCCGACTGGTGCCATTTCTCGCGCCGCGTCGCCCGTTCGCGCCTGCATCGTCTGACCAAGCGCGGCGATGTGCCGTGGGAGGACGAGAAGTATATTTTCCTCGCGGCATCCCGGCAGCCGGCGGAAGCCTTTGGCGCCCGGGTGCTAGCCCCAGCCCACGGCGGCTCAGGCAAGGTCGGCCTCAAGCTCTGCCTCGCCGACGGTTCGGCCGAGGAGAAGCTCGTGACCAAACGCGACGGCGATCTGTTCAAGCGCGCGCGCCGCGCCGACTGGGGCGACATTTTGTAACCTTGCCGGCGAGCGGAAAATCGGCGGATTTGCTCGCCCCCCTTTCGCATCTGCGAAAAAACCTGTATGAGCCCGCCAACCGAAAACGCGGCGCGTCGACAGGCAGTGCCGGCAACGCTCCCGAGTAGATATATGAACCTCCGCAATATCGCGATCATCGCGCACGTCGACCATGGCAAAACCACGCTCGTCGACGCGCTCCTTAAGCAATCCGGCTCGTTCCGTGAAAACCAGCGTGTCGCAGAGCGCGCGATGGATTCGAACGATCTCGAAAAGGAACGCGGTATCACCATCCTGGCCAAGGCGACTTCGGTTGACTGGAAGGACACCCGCATCAACATCGTCGACACCCCTGGCCACGCCGATTTCGGCGGTGAGGTCGAGCGCATCCTGTCGATGGTCGACAGCGCCATCGTGCTGGTCGACGCGGCCGAAGGCCCGATGCCCCAGACCAAGTTCGTGGTCGGCAAGGCGCTGAAGGTTGGCCTGAAGCCGATCGTCGTCATCAACAAGATCGACCGTCCCGATGCGCGCCACCAGGAAGTCATCAACGAGGTGTTCGACCTGTTCGCAGCGCTCGACGCCACCGACGAACAGCTCGACTTCCCGATCCTCTACGGTTCGGGCCGCGATGGCTGGGTTTCCGAGAATCCGGAAGGCCCGAAGGACCAGGGCCTCGCGCCGCTGTTCGACCTCGTGCTCAAGCACGTTCCGGCACCGGCAGTTAACCCCGGCCCGTTCCGCATGATCGGCACCATCCTCGAGGCCAACCCGTTCCTCGGCCGCATCATCACCGGCCGTATCCACTCCGGCACGCTGAAGCCGAACCAGGCCGTCAAGGTCCTGCATCATGACGGTTCGCTGCTCGAAAACGGCCGCGTCTCCAAGATCCTGGCCTTCCGCGGTCTCGAGCGCCAGCCGATCGAGGAAGCGCAGGCAGGCGACATCGTCGCCATCGCCGGCCTTTCCAAGGGCACCGTCGCCGACACCTTCTGCGACCCGGCCGTGACCGAGCCGCTGCATGCGCAGCCCATCGATCCGCCGACCGTCACCATGTCCTTCATCGTCAACGATTCGCCGCTGGCCGGCACCGAGGGCGACAAGGTTACCAGCCGCGTCATCCGCGACCGTCTGATGAAGGAAGCCGAGGGCAACGTCGCGCTCAAGATCGAAGAGTCGGCCGACAAGGATTCGTTCTTCGTGTCGGGCCGTGGCGAGCTTCAGCTGGCCGTTCTGATCGAGACGATGCGCCGCGAAGGCTTCGAACTGGCCGTGTCGCGTCCGCGCGTCGTGATGCAGAAGGACGAAGACGGCAACCTGCTCGAGCCGATCGAAGAAGTCGTCATCGACGTCGATGAGGAGCATGCCGGCGTCGTCGTGCAGAAGATGTCGGAGCGCAAGGCCGAGATGGTCGAACTGCGTCCTTCGGGCGGTAACCGCCAGCGCCTGGTGTTCCATGCGCCGACGCGCGGCCTGATCGGCTACCAGTCGGAACTGCTCACCGACACGCGCGGCACGGCGGTCATGAACCGCCTGTTCCACTCCTACCAGCCCTACAAGGGCGAGCTGCCCGGCCGTACCAACGGTGTCCTGATCTCCAACGAACAGGGCGAATCGGTCGCCTATGCGATGTGGAACCTGGAAGACCGCGGCCCGATGGTCATCGACGCGGGCGTCAAGGTCTACCAGGGCATGATCATCGGCATCCATAGCCGTGACAACGACCTGGAAGTGAACGTGCTCAAGGGCAAGAAGCTGACCAACATCCGTGCCGCCGGCAAGGACGAGGCGGTCAAGCTGACCCCGCCGATCCGCATGACGCTGGAACGCGCTCTCGCCTGGATCCAGGACGACGAACTGGTCGAAGTGACGCCGAAGACCATCCGCCTGCGCAAGCTCTATCTCGACCCGAACGAGCGCAAGCGCTTCGAAAAGTCGAAGGGCGCGGCATAAGCCCCGGCTCTCCGGAACATCGAAAGGGCGTCTCCACCGGAGGCGCCCTTTTTGTTTGCGGCTACATCTGCACGATGGGTGCTAGTTCCACCGAGCCTCCTGCCTGCAGGATTGGGCAGCCCTTGGCCATGCGGGCTGCATCAGCCGCATCCTTGGCATCGACGATGGAATAGCCGCTCGTCGGGTTCGCGCCGCCGTCGTTCGTCACAGAACCATTGGTGGCAACCGTTTGCGACTTGCCGACCGGCGCGCCGCCGTCGACGACGGCGGCGCCGAGCGTGGCGAACCAATCCATCCAGGCTTTCATCACCCGGGCGCCCTCTTCTTCCGACTGCGGCACCGAGCCGCCGTGGTAAATGTAGAGAAACTTGGCCATGACCTGCTCTCCCTGACGCCGCCATGCCGGGCCTTCCGGTATCGGGCCGGCGCAGGCAAATCATCCGCCCGAAGCTTGTCGCGAGCAAGGTTCGTCACGCGCGGCGCCTCATCAACTTGCGCCGTCGGGCCTGGCTCTTTTCCGCAGGTTGCAAGTTTTTGCCGTTGCCATAAATTCTCGCGGGCGGATTGAGGGCCAGATTGAGGGAACGACTGTGGAACCGACTTCGCTTCTGATCTTTGCCGGCGCCCTGTTGGTTGCGGCCGGCTCCCCCGGGCCTTCGATCGCGGCCCTTGTGGCGCGTGTCATCTCTAAGGGCTTTCGCGATGTGCTGCCGTTTCTGGCGGCGATGTGGATCGGCGAGGCAATCTGGCTGTCGCTTGCCGTGTTCGGCCTGGCTGTCGTCGCCCAGAGCTTCCACTACGCCTTCGTTGCGGTGAAATGGGCCGGCGTCGCCTATCTGGTCTATCTCGCCTGGAAGATGTGGACCGCACCGGTCGAAACCGAAGGCAACGAGATGCCGCGCGAGGATTCGCCCTGGCGGTTGTTTGCCGCTGGCATGGCGGTGACACTCGGCAATCCCAAGATCATGATGTTCTATCTCGCACTGCTGCCGACCATCATCGACCTCGCTGCGGTGACCGTTGTCGGCTGGCTGGAATTGACGGTCACGATGGCTGCCGTGCTGATCGCCATCGATTTCGGCTGGGTGTTTGCGGCGGCCCAGGCACGCAAACTCCTGCGCAGCAAAAGGGCGATGCGAATCGCGAATCGGGTGAGTGCCGGCACCATGGCCGGGGCC